>CAXTJU010000064.1:0-18360 GCA_964244655.1 uncultured Acetobacteraceae bacterium | reverse complement strand
GCCCGGTATCTTCAAACTAAACCCACGTCACCTCATCCCGGGACCAAACACCTAGATGTCGGGAGACACCTCGGTGTTGTAGCAGGATGCCTGCACTGCCCGTTTCACTCCAAAATGCCGGCAGAGGGCGTTGATCGCGGGCGCGTATGCATCCCTCATCCCGTTGAGCACAGCCAGGGAACTCGGTGTCCCGGCATTGCTCGCGGCAGACCGTTGCAAACGGGCGCACATCATATCGAAGCGGCACTGCGTGAGGTGAGGCTCGTATCCCGAGGCACAGCGGAAAGTGCTGGCCAGCTCCATCGCTAACCGGCTGCCTATGCCGTGACACAACACCGCATGCTCGGTGGCTGGGCCCCGCTTGAGGGTCGCGAGCAGGGAAGCAGCATCCAAGACGGCGCCAAGCGCCGCCAACCAGTCGCATTCCTGGTCCGTGGACCGGAAGTATGCCAGGACCGGGAACGCCCGGTGCGTCAGAAGCACATGCGCCGACCAATCGGCCCAGTCCTCGAAGAGATGCTCGAGTGCTGCGTCACGGCTCACTCCGAATCGCTCGAATCGCTGCAAAATGTCAAGGTCGGTGGGAGGCGTCCGGTCCTGCTTGCCGATGCGGAGAACCAGCTGCTCGCGCGTCGTGAGCGCGGCCTGGATGTTGAGCAGGAACGTCACCACCAAGGGAACGAGTGCAAAACCGCACAGAGCGGCACTGATGACGAGGGTGCGCGCCCAGGCGCTCACCACGTCGTGGCCGGTGACGCCCAGGGTAAAGAATGAGCTGGCCGAGGCATAGGCAGCGTCGGTCAGAGTGAGCGGGGGTACGAACCCCTGGGGCAAGGCATGCATGGCCAGCGCGAAGCCGACGGTCAGCAGGAAGAACCATGTCATCGCCTGCAGTAAGAGGACCACCGGCCCTACCGACCCCAGCACTTCGTGACGGGGGCCTGGGGCGTGGCGGCCCGTGAACCGGAGCGTCAGGCGGAGCAGGGCATCGCCGATCAACGGTCCGAGGCGCAACGTCCGTCCGGTTGCGCGCGGCACGACCACACTGCGGAACACATCGAACATGATGGTTCCGACGATGAGCAGGCCAGCTCCGGTCTCAACAACACGTAGGGCGTTCAAATCGGTAGGACCATTGGTCCAGCGACTGATGCTTTCACAATTTCAACAAGTCTCTCGCCGCGAACGGCGTCAACATCAATCACCGCAGAACAGCATTTGGAAAGTTCGGTCCATCCGGCTCAAGCGAGAGCGCGGCGTGAATGAGTGCGAGATGGCTTAAACCTTGAGGCAGATTTCCGAGGAATTCTCCAGTCTCGGGATCGATCATTTCGCTCAGGATGCCTCCACTTGGCAACTCCGCGAGCGCTGCATCCATCAGCGTCACAGCCTCGTCGCGCCGGCCCAACGTCGCGTACGCCTCTACGAGCCAGAACGTGCACGCCACGAAGCAGCCTTCCTTCCGCTCGGCGCCGCTGTAACGGTACAGCCACGGGCTATTGGGCCGACCCAGTTCCTGGCGGATCGCCGTCATCGTGGAGAAAAGCCGGTCCTTGTTGCTGAACCCGAACGGGACAGCCAGCACCAGGGACGCGTCGATCATCTCGTCGTGGGCGTAGAACGTGTAAGCCTGCTTCACCTCTGACCAGCAGTGCTCCTCCACCCATGCCGCCACCCGGTCGCGCTCGCGTATCCAGCGCGCCATGCAGGTGGAGGGCAGGTGCTGGTGTTCCGCCAGCTGGACCGCCCGTGTCAGCGCTTGCCAGCAACTGATCTTTGACATGGTATAGTGCTGCGGCTCCTCAAGCTCCCAGATGCCGGCGTCCTTGGTGCGCCACCGGTCTGCGCAATCCTCGGCGAGCCCAGCCAGGATGGCGGCCGTGCCGGCATCCAGGATGTTGCCGGATTGGACGAAACTGAACGCCGCCTGGAAAATGTCGCCGTAAATCCCGTGCTGATGCTGTTTGGCGGCAGCGTTACCGGTGACCACAGGCTTCGATCCACGGTAGCCCGGCAGGTCCAGCTCGGCCACAGGCGGCACCTCCCCGCCATCAAGCCTGAAGCAGACCTTCGCGCCCGTCTCGCCGAGCCGGTGGATCAGCCATTGAAAGGCAGCCTGGCTTTCCGGCAGCACGCCCAGTCGCATGAAGGCGGTGAGCGTATAGGCCGCATCCCGCACCCAGGCGTAGCGGTAATCCCAGTTCTCCTTGCCGCCAATGCGCTCCGGCAGCGAGGTCGTGGCCGCCGCCGCGATGGCGCCCGTGGGCGAGAATAGCAGCAGCTTGAGCGCAAGCCCGCTGCGCCGCACCGCAGCCTGGTAAGGCCCGTCATAGCCAAGGCCTTCCGCCCAAGTGCGCCACGCATGGTCCGTTACGTCGATCCGTCGATCGATTTCGGTATGGGCAGGCACGCACAGGGGTTGGCGCTCGCCGGCGATGATCGCGACCAGGGCATGCTCACCGGCGTGCAGGTTTCCCTCCGCGACCACAACCCGGTCGTCTTCCTGGATCGTCCGCAGGTTGGGTGAACAGCGGAGCAAACCCAGCACGGGACCAGCATGGAACACGCATCCATTCGGGTTCGGCTCCAGCCAGGGCGAGACCGTGTCGCCGCGGGTACCAAGCACCAAGCGGACCCGCATGGCGACCACTCCGGAGACGACTTCGACCCGGCGCGCCAGCTCGCACCACGGCAACCGTCCTGCCAGCGTGCTGTTCAGCGACTCCGTCAGCCGGACCACCCCGCCATCGGTGGTGAAAACCGTCTCTAGCACGTTGCTGTCCTGCCGGTAGCGCCGCTCGGCACGGAATGCCCCGGTCGGCTGAACGGTGAATGACCCGCCGCTCGCCGGATCGAGCAGCGTGTCGCACAGCGGTTGCGAGTCGATGTCCGGCACGCACCACCAATCGATGACGCCATCCAGTGCCACGAGCGCCACCGAGCGCCCGTCGCCCAACGCGGCATAGTCCCGCAACGGGGCGGCGGCGCGCCCCTCGGCGGCGGCGAAGCGACGCGGTAGGTCGTCCATCGGTAATCCTTGTTTCTTGACGCCGGTCAAAACATGGGCGTTCCGCCCGTGACTGGAACCAGTGCCCCCGTCATGTAGCTGCCAGCATCCGAGGCAAGCAGCACGTAGGCAGGGGCCAGCTCGGCCGGTTGACCGGCTCGTGCCAGCGGGGCCACCTTGCCGAGCTCGGCCAACTCTTCCGGCGTCTTTGTCGCCGGCTGGATCGGCGTCCAGATCGGTCCCGGCGCCACGCAGTTCACCCGGATGCCCTCTGGCGCCAGGAGGTTGGACAAGGCGATCGTAAATGTCGCGATGGCCCCTTTGGTGGAAGCATACACCAGGGCGGACTTCATCCCCGCCTTCGACTGCACGCTGGTCGTGTTCACGATCGCAGCACCCGGCTTCATGTGCGGCACGGCTGCGATGGCCAGGTGGAACATCGCGAACACGTTGGTGCGGAAGGACCGCTCCAACTGTTCGGCCGTGACGTCGGTGATT
The DNA here is from genome assembly GCA_964244655.1 of uncultured Acetobacteraceae bacterium. Lineage (GTDB taxonomy): Bacteria > Pseudomonadota > Alphaproteobacteria > Acetobacterales > Acetobacteraceae > LMUY01. The sequence continues at coordinate 14,855 of CAXTJU010000064.1, read as the reverse complement.
ACCTTATTGACCACCTCGGTCGAGGCGTTGTTGATCAGGATGTCGAGCGAACCGAGTTGCTCGACTGTCTGCGCCACCAACTCTTGGCAATGAGTTTCGGATTGGAGATCGCCGGGCAGCAGCAAAGCCCGGCGTCCGGCCTTCGTCACCCAACGTGCCGTCAACTCGGCGTCGCCTTGCTCCTCCGGCAAATAGGACAGCGCTATGTCCGCCCCTTCCCGTGCGAAGGCGATCGCGACTGCGCGGCCGATGCCGGAGTCAGCGCCGGTGATGAGCGCCACGCGACCGGAAAGCGCATTCCTGCCAACATAACTCTCTTCCCCACAATCCGGCTGCGGGTCCATCTGGGACGACAGGGCCGGTGCAGCCTGCTGCTGCTTTCCTGGATAGGGTGGTTGCGGGTAGAGCGTGCGCGGATCTTTGAGCATGGGTAAGTTCCAATCATGATAGTGTGGTGGCGGCTGTAGCTCCGGCGGCGGATTACCGGGACGCGAACTTGACGAGGAATCGCTCGATATGGCGATTGATCACGTCCGGCTTCTCCAGCGGTGCCATGTGCGACGCGTCGGGGATCACGTGCATTTCGGCGCCGGCAATGTTGTCTTGCAAGATGTGCGCGGCGGCGGGCGGAGAGCTTGGATCATGCTCTCCGACAAGGATCAGAGTCGGGCAGGACACTTTGTGCAACTCGGAGACCAAGTCGAGGCCGGATATCATGTCCCACATCGCGGCATGGACCAGCTTGTCGTTTACCAGTAGCGTCTTGGAAACTCGGTCGATCAAGTCTGGGCGCCGCGTCACCGTCTCGGGCGTGAACCAGCGTTGGAGGGTGGACGGCAGGACCGCCTGCATCCCGCCCTCCCGTGCCATGGCAGCGCGGGCTCGCATGCCCGAGCGACCCTCCTCGGGAAAGGCGGCGGCCGTGTCGATCAGGGTCAGCGAATGGACCAGCGCTGGCTCAGCCAAGGTGAGAGCCTGGGCAATCATACCGCCGACGGACAGCCCGACAAGGTGTGCCGCTTCGCTGCCCGTGGAACGGATGACCTGCGCCAGCACCGCCGCAGCTTTGTCGAGCGTCCAGTCATCCGGACTGCCCGGGGTGGAACCGTGCCCCGGCAAGTCGAACGCGATCACATCATGCGCGTCGCAGAGCGCCTCGACCTGCGCGGCCCAATAGGTCAGGTCGAGCCCGACCGGGTGCACGAGGACAACCGGTGAGGCACCTCGGGGGCCAGTGCGGATCGAATTGATCGACCGTGGCGTTGTGGCTGTGATCATGGACATTAATGTTCCCTGTCCCAGGCGCTGGGCGCTGGATCGAGTTCGATTCCAAGGTTGGCGACGATGCGGGCAACTGTCATGTAGTGGCCGATCAGGATCAGCACCGTTGTAATGTCCTGGGGGGAGAGCAAGCAGGCGACCTCCGCCAAGGTCGCATCGGACACCCGGACGTTGGCGACGCATTCGTCGACGAAGGCGAGTATAGGGGTGAAAGATTCGAGACGGCCCGAGCGATCGCCTTTCTGGATCGCTTCGATTTCGGCGTCGGTCCACCCGGTCTTCGCGGCTTGCCCAAGGTGCTGCATCGTCTCGAACGGACTGTCGCAAAGTGCTGCGACGCGCAAAATAATGCCCTCCCGGAGTTTCGGATCGAGGCCCGAAGTCCGCAACGCATTGGCCGTGGCCGGAAGCGCGCCCGCAAGCCGCTGCTCGGCCAGCAGAAGGCCGCGCGTGAGGTTGGAGGGGAACCGGTCATATTGGGCCTTCTGTTCGGGCGTCATGTGCTCAACGCGGACAAGCGGCACTCGAGCCATGTTAATCTCCTGACAAATGATTGTTCGAAGCGGGCTGACGATGCTGTCCACCCATCGATGGCGTCGGAAACGGGGCATTCAGATAGCAGTGGCTGCCTCAGCCAATACGGTCAGTGAGCACCTGCTCCGCCTCCGCTCGATTTGCCCATGAGAAAGGCGGTCAGCAGCGCTAATACGAGGGCAGCGCCCATGACGTAGAACGCATCGCTGTAAGCGAGCAGGTAAGCCTGTGCCTGCACCGTCCGCCCGATCTGCACCACGGCACTATGCCAGGCGGTCGCCGCGTCGTTCACGCCATTTGCCAGGAAATAACGCTGTAATTGGGCTATCCGCAGCTGGGTTGCCGGATCGAGCAGGGAGACGTGGGTGGTCATGACGTTGGAGTGGAACTGCTCCCGCTTGATCACGAACGTCTGTAGCGCGGCAATGCCGACCGACCCGCCAAGGTTGCGCATCATGTTGAACAGAGCGGAGGCGGAGCCGGCATTCTCCCGTTCGATCCCTCCCGTGGCCAGGACCGAGAGCGGCGCCAGCACAAGCGCCTGGCCGATCGCGCGAACGATGTTTGGCAGAAGCAGTTGCGGTCCGGAGTAGTCGGGCGAGATGACCGTGTTCATGAAGCAACTGGCTGCGAACAGGCCGAACCCGGCAGCAACCAGCAGCCGCGTGTCGAACCGCCGCATCAGGAACGGCACGAAGGGGATCAGCACCAGTTGCGGCAGCCCGGTCCAAGCCAACACCAGGCCGACCTGCTCCGAATTGTAGCCCTGAGTCTGCGAGAGGTACACCGGGAGCAGGTAGACCGAGCCATACAGTGCCATCCCAAGGATGACGTTTGCCAGGCTACCCAGCCCAAAATTGCGCCGCGCGAGCAGGCTCAGGTTGAGCAGAGGCTTCTTCGTCGTCAGTTCAATCCAGAAGAACAGCGCAAACGCCATCACTGCCACGACGGTCAGCCAGACGATGAAGGTCGAGCCGAACCAATCGTCCTTGTTGCCTTCCTCCAGCAAGGTCTGCAGGCAGGTGAGGCCGATCGCCAGGGTGGCGATGCCCGGCCAGTCCCCGTCGCGTAGCAGGCGAAGCTGCATCGGCGCCGGAGGCAAGGAGATGGCAAGCGCTGCCAGCATGAACGCACCGGGCAGCAGGTTGACGTAGAAGATGTACTGCCATCCGTAGGTCTCCGTCAGGTAGCCGCCGATGGTGGGGCCGATTGCGGGGGCGAAGGTGGCGGACACCGCGAACAGCGCCAAGCCAATCGGCTGCTTCGCGCGGGGCAGCATGGTGAGCGCGATGGTGAACGCGAGCGGGATCAGCACCCCGCCGAAGAACCCCTGCAACGCCCGCAGCACGATCATCTGCCCGAGATTGTGCGCGAAGGCGCAGGACACCGAGAACGCCAGGAACAGGACCGTGTTGACCAGGAGGTATTTCCGCAGCGAGAACACCGGCATCAAGAAGCCGGTCAGCGGAATGACCACGATCTCCGCCACCAAGTAGGAGGTGGAAATCCAGCCTCCATCGTCGAGGCCGGCGCCGATCGCACCTTGGATGTCCGGTAGCGAGGCATTGGTGATTTGGATGTTCAGGATCGCCATGAAGGCGCCGATCATCGAGCCGCACACAGCCAGCCAAGTCTTGACCGAGACCGTCTCTGATGGAGCTTCCTCCAGTGTCGCCACACCCGTCGTGCCTGCGAGCCGGGTCATTCCTTGTCGCCCAGCATGTCATGGGTATGAATGGTAGGCTCCACCGACATGCCTGGCCGCAGTAGCCCGTCTACCGTGGCATTGCGGTCCAGCACGATCTTCACCGGCAGGCGCTGCACGATCTTGGTAAAGTTGCCCGTGGCATTGTCCGGCGGCAGCAAGGCGAACTGTAGTCCGGTTGCCGGCGAGACGCTGTCGACCCGGCCGTTCACAACTACCCCTGGATAGGTGTCGACCTGGATGGTCACACGCTGCCCGGGTTTCACATCCGTCAGCTGGGTTTCCTTGTAGTTTGCTACGACATAGACGGCATCAAGCGGCACCACTGCCATGAGCTGGGTGCCGCCCTGGACATATTGGCCCACCCGGAGGCTACGCGCGCCGATCATGCCTTCCATCGGTGCGGTAATCACCGTGTATCCCAGGTTCAGCTGCGCCTGATCTTCGGCCGCCGCGTAATGCGCCAATTGGGCGTCGGATTTGGTGACGGCGGCCTTCAGCACGTCCACTTGCTGCTGCGCCGCCGTAAACGCCGAGCGTGCGTGCTGGACGGCCACCCCCCCTTGCAACAACTCGGATGTGGTGCGCTGCATATCCTGCACCGTTCCATTGCCGGTCCGGGCCAGCGAGCCATACCGCTCCTGCTCTTGCTGGGCGAAGTGGTAGCCGGCGCCGGAAGAGGCCACTTGTTCACCGGCCTGCTCGATCGCGGTCTGTTGGAGGGCCAACTGCGCTTTGATGCTGGCTACCTCGCTTTCAGCGGTTTGCCGGTCCGCGATGGCTTGGTTCAACGCGGTCTTGAAATCCCGATTGTCGATCTTCGCCAAGGCTTGGCCCGCCTGAACGTGCTGGTTGTCCGTCACGAGCACGTCCGACAGGTAGCCGGCCACACGGGGAGCGATCAGGGTGTTGTCGGCTTGCACGTACGCGTCATCTGTCGACACGTTGAACCGGCCGACCTGCCAATACTGCACGCCGTACCGCGTGCCGAACCCTATCCCTAGCAACGCCAACGCGCCGAAGGCCAAGTGTTTGACAGGCCAGCGTCGAACTGGCCTCACCGGAGGCGATTGCTGCGAAGGCAGGTCGGTAATCGCGCGAGAGCTAAGGGCGGACTGGCTCATGGACTTACCTTACGATACAGCGTGGAGCGGTATGTGAGGCAAAGACCTAGCGTTACAAGACGACCGTAATTAGATAAGGCACCAGACAGTGTGTATTGTATTTAGCCATGCAGCAGAGGAGCAGCGATGAACGAGACTGTGGTCCGACCAAGCGGTAGGCCCCGCAGCGAGGCCTCTCATCAGGTCGTGCTGGATGCCGCCTATGACATCCTGGTGGAAAAGGGCCTTGCTGCTTTCACCATCGACGCCGTCGCATCCCGCGCCGGCGTGGCAAGAACGACGATCTACCGATGGTGGTCGAACAAAGGTCAGTTGGCAGTCGAAAGCTTTCTGGCAGCCGTCAAACCCCAGATCAGCTTCGCAAAGACCGACTGCGCCGAGAACGACCTTCGCGAATTATTACATTCCAATGCGTTGATGTTCAGCGGTCCCGGCGGACGCATTGTGGGCTCCATCCTGGCAGAAGGCCAACGCGACTATGCCGTGGCAGACCAGTTCCGGGAAAGCTATGCCACGCCGCTGCGCAAGGAAGGCAGGGCCCTGATCCAGGCAGGGATTGACCATGGTGAGTTCCGGGCCGACCTCGACCCGGAACGCGTGCTGGATTGTGCCTTCGGCGCGCTTTACCTCCGTTTGATGCTAGGGCAACGGTTCGACCGCAGCTGGGTGAATGGGATCATCGACATGATGTTGGCCGGCTGCCGGCCCTAGCGCTTCATCAAGACTGTTCTATCAGCCCTCGCGCCAGTAGCGAATTCGGTGGCCGCCGGGTACCGGCCTCCGGCACCCGAGGTCATCCTGTCCAAGGCGCCATTGCCCGCAGCTCCGCTAGCTCCGGCCGGATCAGCCCGGCCCTCGGCATCATGCTGAACTAAGATTTCATCCGGATCACCCGGTGGAGGCTAATCAAGCAGGACGGCATCCTGCCCGGAGTGGACGCTGTGCGCCTGACTGATTTGATCTATGCCGCCCTGCACGGCGCGATTGATCTGGAACTGTGCGAGCGCGCGAGCGGGTCGAAGGGGTTGGGCAGTATCGAAACGACGATTAGCCTGTTGTTCGATCTCCTCAATAGATCCTGTTGGCCGTAAATAAACAAACGGCCGGACTCGCGGTCTTTGTAGACTATGAACTAAGCTTACACAGATACTCGATATACAAGTGTCGTTTCAGATCAACTCAATGTCTTTGCCAGGGGCGATCAGAATCTATCTACCTTTCGACGTTACATGGCGTCGCGCGTAAATTTCTTCGTGTTCGTTTGCCCAATTGATCAAGGGCTTCATGGCCTGAGCGAGTGACAGCCCCAATTCGGTGATGGAGTAGTCGACGCGGGGTGGAATAGTGGCGTAGGGCTCACGGTGTATCAGGCCATCGAATTCGAGGTTGCGAAGCGTCTGCGTCAAGACGCGCGGCGATATATTGCCGATCCTATGCCTGAGTTCACCAAATCGGCACTGACCGGTTTCAAGCACCGCGATAGTCAGAAAACTCCATTGGTCCCCAACGCGGTTCAGTATCTCCCGTAGCGGGCAATCCGTCGGAAATGCCTGCCGAAGGTCAGGGTCCGGCGAAACGACTGGGGAAGTATTCTTTCGGGTCGGGACGGCCGTCATGGTGCCTGCTTTCTCAATGGTTACCTTGGAGCACCTTGGTTACTTTCAAATCCATACTTGCGCGCATCATCGGGTGTTAGTACGTCTTGGCTCATAGCTTACGTCACGGGCTTAAGATGTCCAACTCACGATTGGAGGCTAGCTACGGGTCGAGTTCGTTGTCTTGCATGGCGACCTCACCCAACATTGCGAGACGGACACTGATCATTAGTAAAACGCTTCGGAGAAGATGTGATGAGTATCAAGGTGGTCGTATTGTGCACCAAGCCAGAGAATACAGAAGAATTCCGGAAGTATTATTATGAGAAGCACGTGCCGCTGGTCGAGAAAATTCCCTATCTAGAACATATGTCCGTCCGTGAGATCACCAGCTCTGCGGCAGGCGATGCACCCTACTTTCTGATGAACGAAATGACGTACGCCGACCAGGCAAGCTTTGAGAAAGCGATGAAGTCTCCCGAGAACGAAGCTGTTCGAAAAGATGCGGAATCGTTCGCAAAGGGTCTTTCGACCCTTCTGGTCATGCATGAGACGAAGACGTCATAGTTCGAAGTCAACTGCCCCTCGAAACGTCAAATGCTTCCCTGAAGCGAGGAAGGATCTCCTATGTCCAATCTCCTGGCGATTTACTCTAGCCCCCGCGGCGAGGCTTCGGTTTCCCGCAAGCTCACCGGCATGTTTATATCGGGATGGCGGGAGGCAAACCCTCAAGGCGCCGTTGTCGATCGTGATCTGACGCAGACACATCTGCCGTTCGTGGACTTACCGTGGATCGTCGGCTCTCATACACCCGACGATCTTCATTCCCCGGCAATGCGCGACGCTCTCAGGGTTTCAAATCAATTGATACCGGAGCTTTTCGCCGCCGATCACATCGTGCTCGGCACTTCCTTGTATAACCACTCAATCCCAGCGATTCTAAAAGCCTATATCGATCATGTCGTGCGGGTTGGGGTGACGGTCAGCCCAAGCTACGAGGGTTTGCTCAAGGGGAAGAAACTCACGGTCATTTTGGCTTCTGCGGGCGTCTACACGCCCGGATCTCCAAACGAGTCTTACAACGTCGCTAGTAGCTATCTCAAACAGATATTTGCCTTCATCGGCATTACAGACGTGAGGATTGTGCTAGCGGGAGGGACAGTCGCCGTCGATAGACAAGAGGCAACCATGGAGGAACTAGTTGCTCATTTCCAGGCTGGGATTTCAGCGGCGGTGAAGGAGACTGGGAGCAAATGAGAGCGCGATAACGGCGTACCAAATCTCAACGGAACTGGTTCATGGCAGGCTCTGGGCGAGTGGCGGTCGTGGCTCGACCTGATGAACGGATTGGAATTCTCCATGGCAGCCCTGCTGAACTCGAGAAGAGGATGCGTCGAGAGTGCGGAACTTGGCGCGAAATCGTGCTACGAGGAGCAGACCTGTACCTATTCGATCTCGCCGCAAGCCATGACGGCAGCAGCCGCGGTACGGCGCTCGATCAGCGAAACCGGCTTGCAGACGTATGGCGACGCCATGGAGGAGCAAACCGTCGAGATCGCCCGCGCGCTGCTCGGCTTTTTGGCTCAGGAGACCAACAATGGTCACTAAGAACGCGCGGATACCGGATGCCGAGCCGGGCTATCTAATCGAGCGAATTGTGGATGGATCCGGCTTTCACACCATCAACGGGGTCGCGTTCGGCCCCGATGGCCGGCTTTACGCGGCGAGCATGATGGGTGAGAGCATCTTCGCGCTAGACCTCGCAACCGGCGCGATCGAGACCGTGGTTAGCCCGTTCGCGGGCGAGTCGGACGACCTCGTCTTCACGATAGCGGGTGACCTGATCTGGACCGCGGTGCTCGAAGGCTCGGTGCGGATGCGCACGGCGGGCGGCTTCATGCGCGAACTGGCAACCGGCCTGCCGGGCGCAAACTCGATCGCGCTCACGCGGGACGGCAAGCGCCTGTTCGTTGGCCAGGTTTTCCTGGGCGACGGACTTTGGGAGGTCGACTTGGTCGGCTCGGCGCCGCCGCGGTTGGTGGCGGAGCACACCGGCGGACTGAACGCGTTTCAGTTCGGCGCCGACGGAATGATCTATGCGCCTTCCTGGGAGCGCGGGCAGGTGGTGCGCATCGATCCCGAGAGCGGGCACACGGCCATCCTTGCCGAAGGCTTCGGCAAGCCGGGGGCCGTGCGCTTTGACACGGCCGAACAGCTCTATGTGCTGGATGACGCGACGGGCGAGTTGTTTGCACTCGACGAGCAAGAGGGGTCATGGACCTCCCGTGTGATTGCACGGCTTGCGGCCGGCACCGACAATTTCGCGGTCGGTCCAGGCAACCTGCTGTATGTCAGCAGCATGGTGGACAACAGCGTCCACGAAGTCGATCCCCGCAGTGGCGCAGTACGCACGGTCGTGGCGGGTAGCCTTGGTTTCCCCCGCGCCATGGCGCTGTCATCCGGTCCAGAGGGCGAGCGGCTCCATTTGGCTGACAGTTGCTCCTACCGAGTGGTCGATCCGCGCACCGGTGCCGTTTCCGATAAGGCGCGGGCGGTTGCCACACCGCTGAAGTTCCCGACGTCAATCAGCGTCAGCCCGCATCACGTGGTCCTCACCGGCGAAGCCTTCGGTGTCGTCCAGATGTTCGACGTACGCGGCCAGTTCATCCGGGACGTAGGCGGGTTCGACCAGCCATCCGCCGCGATCGAGTTGGACGATGGCAGCCTGATCGTGGCCGAGCCGGGCGCCGGGCGGATCGTCCAAGTGCGAGGCGATGATCGTCGCGACGTGGCTGGTGGGCTTCTTCTGCCGGCAGCCTTGGCCGACGCCGGCAACGGCATGGTTTACGTGGCGGAGAGCGGAACGGGCCGACTCCTGAGAATCGTGGTGGCCGATGGCCAAGTGTCGGAGATTGCACGCGACCTCGGCACGATCCGCGCGGTGTCTCTGGCGCCCGGTGGCGCGGTCGCGGTACTCGACGTGGAGGCGGGGTCCGTGACCCTGATCGACACTAGGGGCGACCGTACGGAGATCGTCCGGAACCTGCCAGTGGGCTACCTGCGCGCACCTTATCCTCGCTCGGGCGGGCTCGCTATTGGCAGGGACGGGACCGTCTACGTCGCTGCCGATGTCGAAAACGCGGTCTACCGCATCACCGGTCCTACACGGTTCAAGGAGAACGGACAATGAAGGCCAACGGGGTCTTGGCCGCTTTTGGTAATCATGCTGCCGTCGCCACATCAGCTGGGTGAACCTGATCTCCTGCTTGTTGCCGGACCCGGCTGTGGTCCGGCTCGAAACTTGGAGCACCGAGCACGCCCCGCCGACGATCACCTTGACCCTGACCTCCAGCTCTCGTCCGGCGCCGTGTCCGCTCTGCGGCCGGCGGGCCAGGCGGACCCATAGTTGGTATGAGCGCGCCTTGGCCGACCTGCCCTGGGGCGAGCATGCCGTTGCCGTCCAGCTCCGCGTCCGGAAACTCTTCTGCGACAACGCCAAGTACAAGCGCCGCATCTTCACCGAACGCCTGCCCGGCGTCGCGGCGCCCTGGGCGCGCAAGACAGCCCGGCTGTCCGAGCGGCTGACGGCCGTGGGCCTGGCACTTGGCGGCACAGCCGGTGCGCGCCTCAGCGGCAGCATGGAGCTGGCCACGAGTCCGAACACCCTGCTGCGCCTGGTCCGGCGGACGCCCGTGCTGCCCAACGCCACGCCGGCGGCGTTGGGCGTGGACGACTGGGCAATGCGCAAGCGGCACACCTACGGCACAGTGCTGGTCGACCTCGACCGGCACCGCCCGGTGGCGCTGCTGCCCGACCGCGAGGCCGAAACGCTCGCCACTTGGCTGCGCGAGCACCCCGGCGTCGAGGTGATCTCCCGTGACCGTGCCAGCGCTTATGCCGCGGGAAGCCGCAACGGGGCGCCTGACGCCGTGCAGGTCGCTGACCGCTTTCACCTGCTGCGGAACCTGGCCGAGGCGCTGGAGCTGGCGTTCACCGGTCACGTCCGAGAGCTGCGGGATGCCGAGCAGGCCCGGCAGCAGGACGCAGTGGCCAAGGGCGGCCCGGTTCGGCCCGATCCGCTGCCACCGCCGAAGCGACCGCTGGCCATGGCTGCGGCTCGCCGAGAGCAGCGTATGGCGACGCACCGGCAGGTGTGGGACCTCCATCGCCGGGGCTGGCCGGGGGAGAGGATCGCCCGCCATCTCGGCATCGGGTGCACGACCACCTACCGCCATCTCAAGAGCGAGGCGTTCCCCGAGCGCAAGGGTCGCTGCGACGCCGGGCGCAGCTCCATGGACCCGTGGCGCGACTGGATCATCGAACGCTGGAACAGGGGGCAGCGCAACGGCCGCCAGACCCTGCGCGACCTCCGGGTCAAGGGCTGCACTGGCAACTATGCGACAGTGCTGCGCTACCTCACCCAGCTGGACCACTCGAATGCCACCCAGACGATGCGTCACGTCGCCGACCAGCTCCGCGACAAATGGTCGAAGCTCGGCGCGTTCATCGACGACAGCGAGACCGACGTGCTGGCCTACATGAACCTCCCCGTCCAGCACCGGGTGAAGATCCACAGCACCAACCCGATCGAGCGGCTGAATAAGATGGGATATCCTGGCCAGCAAGCCTGTGATGGATTTTTTGCCACCGCCGCCTGACGCTGTGTGCCGGCATTGATGGCCACGGATCAGGAGGCAGGCATGTTCTACGTTGGTTTGGATGTTTCGGTCGCACGCACCGCTGTGTGCATCATGGATGCCGCGGGCCAGGTGCTTCTCGAGCGCCCAGTCGAGAGCACGCCAGAGGCGATCGCCGCGACAATCAGGGCATCCGGAAAGGATGTGGAGCGGGTTGGGCTCGAAGCCGGCATCAACTCCGCCTGGATCGCCCGAGGGCTTGGCGAGGCCAAGCTGCCGGTCATCGTGATCGATGCCACCCACGCTGCCGCGGCGCTCAAGACTGGATTTCGGAATAAGACGGATAAGAACGACGCTCGCGGGATCGCCGACCTGATGCGGGTCAACAAGTTTCGGGCTGTGGCGGTGAAATCCGTGGCCGCCCAGCGTGACCGTGCCCTGCTGACGGTGCGTGAGCAGCTCCGCCGCCAGTCGCTCGACGCACGCAACATCATCTGGTCCATCTTGCAGGTGGAAGGGCTGAGGCCGCCGAAGCTAGCCAGCCCGGCCTTCCAGGTATTGCTGACGCAGTCACTGAATGACGAGGCCCTGGCGCCGCTGCTACGGCCGCTCGCCGACGTTGTCGAGCACATCGACAGCCGGGTTGCCGGACTGGACAAAGAGATTGCCGCGCGAGTCAAGGCGAGCACAGCCTGCAAACGGCTGATGACAGTGCCTGGCGTCGGCCCGCTGATTGCCCTGACCTATGCCGCCGGTGTGGACGACCCGGCACGGTTCAGCGACTCCCGAACAGTCGGTGCCCACTTCGGCCTTACCCCGCGACGGTTCCAGTCCGGCGAGATGAATTGGTCCGGCGGTATCAGCCGTGCCGGCGACGCCGGAGTGCGGCGTGCGCTGTATCAGGCAGCCAACGTGGTCATCCATCACAGCCGTGGCTGGTGCGCCCTGAAGTCCTGGGCCGTACGGCTGGCCAAGCACCGCGGCCTGGGCAAGATCAAAGTCGCCCTGGCGCGCAAGCTGGCGGTGGTGCTGCATAAGATGTGGACGACGGGCGAGGACTATCGGCTGACAGCCGCAGTCTAGCTAGCCGTCCTACCAGATCGGCCGCACGTTCGACACGGCCGAAGAGTTCCCTCCGGGGACGGTGTTGAGGAGAGTGCGTTTTACTTCTTTGGCGGCCGCATCGCTCTTTGCGGGAACCAGACGCCGCAAATAAGGAAGCACCCCTCAGCTCCTGCCCATACCCCATTCTGAGCCGGCGTCCGCGCACGAGCTCGTAGAGAAGGCTGCCCCCGGCGGACACCATCAGCAGACCGACCTGGCCCGCTGCAACGCCAAAGGGATAAACTATGCAGGAGGCGCGATGTAGCAGTTGACGGAAGAGACCGGGATAGAGAAGAGGTCAAACGCCGGGCCAACGTCATCGGCATCTTTCCTAACGAGGGCGCCATCGTCAGGCTGATTGGTGCGGTGCTGCTCGAAGCCAACGACGAGTGGCAGCTCCAGCACCGCTACATGCAGACAGAGGCCATGGCCGAACTCACACCGCCGACCATCGACGCCGTGCCTACCGAGATCGCCACCATAGCCGCCTGACCGAAAACCACCTTAACTACACCGCATTTTACACCAGCTTGACGGACACAATCGCCTACTTTAGCACGGCCGGCCTTATGGCACTTCGCGAGTTGCTGGAAGACCGGCGCAGCATGAACCCGCAGCAGTTCGCGCATCTGCGCCAGGAGTTTGGGTGTTCCAGTTCGTGAAACGGACTTTGGCAGAATGACACACCGAACTTTGCTTGTTTGTTCAGTTCGTGACTGATCCATTTTGTCTAGACAAGTTGGATTACTCATTCATCTTCCGCCCGATCCGCCTCAGTAGCTCACTCTCGCACCGCCCTAAGCCAGATCGCTGGGCGCCGAAGGGGCCGCCCGCATGACCAACGGATATTGGAGCTCACATTGCCTGATTATCCGCCCTGTCCACCGCCGTCGTCTCAATTACGGCAAAGGCATCAACTGTCGCGCTGCCTGCCCTCCGCTGTGACGAGGGGGACGGTACTGATGACCATGGCGCTGGCCATGTTGTTGGGGTCGGGGACAGGGGCAAGGCCAGCCGATCACGGGGACGACGTTGCGGCAGTGGGAATGGAGCCGGAGGCGATCACCAACGCTTCGGTGACGCAGGGCTCGGTGACGTTTGCGAACGGGTCCACGCTCGGGTTCACTGCGGTCGCGGGCCTAATTTCCGTCGGTGGTACGGATGGGGACGATACTGCGTTCGACGCAACTGGGAGCATGCCAGCACCAGCAGCTGGAGGCGGCAGCGGAAGTGGACCGGCGGTCGCGCGCATGTCGTATGTCGCTTACCTTGCGCATGGGACGGATGCGGGGCGCCGGCCGATTCTGTTCCTATACGACGGCGGCCCAGGCTCCTCTTCCCGCAGCTTGCTGATGACGAGCTTCGGTCCAGTCCAGGTCAGCGTGTCGCAACCCGGCGACGCCGCTGGCACACCCGCAATTCCCAATGTCTCGAATAATCCAGACAGCCTTCTGGATGTCGCCGATCTGGTGTTCATTGATGCACCCGGAACCGGCTTCGGCAGCATCGAGGGTCGGAACGCGGCGGCAACTTTCTACGGCATTGATGGGGACGCGGCTGCCTTTGCACGCTTCATCAAGCGCTTCCGCGCGCACTTCCACCGCTGGACGTCACCGCTCTACCTCTTCGGCCACAGCTACGGTACTATGCGCAATGCGGTGCTGGCGCGGCTGCTTTCCGACGATGACGCGCCGCCACGCGGCATCATATCGTCCGACCAGTGGCTGAACGCCGACGATTTTCTTGATTCTGGCCCGGCTAATCCGGGTACGGACAGCCCTTACATCTATGCCCTGCCTACGTATGCCGCGATCGCCTGGTATCACCATCGTGCCCCAGATCCGCCGACAACGCTTCGGCCCTGGTTGGACGAAATCGAGGCGTTCGCACTTCATGACTACGCAACCGCCCTGCTTGCCGGAAGCACGCTTCCCAAGGAACAGGAGCGGGCGATCTCAGAACGGCTGGAACGATATACCGGCATTCCAGCCGAAACCTGGGTCAGGGCCCGGTTACGGGTCAGTGGCGTTGACTTCAGGCGCTTGGTCCTCGCGAACGCAGACCGAGCCGTCGGTCGACTTGATGCGCGCTATGTTGCACCAGTCACCAAACCACTCGCTTCCGACGCGTCGGGCGACGCATTTGGAGACGCCGTCGGTCCTGCCATTGCTGCCGCGACACAACGCTACGAGCACGACGTGCTGAAGCTTGGCCCGAACTACACCTTCAACGCCTTCGCCGACGTTCCCGACCTGCGCTGGAACGAGTTCCACTCCACCACCGGCAAGCCATGGCAAAGCTTCTACAACGTTATGCCCGATATCGCACAGGCGATGACAGAGAACCCGACCATGCGGGTCCTCCTCATTGGCGGCTACTACGACCTCGCCACCACCTACTTGGCTTCCTTGCAGGAGATGCGGCACCTCACGATCCCGCAGGACATGCAGGCAAACATCGAGATCGCGCTCTACCCAACCGGACACGAGCCTTACGTTGTGGACGGGATACGGCGGGAGATGCATGACCGGATCGCTCATCTCATACACCCCGATGAGGGGCGTCCGAGCACCACTCGGTAGCTCAACCTACGGGATTTAAGGGCCTTATGAGACCTGTGCGCGGGTGGCTTGAGTTGGTCAGACGTTGGCGTTCTACCGTTGTTTGTTCGGTTCTGAGCTGATCAAGCTTTCTAGGCTGCAATCGTCCTGGCCTTCTCTCATTGTGGAACAGCCAGGCTGGCCACGGGCAGAGTCCGGGCTTGACTCACGCTGGCACACCCGCGAGCAGGCGCCAGCTTCGGCGTAGATTGTAGGCCATATCTACGACAACATGCGCACCGCGGTAGACGCGTTGCTGATCGGCCGTGAACGGC
>CAXTJU010000063.1:0-19604 GCA_964244655.1 uncultured Acetobacteraceae bacterium | reverse complement strand
CCACACCGACACGCTGAACGAGAGCGGCTTCGTGGAGGACACCATCGCCGCCTTCCAGGGGCGCACCATCCACGCCTTCCACACCGAGGGCGCCGGCGGCGGCCACGCGCCGGACATCCTGCGGGTGGCCGGGCTGCCCAACGTGCTGCCGAGCAGCACCAACCCCACCCGGCCTTACACCTCCAACACGCTCGACGAGCATTTGGACATGCTCATGGTGTGCCACCACCTGGACCCGAACATTCCGGAGGACGTGGCCTTCGCCGAAAGCCGCATCCGGCGCGAGACCATCGCCGCCGAGGACATCCTGCACGACCTGGGCGCGATCAGCATGATCAGCTCGGACAGCCAGGCGATGGGCCGGGTGGGCGAGGTCATCATCCGCACCTGGCAGACTGCGCACAAGATGAAGCGGCAGCGCGGGCCGCTGCCCGGCGACGGCGCGGCGGACAACGCGCGGGCGAAGCGCTACGTCGCCAAGTACACCATCAACCCGGCCATTGCGTCGGGCATCAGCCACGAGGTGGGCAGCGTGGAGCCGGGCAAGCTGGCCGATTTGGTGCTGTGGTCGCCGGCGTTCTTCGGCGTGAAGCCGGACCTGGTCATCAAGGGCGGCATGATCGTGTATGCGCCGATGGGGGACCCGAACGCCTCCATCCCCACGCCGCAGCCGGTGCACTACCGCCCGATGTTCGGCGCGTATGGCGGCGCGCTGGCGGCCACCTGCATCACCTTCCTCTCGGGAGCCGCGATGGAGGCCGACCTCGGCCGCAAGTTGGGTCTGCGCCGGATGCTGTCGGCGGTGCGGGACACCCGCGGCGGCATAGGCAAGCGCTCCATGGTGCACAATGACGCGACGCCGAACATCGAGGTGGACCCGGAAACCTACGAGGTGCGCGCGGACGGCATGCTGCTGACCTGCGCGCCGGCGGAGGTGCTGCCGATGGCGCAGCGGTATTTCCTGTTTTAGGGTGGTGGCGATGACCTTCAACAAAGCCAAGTTCGTGGAAGAGCTGGACAAGTCGGACGTCTTCACGCCCGCCCAAGTCCGCGCCCTGGCGAACGCGTTCGAGGCGTCGATCTCCGAAGCGCCGAAGCCGGGCTACTGGGCGACCAGGCTCGGCATCCCGCCCTTCGAGGCCCGGCGCTGATGCTCCGGTCCACCAAAGTCCTCCCCGCCGGCGCCTGGAACCAGGCGTTGGAGGACGACCGGGTGCTGATCGACTTCGATCGCCGCCACCGCCGCCGGGTCATGCTGCCGACGGAAGCGGGCGAGGACATCCTACTCGACCTGCCGCAGGCGGTGCGGCTGCGCGACGGGGACGCGTTGCAGGCCGATGACGGCCGCATCGTCCGCGTGGTGGCCCGGCCAGAGCCGGTGCTGGACATCCACGCCCACGGCCCGGCGGAGCTGGTGCGGATCGCCTGGCACCTCGGCAACCGCCACTTGCCGGTGCAGCTGCTGGGCGAGCGCATCCGCATCCGCGCGGACTACGTAATCGCCGACATGGTGCACGGGCTGGGCGGGCACGTGGAGGCGGTGGATGCGCCGTTCGATCCGGAGGGCGGGGCGTATGCTGGCGGGCATGGCCACCATCATGACGACTAAGACGGCAGCGCGGCCACTCTCTTTTTTGGATGGTCTGGGTGCAACCCTGTTTGTGGGCGTCGTAGTCAGCGCCTATACAGGAGCGTCGGTCACCTGCGTTCTATCAATACCAATCAGTCATTGGAAATTAGCTTTATTGTTCGCGGTTCCCATCACGTTTGCACCTATGGTTTTCCTCTTTGCTGTTCCTACCACCTTCGTGTTGGGTCTGGTTCCTATTTCAATAACCTACATCATAGTGCGAAAAGCTGGCAAGTACTTCAATTTCTCGATTTCTGGCCGGATTGGTTTGGGCCTAAGTTTCGGGATTTTCTGGGCCTGCGTAGATCAATTTATAAATCCCAGAAGCAACTTTCAGCTCTTGCAAATGAACTTCTCTGCCCTGGCTGATTATACCCTGCCTGTTGATATCGTCGCCGCCTCCATCGCCCTCATGCTTGTCACCCGTCGCAACTGGTTCGGCGTCGCGTGACGTCCAGCCTGCCGTTGTTGCTCACTTGGTTGTCTTCAGGGTTCCCGACGGGAAGCTATGCTTACAGTCATGGCCTCGAATGGGCCGTCGATGCAGGCGACGTAAATGGCGAGGCGAGCACAGCCGGCTGGTTGAGGGACTTGCTGAACCACGGACCAGGCTGGACCGACGCGATCCTGCTGCGTCACGCCCACCGTTGCCGCACGCCCGGAGAGTTGGCGACGGTGGCAAACGTGGCGGCAGCGTCCCAGCCCAGCGTCGAACGTCGCCTGGAGTCGATGGCCCAAGGCACCGCCTTCGCCCTCGCCTCCAAAGTCTGGGGCGCGCCCTTGCTCGACGCCCAGCCAGGCCAAGTCGCCTACCCCGTGGCCCTCGGTGCACTCGCCGCCGCGCACGGAGTTCCGGAGGACGCCGCCGCCCTCGGCCTGCTGCACGCCTTCACCGCCAACCTCGTCTCCGCCGCCGTGCGCCTGGTCCCGCTCGGCCAGACCGCCGGGCTGCGCATCCTGGCCGGCCTCGCCCCGACCATCGCCGCCATCGCGGCCGAAACCGCCCACGCCACCCTGGACGACATCGGCGGCGCGTGCTTCCGCTCCGACATCGCTTCCATGCGCCACGAATCCCAATACACGAGGCTGTTCCGCACATGACCAGCGAACACGGCCCGCTCCGCGTGGGCGTCGGCGGCCCGGTCGGCTCCGGCAAGACGGCGCTGATGGACGCGCTGTGCCGCGCCCTCTCGCCGCGCTACGACATCGCCGCCATCACCAACGACATCTATACCAAGGAGGATGCCGAGTTCCTCACCCGCGCCGGGTCTCTGGCGCCCGAGCGCATCCTCGGCATCGAGACGGGGGGCTGTCCGCACACCGCCATCCGCGAGGACGCCAGCATCAATCTGGCCGGCGTGGCCGAGCTGCGGCGGCGCTTCCCGGCGCTGGACCTGATCCTGATCGAGAGCGGCGGCGACAACCTGGCCGCCACCTTCAGCCCCGAACTGGCCGACCTCACCCTCTACGTCATCGACGTGTCCGCCGGCGACAAGATCCCCCGCAAGGGCGGACCCGGCATCACCCGCTCCGATCTGCTGGTCATCAACAAAACCGACCTCGCCCCCCATGTCGGCGCGAGCCTTGAGGTGATGGACCGCGACAGCCGCCGGATGCGCGGCGAGCGTCCGTTCGTGTTCACCAACATCCGGGCGGGGGAGGGGGTGGCCGCCGTCGCCGGGTTCGTGGAACGCGCGGGCGGACTGGCACGCTGAGCCCGGCAAGGAGAGACGGCCATGAGAACCCACGGCATGCGGGTGCACCAGTACGGCGGCCCGGAGGCGCTGCGCTGGGAGGCATATGACCTGCCCGCGCCCGAACCCGGCCAGGTGCTGCTGCGCCACACGGCGGTCGGGCTGAACTACATCGACGTGTACCAGCGCACCGGGCTGTATCCGCAGGCCATGCCGTTCGTGCCCGGCTCCGAGGGCGCCGGCGTGGTGGAGGCGCTGGGCGAGGGCGTCACCTCCGTCGCCACCGGGGAACGCGTCGCGTATGCCGGGCCGATCGGCGCCTACTGCGAACACCGGCTGATTGCGGCCGACCGGCTGGTAAGGTTGCCGGACGCGATCGATGACCGCACGGCCGCGGCGATGATGCTGCAAGGCATGACGGTGCAGTACCTCCTGCATCGCAGCCACGCGGTGCAGCGCGGCGACACGATCCTGGCCCACGCCGCGGCCGGCGGGGTGGGGCTGATCCTGTGCCAATGGGCGCACGCCCTCGGCGCCACGGTGATCGGCACCGTGTCCACGCCGGCCAAGGCCGAGCTGGCCCGGGCGCATGGCTGCGACCATCCCCTCGTGCTGGGCGAGACGGATTTCGTGGCGCGGACCATGCAGCTGACCGGCGAGGGCGTCCCCGTCGTCTATGACAGCGTCGGCCGCGACACGTTCCACCGCTCGCTGGCCTGCCTGCGCCCGACCGGAACGCTGGTGCTGTTCGGCCAGTCCTCCGGCGCGGTGGAGCCGATCGACCCTAATATCCTGGCGCGCGGCTCCTTCTTCCTGACCCGGCCCACCCTTGCCACCTTCGTGGCCAAGCGCGCGGACCTGGCAGCGATGGCGGCCGACCTGTTCGCCACCGTCGCGTCCGGCGCGGTGCGGATCACGGTCAACCAGAGCTATCCCTTGGCGGACGCCGCCCGCGCCCACGCGGACCTCGAAGCCCGGCGCACCACCGGCTCCACCGTGCTCACCGTATGACGAGGCGCTGAGTGTCCGAACCGAGGGTCAAGGCCAAGCTGTGGGTGCAGATGGCGCTGCGCCTGGGGCAGGGTGCGGCGCGCGCCGGTGTGGTGGTCCGCAGCGGCGACCCGGACGCCGGCGGCGTGCTGGTGGTGCTGCGCGGGCGTGACGGTTTGGTGGTGCTGTCCCAGGTGCGGGCCGGCGAGGGCGAGGCTGCCTGGCTGCGCGGCACCGGGGAAGCGCCGGTGAGCGAATCCGCGGCAGATGCCTACGTGGCGCGCCAATGCGGTTTCGACCCTGACCTGTGGGTGCTGGAGTTCGAGGCGCCAGACTACCTGCCGCCATTCAGCGGCAAGATCGTCTAAGATTTCATTGATCGGTCATTCACTGTTGCTTGATCGTCTAGGCTCATGTTGCTCGGTCGCCACAGTATTGGGGAATTAGCCACAGTAGCCTTCCTCCAGGGATTTCCCGCGGGCTTATGGTGGTAATGTGCATTCACCGAGAGTCGGCGGAGCGAGCGATCGACCGCCAGGCCGTTGGCTGCGCGCGAGTGCAGATCATGTCTTGAGGAGAGAGAGAATGAAGCTACGAAACGCGCTGCTGGCGGCGACTGTCCTGGCCATGCCCGCAGCAATCCTGGCCGCGCCGGCAGCCCAAGCCCAGCCAGCGGATGGCCTCTACATCGGCGCTGGCGCCGGCGGCAACATCCTGCAGACCGAAGCGGTACGCAGCATCAGCAACGGCCCAGCCAATTTCGGCCGCGGCACGGACTACCGGTTTGACGCCGGCCCGGTCGTCGTCGCCAGCGTCGGATACGGCCTCGGCCGACTGGTGGAGCAGGTGGGCCTTCCGGACCTCGCGTTCCTGACAGGCTTCCGCATCGAGTTGCAGGGTGCCGGCTATGACAACCGGATCAACCGGGTGAAGAACGGCGGCGCCGGTTTCCTGCGGACGACCTCCACTGGCGGCGACGAATACAAGTATGGGGCGCTCGTCAACATCCTTTATGACTTGCCGCTCAGGTCGTACGGCATCGAGTCGCCCGTGAACCCCTACATCGGGTTTGGCGGCGGCTACATGCACAACCAGTACAGCAACCTGCACGTCACCACGGTCAACCCCAACGGCACCACGGCGCAGTTCCTGCGCAGCACGGGCCAGAGTGACAACGCTGCCGTGCAGGGGATCGCCGGCGTGGCGTTCCCGCTTGATGGTTTGACGCCGGGCCTGTCGCTCACGGCCGAGTATCGCTTCATGGGTGAGGTCGGCGGCCGCTCCATCAAGGAGCAGTATTTCGCGCCCCGTGTCGCCATCGGCACCAGGCAGAAGTTTGCCACGGACGACTTCAACCATAGCATCCTGGCCGGTGTACGGTACTCCTTTGGCACGCCCACCCCGCCGCCGCCGCCGCCCGCCGCGCCGGTGGTGCAGCAGGCCCCGACCCGCACCTACCTGGTGTTCTTCGACTGGGACCGCGCCGACCTGACCGACCGCGCCCGCCAGATCGTCGCCGAAGCCGCCCAAGCCAGCACCCGCGTGCAGGCCACCCGCATCGAAGTGCAGGGCAACGCCGACCTGTCCGGCACCAAGCAGTACAACCAGAAGCTGTCGCTGCGCCGGGCCCAGACGGTCGCAGCTGAGTTGGTGCGCGACGGCGTGCCGCGCACGGCGATCGACATCCAGGCGTTCGGCGACACCCGCCCGTTGGTGCAAACCGCACCCGGCGTGCGCGAGCCGCAGAACCGCCGGGTCGCGATCATCCTGCGCTGACCGCTTGAGCCTCCCCGCGCAGTGGCGTCGTCTGGCCTCATTGCGCGGTTTGCCTGAAGGGGGAGCCGGTCCAATTATCGGGCCGGCTCCTTCGTTTGTTGCGGCCTTGCCGCATCCTGCCGTAAGGCTGGAGTGACTTTGGAGAGTGGTCATGCCCCGCCTTCGCGCCTCGTTGCTCGCTGCCACCATCCTCGGTCTGCCCATCGTCGCCTCAGCCCAGCCGATCCAGGGCCTCTACATCGGCGCCGGCGCCGGCGGGAACTACCTGCAGCAGGAGCGGGTGCTCGCCTCGCCAGGCTTGGGCCTCGTGCAGAAGGGCTTTGCCACCGATATCGGCGGCATCGGCGTCGGCAGCGTGGGCTATGGCTTCGGCAACGGCGTGCGCATCGAGATCGAGGGCGACGTGCGGCACAACCGGGTGCGGCAGATCAACGGCTTCGTCAACGGCTCCGGCCCCACCGCGTCGGGCGGCGACCAGTTCGCGTTCGGCGGCACGGTCAATGCCCTGTTCGACATGGATATCGGCCTGAACTGGCTTTACCCGTACATCGGGGCGGGAGCGGGAATTGCGGACAACGAGCTGTACAACGTGCATTCTTACGGCACGGCGAACAACCTCGCTTTGGCGGCGCATGGCTGGTCCACGAACTTCGCCTACCAGGGCATCTTCGGCTTGTCCTTCCCGCTCGCCCCGGTGCCCGGCTTGTCGCTGACGGCGGAGTATCGCTTCTACGGCGTGCTGGACGGGCCGGCATTCCATGCAGCCGACAACATCGCCGTGGCAGGTGCCAACGGCGTGGTCCATGCCGGCACCGGCAACTTCAACCTGAACAGCGACTACAACCACAGCCTGGTGCTCGGCGTGCGCTACGCGTTCGACACGGCCCCGCCACCGCCGCCAGCCCGGCCCGCGCAGCCAGCGCCGGTGGTAGCCCCCACCCGCACCTACCTCGTGTTTTTCGACTGGGACCGGGCTGACCTGACGGAGCGGGCGCGTCAGATCGTCGCGGAGGCGGCGCAGAACAGCACCCGCGTCAAGGCGAGCCGCATCGAGGTGCAGGGCAACGCCGACCGCTCCGGCACCCCCGCCTACAACCAGGGCCTCTCGCTGCGCCGCGCCCAGGCCGTCGCGGCCGAGCTGGTGCGGGATGGCGTACCCAAAGCCGAGATCGAAATCCAGGCATTCGGCGACACCCGCCCGCTGGTGGCAACCGCCGCTGGGGTGCGGGAGCCGCAGAACCGCCGCGTCGCCATCATCCTGCGCTGACGCCGGATTGATTGCATTCGTCCGCTCGCCCAGTATGGCAGGATGACGGAACGCCTTGACGACCCTTTCACGAGCTACGACCCCGGCCTGTACTTCTGCGAGCTGACCGCTCGGCCAGGGGACAGCGGCGCCATCGACCGTATCCGCCGCCGGGTCTCCTCCATCGGCCTGGACGCGCTGCGCACCCGTGCGGCCGGGGCGGAGCATGACCTCATCAATCTCGGCATCACCTTCACGGTGTACTCCGAAGCCGAGGCGATCGACCGCATCCTGCCGTTCGACTGCCTGCCCCGCATCATCACCGCCTCCGAGTGGCGGCACATCGAGGCGGGGGTCAAGCAGCGGGTCAAGGCGCTCAACTGCTTCCTGGCGGACATCTACCACGGGCGCCGCATCCTCAAGGCCGGCGTGGTGCCGGCGGCCCTGGTGCTGGGCAACCCCAACTACCGCCCCGAGATGGAGGGCTTCCCCGTCCCGTTCGGCACCTACGTGCACATCTGCGGTGTCGATATCGTGCGGGACCGCCACGGCGCGTTCTGCGTGCTGGAGGACAATGCGCGCACCCCGTCCGGCGTGTCCTACGTGGTGGAGAACCGCCACCTGATGCGCCGCACCTTCCCCGACCTGATGGCCGGGATGCGGCTGCACCCGGTCGATGACTACGGCCGCCGGTTGCGCGCCGCCATGGGGGAGATCGCGCCGTCTGGCATCGCGGACCCGCAAGTCGTGCTGCTGTCCCCCGGCATCTACAACTCGGCCTATTTCGAGCACGTCTTCCTTGCCCGCGAGATGGGCGTGCCGCTGGTGGAAGGGGCCGACCTGCTGGTCGAGAACGAACGCGTGTTCATGCGCACCACCGGGGGCCTGCGCCCCGTGCACACCGTCTATCGCCGCATCGGCGACGATTTCCTGGACCCGACGGTGTTCCGCCCGGACAGCCTGCTCGGCGTGCCCGGCCTGATCGGCGCCTGGCGGGCCGGCAACGTCAGCCTGGCCAACGCGGTCGGCACGGGGGTCGCGGACGACAAGGCGGTGTACGCCTACATGCCACGGATCATCAAGTTCTACCTCGGCGAGGACGCCATCCTGCCCAACGTCGAAACCCATATCTGCGGCGAGCCGGAGGGATTGGCCTTCACGCTCGCCAACCTGGCTAGCCTGGTCGTCAAGCCGGTGGGCGAGTCCGGCGGCTACGGCATCACTATCGGCCCGCGCGCCTCGGCCGCCGAGTTGGAGGTGGCACGTGCCGCCCTGGCCGCCGACCCGGCCAACTGGATCAGCCAGCCGCTCATTGACTTGTCGGTGGCCCCCACGCTCACCTCCAGCGGGTTGCGGCCGCGCCACCTGGATTTGCGCCCCTTCGCCGTCACCGGGCGGGACACCTGGGTGCTGCCCGGCGGGCTGTCGCGGGTGGCGATGAAGGAGGGCAGCCTGATCGTCAACTCGTCCCAGGGCGGCGGCTCGAAGGACACCTGGGTGCTCGTGGACGAATGAGCGGCCAGGGAAGGGATACCGAGCTGCTCGCGCGCTATGCCGAGGGTCTGTTCTGGATGGCGCGCTACGTCGAGCGCATCGAGAACCTGGCCCGGCTGATCGACGTGACCCAGACCTTCGAAAGCCCCGGTCGGGAGGACGAGGCCTGGGGCGCGTTGCTGCGCATCAACGCCGACGAGGGCCGCTACCTGGAAACCGGCGCGTCCCTGGATCCTCAGGGCATCAAGCGGTTTTACCTGCTCGACCGCGGCAACCCGACCTCCATTCCCGCCTCCATGGACGCGGCCCGCACCAACGCCCGCAGCCTGCGCCCGCTGATCAGCACGGAGATGTGGATGCACATGAACGTGTTCCGCCGCGACGTGCTGGCGATCCAGGCGGAGGAGCTGGAGGGCGACCACCTGACCCGGCTCTGCGCCCGGCTCAAGGAGGGCGTGCAGGCCCACACCGGCATCACCGAGGGCACCTTCTTCCGCGACCAGGGCTGGAACTTCTACATGCTGGGCCGGCTGATCGAGCGCGCCGACCAGACCACCCGGCTGCTCGATATCAAGTATCACATGCTACACAGCCAGGGCGGCGAGGAACGGCGGCTGTCCGAGCTGATCCAGTGGAGCGGGGTACTGCGGGCCGCGGCCGGCTACCACGCGTTCCGCCGGGTGGCTCCTGCTGGGTTCGAGCCGCAGGACGTGGTGGCGTTCCTGCTGTCCGACCGCTCCTTTCCCCGCAGCGTCACCTTGTGCGTCAGCCAGGTCGAGTGGCACCTGATGCAGCTGCGCAGCCGCTACAACCTGCGCGGCACCGTGGCGGGGCTGGAGCGGATCGAGGAGGTGCGGGCGGCGCTGTCCGGCAACTCCGTGGCTCAACTGGTCACCAGCGGGCTGCACGAGTTCCTAGACGCGCTACAACGCGACCTGATCCTGCTGGCCGGCGAGATCGGCTATGCCTTCTTCCGGGATTGGCGGCCGGAGCCGCAGGGGCGCGAGGCTCCCACGCAGTCGCAGGGGCAGGCCGCCGGCTTCAGCGCCGTAACCGCGGCCCCGACCGTCCGCTGACGGCGGCGAGCGCCTCCGTCATGGTCGGGAAGCGTCCGATGTCCCGGCCGTCCCGGCTGCGCCAGATGCTGATGTTCCGGCCTTGGCGCACGGCGCCCCATGCCGCCCAAAGGTCGTCCCGGGGATAGATGCTTGCGAACTCGCCCACCTCCGGCGGATCGCCTTCGACCCGCCGGTGGATGGCCAGCCGCATCTCGTGCGCCTCTTGCGCCTGCCACTGCAGCAGTTCCATTCTGTCTGCCGCGGTGAAATGGCCGCGGGCGCCCACGAAGGCCACGAACGGGATGATGTCGGCAGTTCGGACTGCGGGATCGTTATGCATCCGGCCCTCAGCAAAACGGGTTGCCAGGACCGTAGGGCCATTCGCAATGCCGCTCAACACATATCCGTGTGCTTCATGGAAAACCCTTGGTGAATAGGTCTCTGCGGCAGGTCGATGCGGGAGCGCTTCGCGTCAGCTACTGGGAGCTTGGGCCGCCCGCTGGACCCGCTGTGCTGCTGCTGCACGGCTTCCCCTATGACGCTCACGCCTATGACGAGGCCGGCGCGGCCCTGGCAGGGCAGGGCTGCCGAGTCATCGTCCCGTTCCTGCGCGGCTACGGCCCCACCCGGTTCCTTTCACCCGGCACGCCCCGGTCGGGCCAGCAAGCGGCCTTGGGCATGGACTTGCTGGCGCTGCTGGACGCGCTTCGGGTGCCGCAGGCCGTGCTGGCCGGCTATGACTGGGGTGGCCGGGCCGCCTGCGTGGTGGCCGCGCTGTGGCCGGGGCGGGTGCGCGGCCTGGTGAGCTGCGGCGGCTACAACATCCAGGATCTCGCCGCCGCCGAGTCCCCCTTGCCGCCGGAGCAGGAGCGGCGGCTGTGGTACCAATACTACCTGCATTCCGAACGGGGCCGCGCCGGGCTGCAGCAGGACCGACGGGCGTTTTGCCGGCTGCTGTGGGAGGAGTGGTCGCCAAACTGGGACTTCGGCGCGGCGTTCGAGCAAACGGCCGCCGCGTTCGACAACCCGGATTTCGTCGATGTCGTGATCCACTCCTACCGCCACCGCTTCGGCCTGGTCCCAGGCGACCCGGCGGCCGAACCGGTCGAGCGCCGCTTGGCGGCCCGCCCTGCCATCGCCGTGCCCGCCATCGTGCTGCACGGCGCCGATGACGGCGTCTCGCCCGCGGCGCACTCGGCCGGCCATGCCGCGCATTTCAGCGGGCCGTACCAGCGCCGGGTCATCCCGGGGACCGGGCACAACCTGCCGCAGGAAGCGCCAGCCGCGGTGGCGGAGGCCGTGGCGCACCTGCTGCGGACGTGACCAGGGCGTTGCTCAGGCGGGGTTCGTGCCGGCCGGCGCGTCGCTGGGCGGCGGCGCTGCCGGGTCGTCGATGCGGTCCAGCAGCGCCGGCCCCTGGTTGCGCACGGCGTTGACCGCCCGGCTGACCGGCCACAGCCGCAGCACGTCGTCCGCGGCCGGGCGCAACAGCGTTTCGGGCTCGCCGGGAGCCTCGCCCAGCCAAGCCGGCCAATCCTGCGGCTCCAGGATCACCGGCATGCGCTCGTGCAGGGGGCGCATGGTGGCGTTGGCGGCCGTGGTCAGGATGGCGAAGCTGCGCAGCGTCTCGCCGTCCGGGCTGCGCCAGCCCTCCCACAGCCCGGCGAACGCGAGCGGCTGGCCGTCCTGCCGCGCGATGGCGAAGGGCTGCTTGCCGTCCGGGTCGGCGCGCCACTCGTAGAACGCGTCCGCCGGCACCAGGCAGCGCCGCGCCGCCAGCGCCGCCTGGAACATGCCGGACCCGGCGGCCGTTTCCGAGCGGGCGTTAATCGGCTTGCGGGCGGCCTTCAAATCCTTGGTCCAGCCCGGCACCAGCCCCCAGCGCAGCAGGTCCAGCCGCCGCTCGCCAGTGTCCGGATGGCGGCGCACCACCATGGCGTCCTGCGAGGGCGCCACGTTCCAGGACGGCGCGACGTTGGGCAGCGCGCCGGCGGCGCCGAATAGGGCTTGCACCGCGTGGGGCGGTAGCACGGAGGCGAAGCGGCCACACATGCCGGGTCAGTCTCCGGCCGTTGGACGCGTGGAAGGGCCCACAGAAGCCGACGCGAAGACAGGCAGGTTCAGCCGCATGGCCGTGATGTATCCCGTTGCTGCGGACAGAACGCGGCAGGCCGCGCATGGGTGCAGCGCCGGCGCGGCTGGCGGCCTTGCGCCCACGAGAGGCCGAGTCGGCGCGGAACCTGGCGTCCAACCCGCTCTTGCATCTGGACCAGTCACGCATGAGGGACCCATGTCCGGCCATGCAAGCTATGTCCCGTTACGACGACGGCATCGAGACGGTGGAGGACGGCGAGGCGGACACGATCGGTGCCATCATTGGCGCCATGACCCGGGAAAGCCAGACCGTGGCTGCCCGCGACGGCAAGACGGTGCGCGCCTCCTACGCCAAGAGCACCGGGCTGCTCAAGGGCCAGTTGCGCGTGCTGGAAGGCCTGCCCGCCGCGTTCCGCCAGGGACTGTTTGCAGCCCCCGGCTGCCACGACGCTGCGGTACGGCTGGCCCAGGGACCCGGCGATGTGTTGTCGGACAGCGTCTCCACCCATCGCGGCCTGTCGATCAAGGTGTTCGACGTGCGAGGCCCGAAGCTCCCCGGCCACGAGGACGCCGCAACGCAGGATTTCGTGCTGGCCACCGGCCCGGCCTTCCCGCAATCCGGCGCGCGGAGCTTCCTAACCGCGATCAAGGGCCTGGAGAAGGCCACGGCAGCCCGAAGCGATGAAGCAGGCCGTCTCCACCGCCGCCCGCGCCGTCAACGCGGTGGCCAACGCCCTGGGCACCGACAGCCCGACCTTCGGCTTTTTCGGCCACACCAAACGCACCCCGCTGGCAGACGCCTATTTCAGCCAGGCGGCGCTGCGCTACGGCGACCACGTCGCCAAGATCGGCGTCTTCCCCGTCCCGCCCGGGCTGCTCGCGATGATCGACTAGACGCTCGACACGGGTGCCGACCAAGATGCCTACCGCCACGCTGTCGTGGAGTATTTCCGCACCCGGGACGCAGAGTTCGAGCTGCGGGTGCAGTTGTGCACCGACCTGTCGGCCATGCCGGTCGAGAACGCGTCCGTGCCGTAGCCAGAAGATCAAGCCCGTACGTGCTCGTGGCGAGGCTGAGCCTGCCGCGGCAGGACGCCTACAGCCCGGCGCGGCAGGCCTACTTTGACCAGGTGCTGTCCTTTCAGCCGGCGCACGCGCTGTCCGCCCACCGCCACGCGCAAAACCGTGAGAGGCAAGTCGAACCGGCAGGGCTGGCGCAGGTTCCTAACTGATGCGCCCCGCGTCGAAAGGCCTCCGCCCATGAATCCGTTGCTGCTGTCGCGCGCCCTTGGCTGGCTCAGCCTCGGCTTGGGCGCTGCGTACATCGCCTTGCCGGGCGTCTTATCCCGCGGGCTTGGGCTGCCGGGCGGCCCTTGGCTGGTCGCCGGGCTCGGCGCACGGGAGATCGCCGCCGGGCTGGCCGTGCTCGCCGTGCCGGACTCGCCGGCGGGTCCGGCAGCCCGGGTGCTGGGGGACGCCCTGGACCTTGCGGTGCTGGCGCCGGCGCTGGCCCCGTCGAACCGGCGGCAGGGTGCGGCGGAGATCGCCCTCGTGCTCGTTGCCGGCATCGCCGCACTCGACGTGTTCTGCGCCGTGTCCCTGGCCCGGCGCAGGCAACGCCGGGCGCAAACGGCCGAGCGCACCTTTGTCGGCCCCGACCCCCGCATCGCCCAAGGTCCCGGGGTCTGGGACGACTGAGCAACCCGTCACGCCACCGACCTCGCAAGCAGCGGCCCGTGCCGATCAACGCGGCTCTGCTGGCTGTCCTCGCGCCCTCGCGCGATCGAGGCCCGCCCAAGCCGAGCTGGCCTTCACGGCGGCGCGGTCGAGGGTGAGCAGGGTTTCCTGATGCGACCAGCTGATTTGCTGGACTGCATCGGGCGGCAGTTCCACCAGCTCCCCC
This sequence comes from uncultured Acetobacteraceae bacterium, assembly GCA_964244655.1. Classification (GTDB taxonomy): domain Bacteria; phylum Pseudomonadota; class Alphaproteobacteria; order Acetobacterales; family Acetobacteraceae; genus LMUY01. The sequence continues at coordinate 5,719 of CAXTJU010000063.1, read as the reverse complement.
GGCCAATGGTCTGTTTTCACGATGATACCCTGGATGTCCCAGCCAGCATCCTCAAACGCCACATCCTCAAGGGAGCCGACCAGCCCATCGCTGGCGCGGACCCGGCTGCCGATGATGGCATGGACGCTGCGCAGGTGCGGATCTCCCGCATCATCCTGCGTACCGCCCCGTGGCGTCTTGTGCATGGCCTTCTCCTCGGCCAGCCGCGCCCGCGAGACGCGCACCCCCATGCCGCCCCACATCCCGGCCACAAATCGGGGATTGCCCCACGCCGGATCCCATGTTTCGAGGCCGTGCAGGCCGTATTCAATTTGCCGGGAGACGGGCTCGTCCAGCAGGATGTCCGGGCTGGCCTCCACCTGCGCCCGCGTCAGCCGCACCGATAACTCGCGCCGCCCCTGGTCGCAGCCGAAACTGGCCGCCGGAGGAATGAGGATGGTCCGCCGGTTCAGCCATGGCCCGGTCCGCCCGACCATCCAGCGGATGCGCCAGGTAGCGTCGTCGAACAGCAGGTCGCTGACCATTCCGAGCCGCCCGTCGGACGCCTCGATCGCAAGGCCTTCGAACGATGATCCGAGCTGCAACATGCCGGAAGACGCTAACACAAGCGGCTGGATGCGACGACAGATTCGAGACGTTACGGCCTGGATGGCCCCGTCGCGTCCGCGATCTCCCAGCCGCCGCCCAGCGCGCGGTACAGCGCCACCAGGTCCGTAGCGACCTGCATGTCGCTGTTCGCCAGGTCGTTCTCGCTTTGCAGCAGCTGCGCCTGGGTCGAGTTGACGTTGAGAAAGTCGATCACGCCCTCGACGTAGCGCTGCCGTGCCGCCCCCAGCGCCACCGCGTTCTGCGCCGCCGCCGCCGCCACCTGCACCCGGCGGCGCTGCGCCTCCGCATAGGCCGTCAGCGCGTCGTCCACCTCCCGCCAGGCGCCCAGCAGCGTCCGCTGAAAGCTGATCGCGGCCTCGCGCTGCTGCGACTGGCGCATCCGCAGCGTGCCCCGCAGCCGCCCCCCCTGGAACAGCGGGATGGACACGGACGGCCCCACCTGGAACTGGCGCGCGTAGAGGCCGAACGCGTCCCGGAAGCGCAGCCCCTGCTGCTGGAAGTCGCCCATCAGCGTCACGTCCGGATAGAACTCCGCTACTGCCACCCCGGTCTGCGCCGTGGCCGCGTGCAGCCGCGCTTCCGCCTGCCGCACGTCCGGACGGCGGCGCACCAGCGTCGCGGGCAGCCCGATCGGCACCACCGGCGGCACGCCGGGCTGCGTCCCGGGCCCGTGCAGCTCGGCCTCCAGCGCGCGCGGCGGCTCGCCCAGCAGCAGCCCGATGGCGTTGATCAGCGCCGCCTCCTGCGCGCGCAGCGGCGGCACGGTGGCCGCGATGGTGGATTGCTGCGCCTTCGCCTGCGCCAGGTCGAGCGTGGTGGCCACGCCGTCGGCGAAGCGCCGCTGCACCAGCCCGGTGTCCTGCTCCGCCAAGCCCAGGTTGCGCTCCGCAATGGCCCGCTCCGCCTGCACGCCACGCAGTTGCAGGTAGTCCTGCGCCAGCTCGGCGATGGCGGAGAGGGCGATGCCGCGCCGGTCCTCGATGGCGGCCTGGGTGTCGGCGTTCGCCGCCTCCACCCCGCGGCGCACCCGGCCGAACAGGTCCAGCTCCCAGGACGAGCTGACGCCGTTCTGGTACACGTCGAACTCCGCCGGCGCGCCGGGCCTGATCACGACGAGCGACACCGGGTTGCCGACCGGGCTGAGCCGGGTGTGCTGGTAGCTGGATTGCTCGCTGAGCTGCGGCAGGCCTTGCGAGGCCACCACCTCGCGCTGCGACCGGCCTTGCAGGATGCGCTCGGCCGCCGTTTGCAGGTCCAGGTTCTGCGTCGCCACCCGTTCCACCAGCGAACTCAGCTCGGGGTCGCCGAAGCTGTTCCACCAGCGCGGGTCCGCCTCCGCCGTATCCGTGCGGCTCGGCACGTCAGCGCGCTGCGGCCCCCATGCCTGCGGCGCGCCGGCTGCCGGCGGATGGAAGTCGGGCCCCACCGTGCAGCCTGCCAGCAGGGCAGCCCACGCTGCCCAAGCCCGACGTGGCCGCTTCAAGGCTGCGGCGCCGTCAGCCGGGTGGTGGTTGCGCCCTGCTCGCCCCGCACGTCCGCCAGCCCGGTGTGAATGGTCGTTTCCACCGAAAAGCCGAGGCGCAGCAGCTTGGCCTCGTTCTGGCCCGGCGACACCAGGATCTTCACCGGCAGCCGCTGCACGATCTTGGTGAAGTTGCCGGTCGCGTTGTTGGGCTGCACCGCCCCGAACGCCGCGCCCGACGCCGGGGGCACGCTGTCCACCACGCCGTCCAGGTACAGGTCGTAGGCATCGACGTGGATGCGGACGTGCTGGCCCGGCAGCACGTGGCGCAGCGCCACCTCGCGGTAGTTGGCCTCGACGTAGATGCGGTCCAGCGGCGCCAGCACCATCAGCGAGGCGCCCGGCGCCACGTAGTTGCCCACCTGCACGGTGCGCTCGCCCACCATGCCGTCCAGCGGCGCCAGGATGCGGGTGTAGCTGAGGTTGAGCCTTGCCTGCTCGACCTGCGCCTCGTCGGACTTCACGGTGGCCGCCGCCGCCGCGCGCTGCGCCTCCAGGATTGGGATTTGCCGGCGGGCCGCCTCGGTGGACGCCTTGGCCTGGCCGACGCTGGACTGGGCCTGCTGCAGCTGCGCGTCCGCTTGCTGCCGCTCCTGCACCGTGCCTGCGCCGGTGGCGGCCAGGTCGCGGTAGCGCTTCTGGTTGGCCTGGGCCAGGATCAGCTGCGCGGCGGCTGACGGGTTCTGCGTCTGCGACTGGTCCACCACGGCGGGCTGGCGCTGGATGGACGCCTCGGCGTCGGCCAGTTGCGCCCGGTCGCGCTGCAGCATCGCCTCGGCGTTGGCCAGGGCGGCGCGGAAGTCCCGGTCGTCGATCGTCGCCAGCAGCTGCCCGGCCAGCACGGGCTGATTGTCGTCCACCGCCACGGAGGCGATCTGCCCGGAGATGCGCGGCGCGATCGTCGCGTAATGCGCTGTGATGTAGGCGTCGTCGGTCCACACGTCGGGCGCGGGCGCGAAGATGATCACCAGCACGGCGACGATGAAGCCGAGCACGATGACGGCGCCCAGTACCCACGGCCAGACCGGCTTGGGCTTCTGCGGCTCGTCGTCCTTCTTGCCTTTGCCGTCTTTCTTGTTCTCGTCCTTCGGCTTGCCCTCGTCCTTGTCCGGCTTCTCCTCGTCTCCTTTCGGCTTCTCCTCCTCGTCCATGGTCGGGTCCTAACGCTGCTGGGCGATGATGCGGGGCGGGTAGGTGCGCTCCGGCAGCACCATCAGCACGACGATCAGCGCCACCGCCACGCAGGCGATGACTAGGAAGGCGTCGCTGAGCGTCAGCACGGTGGCCTGCGCCTGCGCGGTGCCCTGGAACGCGCTCACGCTGGCTTGGCTGTGCTGCTGCAACGCGCTGAAACTGCCCTGGCCGGATTGGTCGATGATGCGGTTGTAATGCAGCGCCCCCCGCCAGCGCATGATCAATTGCAGCATCCAGACGCCGACCGGCTCCGCCACGGCGCGCATGGTGTTGACCAGGGTGGAGGCGAACGGCCCGTCCGCCGGGTCGGTGATGGTGTTCACCGAGATCATCAGCAGCGGCAGCACGATCAGCGGCCCGCCCAGCGCTTGGAAGCCTTGCCATAGGAAGAAGGTGTTGCCCTCCCAGACGGAGGTGAGGAACGAGTTGCCGATGCAGGCCACAATGACGCAGGCGATGCCGGCAAAGATCACCCATCTTGCGTCCACGGCCTCGAAGTTCAGCAGCGCCGCCACCAGCGGCAGCAGCACGAGCTGCGGCACCGCGATCAGCAGCGTGACCAGGTAGGATTGCAACGGGCGGTAGCCGGCCACCTGCGTCAGGTAGTCGATCGGGATGGTCGAGGCCGACAGGTTGAGAATCAGGAAGGTGAACAAGGTTATCAGCCCGAAGGCGAGGTTGCGCCGCTTCAGCAGCGAGAACTTGTACAGCGGCAGCTCCACCCTCAGCTCGTTGAGCACCAGCAGCGGCAGCGCCACCGCGCTCACCAGGGCCAGCACGCAGATGACCGGCGAGTTGAACCAGTCCAGGCGGTTCCCCTGCTCAAGCAGGGTGGTCAGCGCGCCGAACCCGGCGGCCACCAGCAGCGCCCCCCGCCAGTCGAACTTGCGGGCGCGCTCGTACTGCGGCGGCTGCTGCTTCACGCCGGTCCACACCAGCAGGCCGGCCAACGTGCAGAACGGCAGGTCCTCCAGGAAGGCGAACTGCCAGCCCACGGTGTCCGTCCACACGGCCGCCAGCGCCTCCGAGATGTTCGGCCCGAACGTCGCCGTCAGCGCGTAGGCGGCCAAGCCGTAGAGCTTGATCGGCGGCGGCAGAACCTGCAGCGCCACCGTCAGCAGCAGCGGGATGGTGAAGCCGGAGGCGAGCCCCTCGACGAAGCGCAGGCCGTACAGGAGCGTGAGGTTGGAGGTGAGCGGGATGCACAGCGTGGCCGTGCCGCTCAGCGCGATGGCGAACAGCGCGAAGCGGCGGATGGATACTGTGACGGCCCAGAACGTCGCGATCGACATGCCGATCACCTGGCCGGTGGAGAACAGGCTGGTAAGCCAGGTGCCGGGGTCGTTGCTGATGCCCAGTCCGCCCCGCACGTCGATCAGGGCCGCCCCGACCACGCCGTCGTTGAACTCGACCGTGAGGGCGGCGAGCAGGACGCCGAGCAGGCCGAGAAGCGGTTTCAGTTCCAACGCAGTCCCTCTGCCGACGACACGCCGGGTGCGCATGGCAATAGCGGTCCCACGACGGAACTGACAATCTCACGGCGGCGCGCCGATCGGGATGACCAAGGCAAAAGGAGCGTGATCATGGCGAACGACATGCCGAAAGCACGGCAAGAGGTGAGAACGGTTGATGCCCGTCCTGCATCGAGGGCCGAACCGGCGCTGGAGGGGTTCGAGCACCGATTTGCGACCGTCGATGGCATCAGGTTGCGTTACGTCGCCTGGGGAAAGCTGACGGCGACATGGTGACCCTGCTGGCCGGGTTCCCGGAAACCTGGTTCGCGTGGCGCAAAGTCATGCCGCTGCTCACAGCGACCCACGGGATCATCGCACCGGACCTGCCCGGGCAGCGTGACTCCGACCGGCTGACGAGCGGGTGCGACACCCAGGCTTTGGCGACAAGCCTGCACGGCTTGCTCCAGTAGCTCGGCATCAGCCGATGCTTCCTTGCTGGTCACGATGTCGGGGCCTGGGTTGCCTACCCCTATGCCGCGCTGTTCGGCGAGGAGGCTCGGCGGCTGGAGCTGATGGATGCGGGCATCCCGGGCGTTACCTTGCCGAAGGCCTTGCCGATCGCCCCGGATCGGGCGTGGCGCACCTGGCACTTGGCGTTCCATGCCATACCGGACCTGCCGGAGATGCTGATAGCCGGTCGGGAACGCGAGTAGCTCTATTGGTTCTTGCGCCGGAAGACGGCCAACCTGGAAACCTTCTCGGACGCCGATATCGCTGAGTACCTGCGCGTCTTCACCAAGGATGGCAGCCTGCGGGCCGGCCTGGCCTACTACCGCGCCGCCGCCTTGTCGGCGCAGCAGAACCGCAAGCTTAAGCCCTGTTAGCTCGGATCGTGTCCTGCCCCGTGATGTAGCAACGGCGTTGCTGAGCAGGGTTGGCT
>CAXTJU010000062.1:0-19892 GCA_964244655.1 uncultured Acetobacteraceae bacterium | reverse complement strand
GTGCGCGTCGGCGTCGGCGCGCTGCGCGTCCAGGGCGGCCTGGGCGTCGCGGGGTACGGCGTCGGCGGGCTCTGGATCTGGCTCTGGGGTGGGTTGGGGTGCGCTGGTCACGGCTGGAACAAACTACGAACTGCGGACGGGCGCAAGCTTTTGTTTGCTACGCTAACGCAAATGGTGCGTTTTTCACGGCTTTGAGCGCCGTTATGCGCGGATTTGGTCGGGGCGACCGGGACGGGCCGTTGCTGGCGCCAATGCTATGGCAGCCAGGAGCACGTGCGCTGCCCTCGCGTGGGTGCCCGGATCAAGTCCGGGCATGACGGAGAGGGGGGCTCCGCACGCGCGGAGCCTTGGGCACCTCCGCCCGGGCGTGATGGGCCTGGGACAGGGCCCTGCCGCGGCGGCTACCCTGCCAGGCTGCGCCGCCGGACCAGGCCCAGGCCGGCCAGGCCCGACAGCAGCAGCGCGACCGAGACCGGCTCCGGCACCGGCGTGGAGGCCACGCCGCGCAGCACTTCGCCGAACGTCGCCGCGTCGATGACGGCGAAGTCCTCGCTCGACGCCTGGGTGGCCGTCGTGAAGCCCAAATTGTCGGTGATGGCGACCAGCTCGTTCGGGTCCGCCCCCTGGTCGCCGCTGCCGCTCACGGTGGAGGTGACGGCGTACAGCGTGACCGTGCCGTCCGGGTTGACCACGCCGGTGATGTTGCGCAGCCCGTCCGTCGCGGCGGTGTAGCTGCCGCTGTCGCCCGCATCGTCGGTGCCGGACACGGTATAGTTGGCGCCTAAGTTCAGGCCTGTCTGCAAGGTGTAGTCCTTGACCCAGGCGCCGTTCAGCAACGACCATTTCTCCAGCCCGGCATTCGGGTCCCCCGCCGCCGCCGCCGCCACGCCGGAGCCTTCGTCGGCGACGTAGAGCGTGGTCGGGTTGGCGAAGAACAGGCCGAACGGGTAGAAGCCGGCCGTCGTGGAGTTGTTCTTCGCCGGCGCCGTCGGGAAGCCGGGCAGCACCGTGATGCTGCCGGCGGCGCTGCCGGCGCCGGTGTTGCCGCTACTGGCCGCGGTCGGCAGCTGGCCGGCGGTCCCCACCTGATACACCGTGTCCACGCCGTTGCTGCCGCTGCCCTTGGTGACGTACAGCGTGTTGCCGCTGATCGTCTCGCCGCGGTAGTTGTTGTCCTTGGCGGCCTTGTCCGCCGGGTTGCCGGCCTGCGTGGTGTTGAAGCTGCCGACCTGCTGCGTGTTCTGCGGAGTGGCCGCCGTGCCCACGCCCGGCGTCACGATCTGCACCCCGCTCGTCGCCGTGACCTGCGCGCTGCCGTTGCCGTTGCCGGCGTTGCCGACCGTGTAATAGCTGCCGTTGGCGAGGATCGCGGCGCGGCCGTTGTTGCCGGAGTAGGCGTTGGTCGGCGTGACCGTCAGGGTGCCGTTGGCGTCGATCTGGCCCACGGCGCGGGCGGTCGGCGTCGCGGTCACCAGGTTGCCGGGTTCGATCACGCCGGGAGTGTTCGAGTTCGAGATGTCGAGCTGGTTCACCGGCGCGGTGTATCCCATGAAGGTCAGCGCCGTGCCGTCGGTGGACAGGTTGATCGCCAGCTCGGACTTCGAGGAGAAGCTGGTCGTCAGCAGCGAGGGATCGATCGCCAGCGTGTTCACCCGCGACCCCGTGGGCGTCAGCTGATCGACGAAGATCGGCGAGGTGACGCCGAAGCTGGCATCGACCGTCGTGTTGTTGAACACGTTGGGATAGGAGCCGTTGGCGATGGCCGTGTAAGGCGCAGCGCCGGCGGCGGGCGAGTCGGGCAGCGCCTGGCCGACGGACAGCGTGCTGGCGGAGCCCACGTAGTCGCTGCGGGTCACCACGATGTTGCCGGGGGTGAAGTAGTCGGCGCGGGCGATGCCCGGCGCCATGAGGGCCAATGGCACGGCGGCGCTGCCGAAGAGGAACAGGCGACGCTGGTCGGCAAGACGATCACGCAGCAACTTCCGTCTCCAAATCGAATGTGCGATGTGGTTAACAGAACCCACTAAAAGCGTTCATGTCGGTTTCGTGATAGTTGGGAGCGCCCTCTAGGAGCTCTGGTCGCGAAGCGCTGCGGGACTGGAGCGTGCACGCCGGCGACGGGTGCACTCACGGTTCAATCCTGTGTTGGGCATGTTTTCGAATCGGCAGAGTTTTGCAGGGTTGTTGCCGCACACGCGGTCTAAGTCCCGGAACCCGACGCAGTGTCCGTCCGGTCCGCGATAACCCGGACCGCCACGGCAGCCGCACCCATCGCATCTCGGAAGGTTTGGGCATACCGCTGCCGAAGCCGACGGTGCCGGCGCAAGAGCCACCAGCAAAGCCAAGGCAACCATCCGAATCATGCCTTGCGCCCGCGCGCTGGCGGAGCGGGAGCCAGCGCGGGGGCGGCGCCGCGCCGGGCGAAGCGGATGGCCTCGAACAGCAGCCAGCCGGCCGGTCCGAAGAGGAAGGTCAGCGGCAGCACCGGCAGCAGCAGGAGGCGGGGCAGCCGGTCGTCCAGGAAGCGCTGCGCGATCATCACGCCCACCAGCAGGTCGAACGCCAAGTAGTGCAGCCAGCCGGCCAGCAGCGCCGCCGGCTGGCGGAACAGCAGGCCCACCCCGGCCAGCGAGCTGAAGTCGCCGGGGCCGCCCCAGTGCGTCACCAGCAGCACGACGTAGGCGCTGGCCAGCAGCAGCGGCACCAGGCTGCCGCAGAAGCGTTGCAGGGCGCGCCGCCAGCCGAACGCGGCGGCCAGCGCCAGCACGATCCAGGCGATGACCGCGGCGAAATTGGCGATGCGGAACGCCGCCTCCAGCGAGTTCACATCAACCGGTGAGCTTGAGGAAGCCCACCAGGCGCTCGGCCTCCGCCACGATGGGGTCGGCGATGGCGGCGGCGCGTTGCGCCCCGTCCGCCAGGCGGCGGTCGATGCTGGGGGGGTCGGCCAGCCAGCGCCGGGTCTCGGCGGCGATGGGGGCGAGGCGGTCGATCAGCAGGGCGGCCAGCGCCTCCTTGAACACGCCGAAGCCGTGGCCGCCATGCTCGCGCAGCACCCCGGCGGCGTCGGTGTCGGACAGGGCGGCGTAGATGGCGACCAGGTTGCGCGCCTCGGGGCGGTCCTCCAGGCCGCGCGGGTCCTCCGGCAGCGGCGCCGGGTCGGTCTTGGCGCGGCGGATCTTCAGCGCGATGGTGTCGGCGTCGTCGGCGAGGTTGATGCGGCTCTGGTCGGAGGCGTCGGACTTGCTCATCTTCTTGGCGCCGTCGCGCAGGCTCATCACCCGGGCGGCCGGGCCGAGGATCAGCGGCTCGATGACGGGGAAGAACGCCACCCCGTAGTCGTGGTTGAACTTCTGGCCGATGTCGTTGGCCAGCTCCAGGTGCTGGCGCTGGTCGTCGCCCACGGGGACGCGGGTGGCGTGGTAGGCGTGGATGTCGGCGGCCATCAGGTTCGGGTACACGTAGAGCCCGGCCGACACGTTCTCGCGGTCCTTGCCGGCCTTGTCCTTGAACTGCGTCATGCGGTTCAGCCAGCCGAGCCGCGCCACGCAGTTGAACAGCCAGGCCAGCCGGGCGTGGGCGTGCACCGCGGACTGGTGGAACAGCACCGCCCGCTCGTCGATGCCGGCCGCGATGTAGGTGGCGGCTGCCTCGCGCGTGGCGGCGGCGAGGCCCGCCGGGTCCTGCCAGGCGGTGATGGCGTGCAGGTCCACAACGCAGAAGATGCACTCATGCGCCTCTTGCAGCGCCACCCAGTTGCGGATGGCGCCGAGGTAGTTGCCGAGGTGGGGGACGCCGGTGGGCTGGATGCCGGAGAAGATGCGCTGCATGGCGCATCGTCCCCGGCGTGGGTTAGCCGGTCAAGACCTCGCCAGCCCCGCCATCTCGCGGGCGACGGCGCGGTCGTGCGCCGCCTGGTCGGCCCGGGCGGCGGCCGGGCTCCAGCGCCCGCGCATGATGAACACGCAGGCGACGAAGAACAGGATGGCCGCGGTGCAGATCCAGTACCAGGTCCGCCACTGGCCCGGCGCGTTGGCGGCGGCCTGCTGGATGGCGCCCAGATGCGCCATCACGTCGGCGCTGGGGGCGGCCTGCGCGGCCTGCGCCTTGGCGAGTTCGCCGAGCCAGCGGCCGGACTCGACCAGCGGCGTCACCGAGTTGATGATGAAGGGGATGGCCACGAAGGCGGCGGTGACCACCAGGCGCTGGATCCAGCCCCAGATGGCAAGCCCCGTGCCGGTCAGCGCCGGGTTGCGGGCCTCCACGGTCTCGGTGAAGCTGGCCATCCAGCACGTGTAGGCGGATGCGACCAGCACGGACTGCACGCAGCTCAGGACGACCAGCGTCCCCCAGCTCGGCGCCTGCCCGGCTTGCAGCAGGAAGGCGACCGTGACCGCGGCGCCGCCCAGGCCGCCGACCAGCATGAAGGGCTTGCGCACGCCCAGCTTGTCGGACAGCACGCCGGAGGCGATCAGCGCCACGGCGTTGCAGGCCCAGGTCCAGTTGAACAGCTCGTTGGCCACCACTGGAGTATAGTGGAACACGGTGATCAGGTAGATCGTGCCGAACGCCACCGCCGTGTAATAGAACAGCAGCAGCACCGACACGCCGAGCGCGGAGCCGATGATGTCCAGGTGCATCAGCTGGCGGAACGGGGCGTGCAGGTTCACGTTGACGATGCCGCGCGCCCGCGCCTCCACCAGCGCCCGATCCTTCATGCTGACCATGATCTGGTCGCGCAGGTTGGGGGACAGCTCGCGCAGGAAGATGAACGCGATGACGAACATGACGAGGCCGACGGCGCCGCAGATATAGAACTGGCTCTGCCAGGTCTGAAAGATCGGCAGCGTCTTCGAGGTGACGAAGCTGACCATGAGGCTGCCGAGCACCGGGCCGATGGTCCAGAAGCCCATGGCTGTGGCCCGCCCGACTTGCGGGGAGAAGTCCCGGATCAGCGCCGGGGTTGTGACGAGGATCACGCCTTCGACCACCGCCAGCAGCGACGCCAGCACGCCGTAGGTGAACTTGTCCGGCGCGTAGGGAACGGCGAGGGTCAGCAGGCCGACGATCAGCGTGCCGAACACCACCAGGTTGGAGCGGCCGAGCCGATCGCTCAGCCCGGCGAGCAGGGAGGCGAAGGCTCCGGCCAGGTTGCCGATGGCGAAGATGGCGACCAGGTAGTTGAACGGCATCTGGAAGTACTGAAGCATGTAGGTGGCGACGCCGCCGCCGACGTACAGCTCGTAGTACAGCGACACCGTGATCGCCACCACCAGCAAGAGGTAGCCGCGCCGGGCGGCCTCGGCCGGGTAGTGCGCCAGCTCGCGCCGATGCAGCCAGGACGGCCCTTCGGAAACACCTGCCACAGCCGACATCGACATTCCCCCTCGCGTCTTGGCGCGTTGGGCGTAACGGTATGGCGTCCGTCGGGGGACGGTCAAGCGGGACGGCGGCTCCTGAGCCGGCGCGACAGCTCCCCGGCGTCGAACGCGCCCAGGGCCAGCCCGGTGGCCGCGTATGTCAGCATTCCGGCCGCGACCAGGGCGGCCAGGCCCGCCCAGCGCAGGCCGCGCGCCATGTCCGCCGGGTTGAACGCATGGTGCTGGACGAGCCACAGCACGGCGGCCATCGCCGCGGCGGCCAGGGCGATGCGGGGCAGCCGCCGCCGCAGCCGCGCGTCCGGCGCGAGGTGGCCGCGCCGGTGCAGCGCCACGGCCAACGCGCCGGCGTTGAAGGCGGCGGCCAGGCTGGTGGCGAGCGCGGGGCCCACGTGCTGCAGCGGGATGAACAGGGCGAGGTTGAGCGCGAAGTTCAGCACCAGGGTGACCAGGCCGATGCGCACCGGCATCGCCGTGTCGCCGCGGGCGAAGAACGCCGGCGCCAGCACCTTGACCAGCACGAAGAACGGCAGCCCCAGCGCGTAGGCCGCCAGCGACTGCGCCGCGAGCCGGGCGGATTCGTGGCTGAACGCGCCGCGCTCGAACAGCACGGTGAGGATCGGGGTTCCCGCCACGATCAGCGCCAGCGCCGCCGGCACCGTCAGCAGCAGGGCGAACTCCAGCGCGCGGTTCAGCGTGGCGATGGCGGCCGCCGGGTCCGGCCCGCGCACCTGGCGGGACAGCAGCGGCAGCAGCGCCGTGCCCACGGCGGCGCCGATGGTGCCGAGCGGCAGCTGGTTCACCCGGTCGGCGTAGTACAGCAGGGAGATGGCGCCCGGCGGCAGCAGGCTGCTGACGATGACATCGACCGCCTGGTTCAGCTGCATGGCGGACGCGCCGACCAGGCCCGGGCCCATCCGCCGCAGCAGCACGCGCATGGCGGGGGTGAGGCGCGGGCGGGGGATGGCGAGCCGCATGCCGGCCCGCCGGGTGGCCCAGGCCAGCAGCGCCAGCTGCGCCACCCCGGCCGAGGACACGCCCCAGGCCAGCGCGTGGCCCACGCTGGGCACGTAGCGGGTGAGCAGCAGCATGGCCGCGATGGAGCACACGTTGTACAGCATGGGTGCGGCGGCGGCGGCGGCGAACCGGTCCAGGCCGTTCAGCACCCCGGACAGCAGGGCCGCCAGGCAGATCAGGATCAGGTAGGGGAAGGTAATCCGGGCCAGATCGACCGTCAGCGCGAACTTGCCCGGCACGTCGGCGAAGCCCGGCGCCAGCAGGCGCATGATGGAGGGCATGAAGACCTCGCCCAGCACCGTGAGCCCGAGCAGCCAGAACGCCAGCACGCTGATCGCCTGCTGGGCGAAGTCCTTGGCGGCCTCGTGCCCCTCGGTGGCCAGCAGGCCGGTGAACTCGGGCACGAAGGCGGCGTTGAACGCGCCCTCGCCGAACAGGCGGCGGAACATGTTGGGCAGCTTGTTGGCGACGAAGAACGCGTCCGCCACGCCCCCGGCGCCAGCCAGGGCGGCGATCAGGATGTCACGCGCGAAGCCGAGCAGGCGGGACCCCATGGTCCAGCCGCCGACGGTGAGGATGCCGCGGAGCATGGCGCGTGCTTGGGGGGGAGCCTAGCCGGCCACGTCCACCCGGAAGCTCTCGATCACCGTGTTGGCCAGCAGCTTGCGCGCCATTGCCTCGCCCGCCGCCTTGGCCCGGCCCGGGTCCGTCTCGGCCGTCTCGACCTCGATCACCTTGCCCGCGCGCACCTCGCCGATGCCGGCGAAGCCGAGGTTGCCCAGCGCGTGGCCGATGGCGCGGCCCTGCGGGTCCAGCACGCCGTCCTTCAGCATGACGGTGACTGTCACCTTCACTGCACCGCCTCCGGCCCCTTCAGGTCCCGCGAGCCGGCCTCCGGCAGGATGCCGAGGCGGCGGGCCACCTCCTGGTAGGCTTCCTCTACCCGGCCGAGGTCGCGGCGGAAGCGGTCCTTGTCCATCTTCTCGTTGGTCTTGCTGTCCCACAGGCGGCAGTTGTCCGGGCTGATCTCGTCGGCGAGCACGATGCGCATGTCCTCGTCCTCGTACAGGCGGCCGTACTCCAGCTTGAAGTCCACCAGCGTGATGCCGACGCCGAGGAACAGGCCGGAGAGGAAGTCATTGACCCGCAGCGTCAGCGCCATGATGTCGTCCATGTCGGCGGTGTTGGCCCAGCCGAACGCGGTGATGTGCTCCTCCGCCACCATGGGGTCGTTCAGCGCGTCGTTCTTGTAGTAGTACTCGATGATGGAGCGCGGCAGCCGGGTGCCTTCCGGGATGCCCAAGCGGGTGGACAGCGAGCCGGCGGCGACGTTGCGCACCACCACCTCGAGCGGGATGATCTCGACCTCGCGGATCAGCTGCTCGCGCATGTTGAGGCGGCGGACGAAATGGGTGGGCACGCCGATCTCACCCAGGCGGGTCATCAGGTACTCGCTGATGCGGTTGTTCAGCACGCCCTTGCCGGTGATGGTGCCCTTCTTGGCGCCGTTGCCGGCGGTGGCGTCGTCCTTGAAGTATTGCACCAGCGTGCCCGGCTCCGGCCCCTCGAACAGCACCTTGGCCTTGCCCTCATACAGCTGCCGACGGCGCGCCATGTGCGTATCCCCGCATTGAAGGCGCCGTATAGCAGGGGGGCGGCAGGGCTGCCACCCGGCGGGGGTCAGCCCATGGGGATGGCCGACAGCGCCGCCGCGCCGGCGATGCCGGGGGCGAACAGCCATTGCGGCGCCCCCGCATCCGGCAGCGCCAGCAGCGAGGCGCAGGCGGTGCCGAAGCCTGCGGCCGGCGGCACGCTCAGCGCCGCCTCCCGCGGGCCGTCCGCGTCGGCCAGCAGCCGCGGCCACTCGGCCCAGTCCGGCGGCTCGGGCGGGTCGGCGGCCTGGAAGCGCGGCAGGTGGCGCGCCACGCGAGGGCTCGCCGGGTCGTCGGGGTCGTGCGCGGTGACCATGTGCAGCCCGGGCGGCAGCGCGCTGGCGAGCAGCCGCCCCGCCTCGTCGTTGCGGACGAACCAGACGGCGGCGCGGTCGGCCAGGACGAGGTTGAAGCTGCGGTACTCCGCGCCGTCCAGCCGCATGACCGCCGCCGCGGCCGCCGCGGCGGAGGCGTGGTCGAGCGCCAGCAGCGGCAGCTCGCCCCGGCTGCGCTTGCCGGGCGCGGGGCCGAGGCTGCCGGTGCGGTTCAGCACGGCGGCCACCACGCCGGCGCGGCTCACCCCCATCCAGGTGCCGCCGCCGGTGCGGTCCCGCCCCGCCACCACGCCGGGCCGGGCCGGCCAATGGGCGGCCGGCGGGTCCCAGCCGCGGTCCAGCCGCTCGTCCCGGTTGGCGGCGAGCAACAGCGGCCAGGCATGGCCCGGCCGGTGCAGGGTGATGACGGTGCACACGGGGCCGCAGCATGGCCCCGCCGGCGCGCCGTTACCAGCCGCGGCGCTCGTCGTGCCAGCGGTGCCACTCCGCCTCCCGGCGATGGCGCTCCCACTCGCGATGCCGCCACTCGCGTTCCCGCCAGTCCGGCCCGGGGCCGTAGAAGCCGCCCTCCGGTCCGCCATAGTATTGCGCCAGCACCAGCGGCGCGGGTGCCATCGCGCCCGGATGAACGGGCGCGGCGTCGGCCGCGATGCCCGCGCCGAACAGGCCGGCGAGGGCGGTCAAGGTCAGCAGGGTCTTGCGCATGAGGAGCCTCCTTGTGATCCGGAGGCAGGGTGGCCGGCGTTTGAGGTGCGCGAAGGGCGGGTTTGTGATGGGATTTGGGCAAACCGACGGCTCGCCCGCGGGTTCTCGCTCCAGGCGCTGGGAGGGCCGGATGATGCAGCAAATATCCCTGACCACGGCGGACGAGGCCGGCGTCGAGCGCGACGGCGGCCTGCTGGAGGTGACGCCCGACCTGGCCAGCAAGCGGCTGCTGCTGGTCAACGTCGTGCTGTTCGGCCTGCCCGGCGCCGGCGACCGCGGGTGGGTGCTGATCGACGCCGGGCTGCCCGGCATGGCGGGCACGATCACCGCCGCGGCCGCCGCCCGCTTCGGCGCCGGCGCGCGGCCCGGCGCCATCGTCATGACGCACGGGCACTTCGACCATTTCGGCGCCCTGGAGGCCCTGGCCGAGCAGTGGGACGCCCCCGTGTACGCCCACCCGCACGAGCATCCCTACCTCAACGGCCAGGCCGCCTATCCGCCGCCGGACCCGGCGGTCGGCGGCGGGCTGATGTCCGCGCTGTCGCCGCTGTATCCGCGCGGCCCGGTGAACGTCGCGGCCCGGCTGCGGGCGCTGCCGGAGGACGGCTCGCTGCCGCTGATGCCGGGCTGGCGCTGGCTGCACACGCCGGGCCACGCGGTGGGGCACTGCTCGTTCTGGCGGGAGGCGGACCGGACGCTGGTGGCGGGGGACGCGGTCATCACCACGGCGCAGGAATCCGCCTACTCCGTGGCCGCGCAGTCCCCCGAGCTGCACGGGCCGCCGATGTACTACACCCAGGACTGGCCGAGCGCCCGCCGGTCGGCCGAGATGCTGGCCGCGCTGGAGCCCGAGCTGCTGGTGACGGGGCACGGCAGGCCCATGCGGGGGGCGGCGATGCGCGCCGCGCTGCACCGGCTGGCCGCCGAGTTCGACCAGGTGGCGCACCCGGCGGGCGCGAAGTATGCCGAGCACCCGCTGCATGCGGAGGATGGCAGCGCCTACGTCCGGAAGTAGCTGGCGGTGGCGAGCAGGTTCAGCCTATCTGGCGGGTGACCGGGCTCGCGCTCCGCTTGAGGGCACGGATGGCGAAGATCCAGAACATGACCGCGGCCCCGACTCCGATCAGCACGTCGCCTTCTTGCGGCCCAAGCGCCAGGCCCGATGCCGAACCAACAAGCAGGATCGTAGCTAGAAAGTAAAATCGTCGTCTGGGGATGTAATAGGCCATGTAGATGAAGTGCAGCCCAACCACCAAAGCCACGCTGGGTAAGATGTAATCCGTCAAGCCAGTGTTGATCAGGACGTTCAGGAAGACGGCTATCCCGACCCCCTCGCCGATCGTGGCCTGCATGGTGATCCTTCGGCCATGGCGATCCAGGGTGTAGAAGGTGCCGGGCTGGCGAATGACCTGCGCCGCCCAAGCCACGATCGCGCCGGAGATCAGCAGGGGCAGCACCAGGAGCGGACTCAGCGCGCCAAGCTGGCGCACAATGCCGGCCTCGAACCAGACCACCGCCCAGAAGCATACGACGATCGCGCCGAACGGTCCCAATTGCCTGGCCCTTCCCAACGGAGGCGAGGAAGGTTTTAGCGCAGGCCGCCGGATGGCGTCACCTGCCCACGTGAACCGGCCGACGGGAGGGACTCCCAGCGGTTCGAGGCAGCGCCTGCGTCAGGCGCCGCTGACTGCCCGCAAATCCTGCGCGACCCGGGCAACCACCGCCGCCCAATCGCCCGGGCGCGGCTGGCGATGGATTGTCAGGGTCGGATACCACGCGCTGCCCCGCTGCCCGGCCGGCCAGCGCCAGCAGGGGTCGAAGCGGTCCAGCAGCCAAACCGGCTTGCCGAGCGCCGCGGCGAGGTGGGCCACGGCGGTGTCCACCGACACCACAAGGTCCAGGTTGGCAACCAGCGCCGCCGTGTCCGCGAAATCTGCCATCTCGGCCATGAAGTCGATCAAGGGTAGGCTGGCCGGCGGGGCTGGGCCGCCCTTCTGCACGCTGAACAGGCGCAACCCGGCGAGCGGCGCCAATTGCTCCGGCGGGATCGAGCGGCGGCGGTCGGCGGTCAGGCGGGGGTTGCCGGCCCAGGCCAGGCCGACCCGCAGGCCGTCCGTGCCGGCCAGGCGCGCCTGCCAGGCGGCTTGCTGCGCCGGGTCCGCGCGGAGGTAGGCGGGCGCGGCCGGGATGGTGGCGGGGGTCGTGCCGAACGCCAGCGGCAGGCTGAGCATCGGGCAGTGCAGGTCGTGCTCCGGCGCGGCCTCGCTGGTCCCCGCCACGTGCTCCACGCCCGGCAGGCTGCGCAGCAGCCGCACCAGGGATGGCTGGACGTGCAGGCTGACGCGGAAGCCGAGGGCGGCGGCCAGGGGGGCGTAGCGGCAGAATTGCAGCGTGTCGCCCAGGCCCTGCTCGCTGTGCAGCAGCAGCCGGCGCCCTTCCGCCGGCTCGCCGCGCCATTGCGGCGCGGGAAAGCGGCGCGGCCGCACCGTGGCGGGCAGGTGCCAGCGCCACTCGTACTCCCGCCACCCCGCCGCGAACTCGCCG
This sequence comes from uncultured Acetobacteraceae bacterium, assembly GCA_964244655.1. GTDB lineage: Bacteria > Pseudomonadota > Alphaproteobacteria > Acetobacterales > Acetobacteraceae > LMUY01. The sequence continues at coordinate 8,261 of CAXTJU010000062.1, read as the reverse complement.
CGCCCCAGCAGCGCCATGGCCAGGTTGGTGTGCGCCATTGGGTAGTCCGGCCGCAGCGCCACGGCGCGGCGGAAGCAGGCCAGCGCCTCGTCCGGGCGGCCGGCGTCGCGCAGCGCCGTGCCCAGGCTGTTGTGCGCCTCCGGGAAATCAGGCCGCAGCGCCAGGGCGCGCTCGTAGCAGGCGATCGCCTGCTCCGGCCGGCCGAGCGCGGTGAGCGCTGCGCCCATGTTGCTGTGCAGGTCCGCCGCGTCCGGGGCCAGCCGGAGCGCCTGGCCGTAGCTGGCCGCCGCCGCGCCTGGCCGCGCCTGGTCCTGCAGCACGTTGCCCAGGTTGCTGTGCGCCTCCCAGTAGTCGGGCTTGAGCGCGATGGCCTGGGCGCAGGCGGCGCGCGCCTCGTCCAGCAAGCCTTGCTCGCGCAGCGCCACGCCGAGGTTGTTGTGCGCCTGCGCGAACCCGGGCGACGCCGCCACGGCCCGGCGGTAGCAGTCCGCCGCCTGGTCCGGCCGGCCTTGGCCGTGGAGCGCCAGGCCCAGGTTATTGTGGGCGGCCGCAGCGGCCAGCTCGCCCGCCCCCTGCTGGCGGGAGGCCTCGGCGAGCCAGGCGCCGGCATCCGGCGGGGGCACGCCGGCATCCGGCCGGGACACCCGGCGCCTACTGCGCGGCCATCGCGGCCTGCGCGGCGCCCGGCCCGAACACGCGGGCGAACACGTGGTCCACCGCGCGCAGGTGCATGGCCGGGTCCATCGCGGCGTCCAGGGCGGCGGGGGTGATGCGGCCGGCCACCTCCGGGTCCGCCAGCAGGTTGGCGCGGAAGCTGCGCCCGCCCGGCTGGCCGAGCGCCTGCCAGGTCGCCATGGCGTTGCGCTGCACCACCCGGTAGGAGTCCTCGCGGCTCATGCCGGCGCGGGTGAGCGTCAGCAGCACCTCGCCGCTGTGCACCACGCCGCCTAGGGCGTCCAGGTTGGCGGCCATCTGGCCGGGATACACCACCAGCGTCTCCATCATGCCGGCCAGGCGGTGCAGGGCGAAGTCCAGCGTGGCGGTGGCGTCCGGGCCGATGGCGCGCTCGACGCTGCTGTGGCTGATGTCGCGCTCGTGCCACAGCGCCACGTTCTCCAGCGCGGGAATCGCGGCGGCGCGGACCAGGCGGGCGAGGCCGGTGAGGTTCTCGCTCAGCACCGGGTTGCGCTTGTGCGGCATGGCGCTGCTGCCCTTCTGCCCGGCGTGGAAGAACTCCTCCGCCTCCCGCACCTCGCTGCGTTGCAGGTGGCGCACCTCGATCGCCAGCCGCTCCACCCCGCTTGCGATCACCGCCAGGGTGCAGAAGAACTGCGCGTGGCGGTCCCGCGCGATCACCTGGGTCGAGACCGGCTCCACCGCCAGGCCGAGCGCGCGGGCGACGTGCTCCTCCACCGCCGGGTCCAGGTGGGCGAAGGTGCCGACGGGGCCGGAGATGGCGCACACCGCGACCTCGGCGCGGGCGGCCAGCAGCCGCGCCCGGTTGCGCGCGAACTCCGCGTAGTGCCCGGCGAGCTTGAGGCCGAACGAGGTGGGCTCGGCGTGAATGCCATGGCTGCGGCCGATGGTGGGGGTGTGCTTATGCTCGAATGCGCGGCGCTTGAGGGCGGCCAGCACCCGGTCCAGCCCGGCGAGCAGCAGGTCCGCGGCCTGGGTGAGCTGGAGGGAGAGGCAGGTGTCCAGCACGTCGCTGCTGGTCATGCCCTGGTGGACGAAGCGGCTGTCCGGCCCGATGCCGTCGGCGAGCCAGGTGAGGAAGGCGATCACGTCGTGGCGGGTCTCGGCCTCGATGGCGTCGATGCGGTCGAGGTCGGCCTGGTCCATGGCGGCCAGCAGCGGCTCGCCGCGGGCGCGGATGGCGCGGGCGGCTTCGGCGGGGATGCCGCCCAGCTCGGCCATCGCGTCCGCGGCGGCGGCCTCGATGGCGAACCACAGGCGGTATCGGTTCACGGGCGCCCAGATGGCGACCATCTCCGGGCGGGTATAACGGGGGACCATGCAGCATCTCCTCAACGCGGACATCCTAGCGCAACTGACGGCGCTGGCGCAGGTGCTGGTGATCGACCTGGTGCTGGCCGGGGACAACGCGGTGGTGGTCGGCATGGCGGTGGCCGGGCTGCCGGCGGCGCAGAAGCGGGCGGCGATCCTGGGCGGCATCGGCGGGGCGGCGGTGATCCGCATCGGGCTGGCCTTGGTGGCGCTGCGGCTGCTGGCTGTGGTGGGGCTGTTGCTAGCGGGCGGGGCGCTGCTGCTGTGGGTGTGCTGGCGGATGTACCGCGAGCTGCGCCCGCGGCCGCGCCACGCCGGGTCCGTGGCCGCGCCGAAGTCGCTGGCGGCGGCAATGGGGCAGATCCTGCTGGCCGACCTGTCGATGAGCCTGGACAACGTGCTGGCGGTGGCGGGAGCGGCGAACGGGCACGTGGGGGTGCTGGTGGCGGGGTTGGCGGTGTCCGTGGTGCTGATGGCGGCGGCGGCGACGCTGATCGCGCGGCTGCTGGAGCGGTACCGCTGGATCGCGTGGCTCGGGCTGCTGGTGGTGCTGTTCGTGGCGTGCAAGCTGGTGTGGGAGGGCTGGGGGGACGTGGTGGCCCGGCTGCCGACGTGGGGGGACGTGCGCTAGGCGGCGCGGCTCCCGGCGGGGCCGGCGCTTAGGAGAGCCCTACGAAGCGGTCCCGCAAGCTGCTTCCGAACGTCACGGCTGTGATAGAACATACAAGGAACAACTCTGAAAGCCCAGGATGGCGCAAGACAATTGGATGAACCAGGGCCGCCAGTCGCACGGCTGGTTCGGCCACGGCACCAGCCCGGACAAGGCTGCATCGCCGCAGGGGCCTGCCCGCCCGCTGGCTGAGCGCATCCATGACTTGGGTCACACGCTGGTCGCCGGCCTGCCTGCCGCCAAGCGCCACCACGACGCCGGGCGGCTGAGCGCGGAGGACCATGCGCGGCTTGACCGCCTGTTGGCGGCCGTCGTGCAAGCCTTGCCGCTGGGGCTGCCGGCCATGGCTCGGCGCGTGTTCGGCGTGCACCCGGACACGCCGGGCCTCAAGAGCTTCGTCGATGCCGGGCGCGCTCTCCTGAGGGCCAGGAGCAGCGCCGACCTGCGCACGGCGACCGACTTGCTGGCGGACAGCGCCAAGTCGATTGGGCTGGACCACTTCAAGCCGTTCCTGCGCCGGGCGGACGAGCACCTGGCGCAGCAGGGCGGGCTGCTGGCGCTGGTGAAAGACATGCGCGTGCCAGCGCCTCCCGCCGCGAAGGTTCCGGCCGGCCCTGCGCCGCCGGCCCGGCCGCTCTTGCCGCTGGGCACGGCGCGGGGCTTGGGCGCCATCGGGCTTGCGGCGAAGGCGCTGGAAGTGATGCGCCAGCACGCGGAGGCGGACCAGGTCCAAGCCGCGGTCGAGCGGTTCAAGCTGGACGCGGCCAAGCCGCAGGACCTGGCGGCGGCGCGCGGCTACGTTTGGGCGCAGTATCATGGCCCCATGCTGTTCGGCACGCCGTTCGCCGGGCCGGAGATGGAGGCTATGGGCGAGCGGGTGCTGCGGGCCGTGCGGGTTGACCCGGCGCTGCTGGACCGCGCGTTGGCGGGGAACAACGCTCCCTTGAAGGTAGCGGTGCAGGCTGCGCCGGTTCTTGGAAGCGGCATCGAGACCCGCAGCGACGAGGAACGAGCGCTGGCCGCGCAGATGGCGCGCGAGGGCAGGAGCAGCGTCGAAATCCAAGCGGCGCTCGAACGCGGCGGAACCGGTCGGGAACGCAAGCGCCGCAAAGATCCGGCATGCCGCCGCGGCAGCCCGAGGTGCAGCAAATCCCGCCGGAGCAGTTGCGCTTCAGCCACAGGACGGCTGGAGGAGACGGCGGCGCAAAGTTTCATCGCGATTACATAGGGAAGAATGGGACCATCAATGAGCCCGTGGATGCCGTGCGTACGGCGGATGGAATTGTGACAATCGACAACACCCGCGTCTTCCTGAGTAAATAGGGTGCTTTCATGAACTCCCTTGCCTGGATTAAACCCGCGCTTGTTGCGGAAGGTTTTAAAGTTCCGACGGAACTCCGAGCTATGATCGAAAGGAGCAAGTGGGATCAGCCTCCTTTGTTTTTTCTCGACGCCCAAGAGGCTCTTGCCGAGACGGAGGAGATGCATCGGCAGTTTCTGTCGCATCACCTCATCGCTTTCGCGCGACGCGGAGACAACGACGGCGTCATATGCATTGTCTTAGCCGATAAATCATGTCCCAAAGGCCACGTTCTAGTTCTTCATGACCGCGGAATGCCGGGTTACGAAATTGACAACGAGTTTCCGTCTCTGGCCGCCTGGGCCAAGTCGGCAGAGGAGGAAATAGCGGAACGGGTCAGCATGGGGTGGGACGAGCCCAGCTGACGGCCCGCCCGCACTCCCGACGCCGGGTCGCCCTACGTCGCACCGCCCGCCTCGTGCCTGCCCGCGAGCGTGCAGGCCAGCCGGCCCATGGTGAAGCAGTCGATGTACTCCCCGTCGCGGAACGCGTTGCCGACCAGCCGGCCTTCCACCACGAAGCCGAACCGCCGGTACAGCGCCAAGGCCGGCGCGTTGTCACAGTTGACCTCCAGCTCCAGCCGCAGCAGCCCGAGCCATTGGTCCGCCGCGTCCACCAGGGCCGTCATCAGCGCCGTGCCGATGCCACGGCCCACGTGGGCGTCGTGCACCATGATGCCGATGGCGCCGCAATGGCTGCGCCGGCCCTGCCGCCGGTTCAAGCTGGCGGTGCCGACCACCGCGCCGGCTTGCTCGGCCACGATATGCAGGTCGCCCTTCGGCAGGGTCTCGAGCCACGTGCGGCTGGTCTCCACCCTGGGAAACGGCAGGGCCAACGTGCCATGGCGGACGCCGGGCAGGCTGCGCATGGCTGCGATGGCCTCGGCGTCCTCGAAGCGGACGGCGCGGATCAAGGCAGGCTCGGCTGGCGGTGTCATCCTCTTCTCCTCTGGCAGGCCGGGAGAAGGGTGGTGCGAAGCCCCGTTCTACCGGCGGGGCTTCAGCGATGTCACTGGTCTCAGCGCAACCGCGTCGGCAGCCCGTCCTTGCGGATGGTCATGCGAAGCACGATGCGATGGTGGGTGCGGCCCATGCCGTGATCCTGCGGCGCAAGGGCGTCGGGATGCAAAACGAAAATGCCCCGGCGGATGCAGCGCTCCCATGCAGCGAACGCAAGCCGGCGGGCGTTTGCCACTCCGCCGACCGCGCGGCTACGCTTGCGGCCAGCGAGGGAGAACGAGGATGCACCCAGAAACCATGGCGATCCACGCCGGCTGGCGGCGGGACGAGAGCACCGGCGCCGTCGCCGTGCCGATCTACCAGACCACCGCCTTCCAGTTCGACAGCGCCGACCATGCCGCCAGCTTGTTCGCGCTGAAGCAGCTCGGCAACATCTACACCCGCATCATGAACCCGACCGCGGACGCGCTGGAGAAGCGGGTGGCGGCGATGGAGGGGGGTGCTGCCGCGCTGGCCGTCGCGTCCGGCCAGGCGGCGAGCGCGCTGGCGGTGCAGAACCTGGCCAAGGTGGGGGACAACATCGTCTCCTCCACCGACCTCTACGGCGGCACCTGGAACCTGTTCGCCAACACGTTCAAGGACCAGGGCATCGAGGTCCGCTTCGTGGACCCGGAGGACCCGCAGGCCTTCCTGCGCGCCACGGACGCGCGCACCCGGGCCTGGTATGCCGAGACCCTGCCCAACCCGAAGCTGCGGCCGTTCCCGATCGCGGAGGTGGCGGCACTCGGCGCCCCGCTCGGCATCCCGCTCGTCATGGACAACACCGCCGCCCCCATGCTGGTGCGCCCGTTCGACCATGGCGCGGCGATCATCGTGTACTCCGCCACCAAGTATCTCGGCGGCCACGGCACCGCCATCGCTGGATTGATCGTGGATGGCGGGCGGTTCGACTGGGCGGCGCACCCGGCGCGGCAGCCGGGGCTGAACACGCCCGACCCATCCTATCATGGGGCAGTATGGAGCGAGGCGGCCAAGCCGCTCGGCCCGATCGCCTACATCCTGAAAGCGCGCGTGACGCTGCTGCGCGACCTCGGCCCGGCGATCAGCCCGTTCAACGCCTGGCTGGTGCTGCAAGGCATGGAGACGCTGCCGCTGCGCATGAAGCGCCACTGCGAGACGGCGCTGACCGTCGCCGACTGGCTGGCCCGCCGGCCAGAGGTGGCGCGCGTGATCCATCCGGCGCACCTGGCCGGGCGCGAGGCCGAGCTGACCCGGCGCTATCTGCCCCATGGCATGGGCGGCCTGCTCGGGTTCGAGCTGCACGGCGGCGCTGCGGCCGGCCGGCGGTTCATCGACGCGTTGCAGCTGTTCTACCACGTTGCCAATATCGGCGATGCCCGCTCGCTGGCGATCCACCCGGCCAGCACCACGCACTCCCAGCTGGACGACACCGACCAGATGAAGAGCGGCGTGTCCCCCGGCTACGTGCGGCTGTCGATCGGGCTGGAGCACCCGGATGACCTGCTGGCCGATTTGGAGCAGGCGCTGGCGGCGTCCGGCTTGAAGGCGGCGGCAGAGTGATAACGGGCCAACAGAGGTGATCGTGTCAAACTACTGCAAGCTACTGATGATTGGATTGTTCCTTGCGAGCACCGGCGTGTCGTCGGGTCTGGCGCAGAACCCAACCATCCGCAGCCGCCAGACGATTGCCACCCAGCGTGCTGGTGGCCAGACGGTCGAACTGGACAGACTTGGCCTGACAGTTTGGCAGGTTACCATTGGAACTAAGACGGTGCTCGAAGACCGTGAAGATGAGACTTTGGCTTTGCGCGGCCCCTACAGCGCCCCTGGGCGGGATTACGTCTTGATTGAGCAAAGCCTAGGCGGCAATGCGTGCGAGTCGAATTTCCAAATCATAGAAATTCAAGCTGGGCAGATTTTGGTGAGCCCGCGCTTTGGAAGTTGCTCCGCAGATGCCCGCGTCACTGTCAACGGCACTGAGCTGCATGTCGTCACGCCAGCGTTCAAAGCAGGACGTGCTGTTACGACGACCTTCGTTGATGGGCGTTTTCACACATCCGGCTAATGATCTGTGACATGCCACGCGGTTTGCCAAAGACCAGCGGCGCTTTCCCAAGGCCTGGCAAGGCTCGCCTAGGCTTATGTTGTGAAGATGCGACAACACTGAACTAAGCCGCCAGCCGTAAGCCAACTGACGGCTTTGTCCTGCAATGACCGACCTATCTGCCTCTCTATCCCTTCATCAGACTTTACGGGATAACGCCCACAGAGGAGTCCACCCCGATGACACCCTGGTCGCCCACGTCCTGGCGCAGCCATCCCATCCGCCAGCAACCCGCCTACCCGGACCAGTCCACGCTCGCCGCCGTTGAGGACCGGCTGCACGGCTATCCGCCGCTGGTGTTCGCCGGCGAGGCGCGGCGGCTGAAGGCGGCGCTGGCGCTGGCTGCCGAGGGCGGGGCGTTCGTGCTGCAGGGCGGCGACTGCGCCGAGAGCTTCAGCGACTTCAACGCCGTCACCATCCGCGACACCTTCCGGGTGCTGCTGCAGATGGCCGTGGTGCTCACCTTCGGCGCCGGCGTGCCGGTGGTGAAGCTGGGGCGCATGGCCGGGCAGTATGCCAAGCCGCGCTCCGCCGACACCGAGACGCTGGACGGCGCCACCCTGCCCTCCTATCGCGGCGACACCGTCAACGGCCCCGGCTTCACCGCCGCCGAGCGCACGCCGGACCCGCAGCGGATGGAGACCGGGTATTTCCACTCCGCCAGCACGCTGAACCTGCTGCGCGCCTTCGCCGGCGGCGGCTACGCGGACCTGCACGAGGTGCACCGCTGGAACCTGTCCTTCGCCGCCCGCTCGCCGCTGGCCGGCCGCTACGGCGAGATCGCCGGGCGCATCGACGAGACGCTGCGCTTCATGGCGGCCTGCGGCATGACCAGCGTCACCACGCCGCACATCCGCGAGACCGAGTTCTACACCAGCCACGAGGCGCTGCTGCTGCCCTACGAGCAGGCGCTGACCCGGATCGATTCCACCACCGGCGACTGGTACGGCTGCTCGGCGCACTTCCTGTGGATCGGCGACCGCACCCGCCAGCCGGACGGCGCGCACGTCGAGTTCCTGCGCGGCGTGCGCAACCCGATCGGCATCAAGGTCGGCCCCAGCACGCAGGCAGCCGACCTGCTGCGGCTGATCGAGACGCTGAACCCGGCGGACGAGCCGGGCCGCATCACGCTGATCAGCC
>CAXTJU010000061.1:0-19942 GCA_964244655.1 uncultured Acetobacteraceae bacterium | reverse complement strand
CCGGGATCGCGTACAGGATCGGCGCCACGAACGGGTGCACCGCCGGCAGCACCACCACCTCCGCCGCGATGCCGCGCAGCTTGGCGGCCCCGGTCGCGTCGCTGAACACCACCAGCTTGCCGCCGCGCGCCGCCGCCTCTTGCAGGTTGGAGGCCACCTTCTCGAACAGCGGGCCGCTGGGGGCGGCGGCCACCACGGGCACGTCGCGGTCGATCAGCGCGATCGGGCCGTGCTTCATCTCCCCGGCGGCGTAGCCCTCGGCGTGGATGTAGCTGATCTCCTTGAGCTTCAGCGCGCCCTCCATGGCGATCGGGAAGCACGCGCCGCGGCCGAGGAACAGCACGTCGCGCGCCTGCGCCACCCGGGCCGCCACGGCCGACAGGTCCAGCGCCAGGGCTTCGGCCACCCGGCTCGGCAGCTCCAGCAGCGCATCGACCAGCTCGGCCTCGCGCGCCATGCCCATGGCGCCGCGCGCCCGGCCGGCGGCGATGGCGAAGCAGGCCAGGGTGGCGAGCTGGGCGGTGAACGCCTTGGTGCTGGCAACCCCGATCTCCGGGCCGGCCAGCGTTTCCAGCACGGCGTCGCTCTCGCGCGCCATGGTGCTCTCGGCCACGTTCAGGATGCTCAGCACGTGCTGCCCCGCGCCGCGCAGGGAGCGCAGCGCCGCCAGCGTGTCCGCCGTCTCGCCGGACTGGCTGACCAGCAACGCCAGCCCGCCGGGCGGCAGCGGCGGCTCGCGGTAGCGCAGCTCGCTGGCCACGTCCGCATCCGTGGGCAGCCGCGCCTCCGCCTCCAGCCAGTGGCGGGCCACCAGGCCGGCGTAGTACGCGCTGCCGCAGGCCGAGACGGTGACGCGCGGGATGGCGGCGAGGTCGAACGGCAGGGCGGGCAGGGCGACGGTGCGGGTCGCCGGGTCGATCATGCGCTGCAGCACCTGGCCGATGACGCTTGGGTGCTCGTGCAGCTCCTTTTCCATGAAGTGGCGGAAGCCGTCCTTGCCGATCATGGCGCCGGTGTGGACGGTGAGGCGCACCTCGCGCTGCACGCCCTGCCCGGCCGCGTCGAAGAACTGCGCGCCGCCGCGGGACAGCACCGTCCAGTCGCCGTCGCGCAGAAAGGCGATGCGCTGGGTGAACGGCGCCAATGCCAGGCTGTCGGAGCCGAGGAACATCTCGTCCTCGCCGAAGCCCACCGCCAGCGGCGCGCCGTGCTGCGCCCCCACCATCAGCCCGTGATGGCCGGCGAACACCATGGCCAGGGCGTAGGCGCCTTCCAGCCGGGCGAAGGTGGCGCGCGCCGCCTCCACCGGGGCCATGCCCTGGCGCAGGTGGAAGTCCGCCAGCTGCGCCACCGACTCGGTGTCGGTGTCGGTCTCGAACACCTGGCCGGCGGCTTCCAGCTCCTCGCGCAGGGCGGCGTGGTTCTCGATGATGCCGTTGTGCACCACGGAGACGCGGGCGGTGCCGTGCGGGTGGGCGTTGGTCTCGGTCGGCGCGCCGTGGGTGGCCCAGCGGGTGTGGCCGACGCCAGTGGTGCCGGCCAGCGGCAGGCGCTCCAGCACGGCGGCCAGGTTGGCGAGCTTGCCGGGGGCGCGGCGGCGGTCGATGTGGCCGTTGGCCAGGGTGGCGATGCCGGCGCTGTCGTAGCCGCGATATTCCAGCCGCTGCAACGCCTCCAGCAGCAGCGGCGCGGCCGGCCGCGCGCCCAACACTCCCACGATGCCGCACATCAGCGCGTCTCCTTGCGTTTGCGGAACGCGGCGGCGCGCCCCGGCAGCGTCTGTTGCCGTGCGCGGCCGAACGCCATGGCGTCCTCCGGCACGTCCTGGGTGATCGTGCTGCCCGCCACCACCATCGCCCCGTCGCCGATCCGCACGGGGGCGATCAGGGAGGTGTTGGAGCCGATGAAGGCGGCCTGGCCGATCTCGGTGCGATGCTTGCCATAGCCGTCATAATTAACCGTTATCGTGCCGGCGCCGATGTTGGTCCCCGCCCCCACCGCCGCGTCGCCCAGGTAGCTCAGGTGGTTGGCCTTGGCCCCCTCCCCCAGCACCGCCGCCTTCAGCTCGACGAAGTTGCCGACATGCGCGCCCGCCCCCACCACCGTGCCGGGGCGCAGCCGGGCGAACGGGCCGATGACGGTGCCCGGGCCCACCGTGCAGCCCTCCAGGTGGCAGAAGGCGCGGATGACGGCGCCGGAGGCGACGCTGACGCCGGGTCCGAACACCACGTTGGGGCCGATCGTGGCGTCCGGCTCCAGGCGGGTGTCGGCGCAGAGGAACACCGTCTCCGGCGCGGTGAGCGTGGCGCCGCCGGCCATCGCCGCCTCGCGCAGCCAGCCCTGCGCCACGGCCTCCGCCGCGGCCAGCTCGGCGCGGGAGTTGACGCCGCGCAGCTCGGCCTCCGGCGCCTCGACCGCGGCCACCCGCACGCCCTCGGCGCGGGCCAGGGCCACCACGTCCGTCAGGTAGTACTCGCCCTTGCTGTTGTCGTTGCGCACGGCGCGCAGCCAGCGGAGCAGGTCGGACGCCGCCGCGCAGATCACCCCGGCGTTGCACAGGCCGACCGCGCGCTCCGCCTCCGTGGCATCCGCCCATTCGACGACGCGCTCGACCGCCTCGCCCGCCATCAGCACCCGGCCGTAGCGCCCCGGGTCGGCCGGGCGCATGGCGAGCAGCGCCAGCCCCGCCCCGGCGCGCGCCGCGCGCAGCCGGCGCAGCGTGCCGGCGCGGATCAGCGGGTTGTCGGCGTACAGCACGGCCACGTCGCCGTCGCCGAACTCCAGGGCGGCCTGCAACGCCGCGTGCGCCGTGCCCAGCCGCTCGCGCTGCACCACCACCGGGTGGGGCGCCGCGGCGGCGGCCAGCGCCTCCATGCCCGGGCCTGCGACGATCACCGCCCGGTCGAACACGCCGGCGCAGGAGTCGAGCAGGTGGCGCAGCATCGGCTGCCCGGCGATGGGGTGCAGCGCCTTGGGCAGGGTGGACTTCATCCGCGTGCCCAGGCCGGCGGCGAGCAGTATGGCGGTGGCTTGCATGGTCCCCCGGTAGCGTCCGCGCCGCCGCGCTGTCAAAGCGGGCGTGAACACGTCTCGTTTCGCTGCGTGACAGGACCCCGTGGCCGGCGTCCGGTGCAACATTGTTTTACAACGGCGAAAGTTGACCAGACCTTGAAGCAGGCACGGTGCTGGGCAAATCTTGCGCCCGACAATTTTCGTGAGTGCAAGCCATGACTGGATACAAGACGGCGGCGCTGGGAACGGCCTGCATGTTGCTGCTGCAAGGCTGCGTGACGACCCCGTTCGGCCCCACCGTGCCGATCATCCCGGCGCAGGGCAAGCCATTCGAGGCCTTCGCGCAGGACCAGGCGATCTGCAAGCAATACGCCAGCGACCAGGTGCAGGGGCAGGCGGAGCGGGCCAACAACATCGGCGTGGGAACGGCCGTGCTCGGCACGGTGCTGGGCGCCGGGCTGGGGGCGGCGATCGGCGGCGGCCGGGGTGCCGCGATCGGCGCGGGCGGCGGCGCGCTGGTCGGCACGGGGGTGGGCGCCAGCAACGGCGGCGGCGCCCAGGGCAGCATCCAGGTGCAGTACAACAACGCCTACGTGCAGTGCATGCTCGCCAAGGGCAACTCGCTGCCGCCGCGGCCGCCGGTGTACGTGCAGCCGGCGCCCTACCTCGTGCAGCCCGCGCCCTACCTCGCGCAGCCGGGCCCCGGCCCCTACTAGCCTGCTGCCGGGCTACGGGCTCGAGCGCACCCCGTCGCGCTCGGCCCGCGCCACCAGCGTCGCGGCGTCGTCCGGCAGCAGGAAGCGGGCGTTGACCAGCCGCGCCGCCGCCGCCCTGAACGCCGCGACGTAGGCCTCCCTGGTGGGATACCGTTCCGCCAGGGACAGGCGGGGGTCGCCCGCCGCCTGCCGTTCCGCCGCCGTGGCGGCGAACGGGATGAACGAGCCGGACAGGTTGCACATGCCGCCCTCCAGCCAGCCGGCGCGGAACAGGTTCCAGCCCAGATAGCTGCCGATCGGCACTTGCTGGAACACGCTGCGGATGCCGGCCAGGTCGTTGCCGTCCGCGTCCACCTGCGGCGCCAGCACGCCGTAGCTCGCCGTGCCGACCAGGGGCGGCTCCACCGTGATCACCCCGCTGCTGTCGCCCGCGCGGTAATCGGGGCCGAAATCCAGCACGTGCAGCGTGTCGTACAGCCGGCGGGCCGAGACGGCGGGCCGCTGGGTGCCGCCGTAGCCGTTGGCGGGGATGCCGGGCAGGCGCACCTGGTCGGGCGCCACCAGGGTGGCGTCGGCGATGCGCGGCGCCGCGCCGGGCGGCGGCTCCACGCCGTCCCGCACCCAGGCGGTCAGCGCCGTCAGCAGCGCCCGCATGGTCCAGAGCTGCGGGTTGGGGTTGGGCTGCTGCTGGCACAGGCCGAAGGGGGGCGCTGCGGGCAGCGGCAGGCCGGCCGGGGCGTGCTGGGTGCTGGCCATGATGAAGGTACGCACGCCCGCCGGGTCCGCCACGTCGCGCAGGCCGAGCGGGTCGGTGAGGCCGAGGGACTGCCGGCCCTCCCACATCTCCAGCGCGGTGGCGACGTGGAACAGGCGCGGGCAGGTGGCGGTGGCGGCGCAGCGGTCCAGCACGCCCTGGCTGCGGCCGGTCAGCGGGTCGTCCTGCCTGGCGTAGGAGAACGGGAAGTCGTAGGCGGGATACAGGTGGTCGGTCTGCTCGCCCCAGGCGCGCACCGGCTGGCCGAACCGCACGTTCAGCGGCATCAGCCCGCCGCCGATGTGCGGGTAGGCGCCGTCGAACACCTGCCGTCCGTCCTCGCCGCGGTTGAAGCCGAGCAGCAGGAAGCTGCGCAGCATCCGCCCGCTCTGCGAGGTGCCTTCCAGCAGGGCGCGCGCATCGGCCCGCCACACCGGGTTGGCCACGCCGTCGTCGCCCTGCTCGGCGTCGCGCAGCCACTCGCCCAGGTCCCGCGTGGCGGCGAAGCCGATGCCGAGCACCGCCGGGTCGCGCGCCTGGTAGATCAGCTCGTACAGCAGCCCGGGCTGGAAGCCGGACGGCATGCAGAGATGCCCTGGGTCGGGCGTCGCCGTCCCGTCATCATGGCAGGCGCCGAAGCTCCACTGGTCGTTGGCGATCGGCTGGCGGCGGTCCTGCTCGTGGGCGCGCACCGTCAGGGTGGCGTCATGGTTGTCCGCGCTGGCGGGCGGGGCGTTGACGTAGCTGCCGGGCGGGAATCCCAGCACCTGGCTGCTCTGCGCCAGGCCGATGCTGCGGGTGGCCACGGGGGTCAGCAGCTCGGTCCGCACCACGCCGGTCACGGCGCCGTCGGCGTTGCGGGCGATCACCGGGGGCAGCACGAGCCGGCCGCCGCCGGGGGCGGCGTCCATCTCCCAGCCCCACCAGGCGAGGGTGTAGCCCTGGCGCAGCAGCCAGCCGTCGCCGGCCCCGGTCAGCGCGTTGCGGTCCCCGGCGCGGCCCGGCACGTCCTCGTCGAACACGGCCAGGGCGAGCTTGTTGCCGCGGTTGTTGATCTCCAGCAGCAGCATGCGGTTGCCCTGGGCCATGTCGGCCGGCTTCAGCAGCTCGACGGGGGTCGCGTACTCGACGTGCCCGGCGGCGTTGCGCGGGGCGAGCGCCAGGTCCTGGATGATGCCGTCCGCCGGGTCCGCCGGGTCCAGCTCGCCGTGGGCGATGGCGGTGACGTGCTGGTACGGCCCGGCGCTGCCGAACGCCTGCCCGCCGAACGCGGGCTCCGTCCGCACGATCTCGAGGCGCACGATGCGGGCTGCGGCCGGCGTGGTTGCCGCGGCCAGCGCGAGCGCCGCGGCCAGTCCCAGACGCTTCATGCCGTGGAGTCCCGCTGCTGCCGGGCAGAGTGGCGAAGCGGGCGCAACGCGGCAAGGGATGCGGCAAGGGGGGTTAGTGTCGCAAGTTGAAATCCGGTTGAGTCTGTTCGGCCGCTCTCGACCTCATAGTGGACATCTTGAGGGGCTTTGTTGGATTAGCCGTGCTATCAACCCGCCTGAAAATGGATAGCTTCATACCGCAATGAACTTGTTGAATCGGAGCCTGCTTTTTCGGTCGATCACGTACAGCGGCCTATGTTCTGCATCAGCGATAATGTATACCATGATATTTTCCAAAACATTTGAGTTATTTACGTATCCCATAGAGTGCGGTGTGATGCTCGTTTCATCGTTCTTATCAATATACTTCTACGGAATTCGAAAATGCCGATCCACCACTTCGTTTTAGTTTTTTGATTTTAACTGATTTATTTGCGGTTGTAGTTTGGTCAATGTATGAAACTTTCTACATCTTGATAGAGTGCTTATTTGCTGTTCCAAGCGATCGACCCGTGCTGTATTATGCCTCCGTTGAGCAATGGATGGCCTTTCCGTTCAATGCGTGTCTAGTAGCGTTCACGTTTGGAAATATGCTCACTGAAGGTGTTGGGGTTTTTGGTGCGCTGCCGACCGCTATACTGCTCCTGACGACTCGAAGGTGGGTGTCGTCGAGCGATGACAAACTCGGCGTCTGACCGTCCGCTTCCCACCAAACACGCACCCGCAGTCCGGGCGCCCCAGTTTAGACGGTCCGCCAAGGGTGCAAAACTGGCCCGGATTTCAAACCGAGACACCACCGGCACGAGAGAGGTCAAAGCCGCGTGCGGACGCGCGTGCGGCCTGGAAGTGCCGCGCGGGCATGACGAAATACTCCCCATGAGCTTTCGCCCCTGGGTCCCCAAGCGCCTCCTCGCCACGCCCTCCGCCCTGCAATGGCCGTACGGCGCCGCGGTGGCGGAGCGTGCGGCGGCGCTGGGCACGGAGATCGTGCGGTTGCCGGCGGACCGGCTGTCCGGCCTGCCCGACGCCTACCGGGACGCCAAGACCACGGTGGCGCTGGTCACCGCCTCGCCCAGCCGGCGGCGGCTGCAGCCGATCCCGCCCTCCGCGGACTGGCGGTTCGACCTGGCGGAAGGCTGCCCGGCGCATTGCCAGTACTGCTATCTCGCCGGGTCGCTGGCGGGGCCGCCGATCGTGCGGATCTACGCCAACCTGCCGGAGGTGCTGGCCGAGCTGGCGCCGGCGCTGGGCCAGGGCACCGTCACCTCCGTCTCCCCGGCGCGGGCGGCCGAGGGCACCACGTTCGAGTGCTCCTGCTACACCGACCCGCTGTCGATCGAGCACCTGACCGGGGGGCTGGCGGCCTGCATCAGCCATTTCGGCGCCTGGGACGCGGCGGTGCAGCTGCGCTTCACCACCAAGTTCGACGCCGTCGAGCCGCTGCTCGGCTTGCAGCATGGCGGGCGCACCCGCATCCGCTTCTCGCTCAATGCGGTGGCGGCCGAGCGGCTGGAAGGCGGCGCGCCGCGCATGGCCGCGCGGCTGGCGGCGCTGCGCAAGGTGGCGCTGGCGGGCTACAAGGTCGGGCTGACCATCGCGCCGATCATGCGGCTGCCGGACTGGCAGGACGGCTACGACCGGCTGGTGGCCGATGCGGCGGAGGCGCTGGACGGCGTGCCGGACCTCGACCTGACGACGGAGCTGATCACCCACCGCTTCACGCCGAAGTCCAAGACGGTGCTGGAAGGCTGGTATCCCGGCAGCAAGCTCGAGATGGACGAGGCGGCGCGCACCCGCAAGCTGACCAAGTTCGGCTCCACCAAGTGGGTGTTCCCCAAGGAACAGATGGCGGAGCTGCGCGGGGCGATGGAGGCCAGCCTGGCCCGGCGGCTGCCGGCGGCGCGGGTGCTTTACTGGACCTGAGCGGGCGCCGGCCGCCCGCCGGCCATGGCGCGGGGCTTACAGGTCGAGGATCGCCTGGCGGCTGGCAAGGGCGGCGTCGATCGCCAGGAGATGGGCTTGCAGCTCCTGGACGTGCTCCACGATCCAGCCCGGCGATTGGCCCCGCACGCCCTGCCGCAAGCTCTCCGCGTGGCCGGTCAAAGCCATGTCGGTGCGCAGCAGCCGCGCCAGGGTCTCGGCCTCCGCCCGGTGCCGCTGGAGGATGCGGTCGTTGCCTGGCGCCGGCAAGGAGCGGATGCGGCTGGAGGCTGCGGCGACCTGCGCGGCCAAGGCCTCCAGCAGGCGGGCCTGCTTCAGGGCGGATGGGTCAGGCCGCGGGTGCTCTCTGGACAGCGGCGGCAGGTGCTGCTCGCGGTGGGCGGCCTCCGCGTCGCCGATCGCCGCGCGGGCCTCTCCGAGCAGGCCTGCCACCTGGTGGCGGACCAGCAGGTCATCGGCCCGCAGCTGGTTCTCCGTGCGGTAGAAGTTGTACCCCCAGCCGTAGAACAGGTTGATGGCGGCTTGCTCGACCGGGTCGGCGGCGTAGAACTCGGACCGCGCTTCGGCGGTCACTTGGCGCCGAGCCCGGCGGCATCGCCGAGCGCCACCGCGCCCAGGGTCTGGCCGCCGATGTGGAAGCCTTCGCCGACGGCGGCGTTCGGGGCGGAGACCAGCCCGTGCTTCGCCATGCTCATGGCCAGGTAGTACCGCACGGCCTCGATGGGGGTGAGGCCGAACGCCCGCAGGGAGATCAGCTCGCGCATCCGCTCGTCCTTGGGCAGCACGAGTATCTTGAGGTCGTTCAGCATGATGCCATAGACCTTGAGGAACTCGGCCAGATGGCCCTTGACCGTGTCGCGCAGCTCAGCGATGCGCTCGTTGATCGAGTCCAGCGGCGTGACCTGGACGACCTGGTTGATGGCCTGCTCGATCGCCGGGCCGGCATAGGCGGAAATCTCGTCCGTGTTGATGACGGAGCCGTTGAACGGCAGATGCTGGATCAGGTCCAGCGCTTCCTGCTTGGTATCGACGTGGATGTAGTAGTCCGCTTGCCAGGCGACCTCCGCCATTTCCGACGTCGTGGCGGTGCCGGCGCTCTTCACCAGCAGCTTCGACCGGTTGATGTAGATGACCTCGTACACCCACGGGGACGCACCGCCGAAGAAGCCCTGCGAGATGGAGCCGAACAAGGGCTTGTCCGGCGTGACCAAGGGGTATTGGCCCGTCTCGTAAACCTGGAGGATGGCGCCCCGGCTTTTCAGCACGCAGAAATGGTTGCTCTCCACGGTGAGCAACGAGCCAGACACGATGTTCTGGTCGTCCTGCAGCTTGAGCGCCAGGTTGCTGGTGCCCAGCAGGTCAACCCCCCGGCTGTCCAACGCGGTGATGACGCTTCTCGTGATGGCCATGGCGCAGACTCCCCCACATCTGGCTGTCGGAGCGGTTGACGCAGCCAGGCCAGCTTCAGCTCGGCTCCACCTGGCGGCGCATGGCGGCGATCAGCTTCTCGACGTCGTTGCCATTATGGGTGAGGTAGGAGGCGTAGTCGCTGCGCTGGGTGAGGCGCAAGCTGGTGCCCTCCGCCACCACGTCCACGATCTTGGGCGCGCCGGACGCCGTGCTGATGACCCAGCGGACGTTGGTGGGGGCGGCGTTGGGGCGCTGCACGACGGTGCCGACATAGACCTCGTCGCCGCGCACGCTGCTGTCGCGCATGGCGAAGGTCACGCCGCGGTAGTCGCCGATCTTGCTGGTGATGTTGTTGACCAGCACGGCGTGGAACAGGGTGGTGAACTCCTTGACCTGCTGCGGCGTGGCCGTGGTGGAGAAGCGGCCGAGGCAGAAATGCGCGATGGTGTCCACGTCCACGGCGCCGTCGATCAGCGGGCGGAGCTGCTGCTGCTTCTCGGCCAGCGACTGGTCGCTGTTCACCACGCCCACGAGCTTGGTGCCGAACTTCTCCACGAAGGCGTCCGCCGCGGCGGGCTCCTCGGCCCAGGCGCGGGGGGCCCAGGCGTCAGGCAGCCTGGCCAGGGCCAGCACGGCCAGGCCAGCGGCCAGCAGGGTGCGGCGGGTCAGCATCGTCGGCGTCCTCACTTCGAATACCAGTTGGGCACGGTGCCGCGTTTCTCGGACTCGACTTCCTCGATCGTGCTGTCCCGGTTCTGCCGGTAGAGGCTGCGGAACGTGGCGTAAGGGTCGAGCGCCGTCTTCTTGATCGGCTCGATCTGGCCCAGCACCTGCGAGCGCGCGTCCACCGCGCTCAGGCCGACGCGGGAATATTCCAGCGTGCGCAGGCCGTGGCCGCTCGGAACGTAGGTGAACGGGTCGAACGCGGTGTCGGCGCCATACCCCGTGGCGTCCCGCACGTCCGACGGGCCCAGCACCGGGAGGAACAGGAACGGCCCCTGCGGCACGCCCCACAGCGCCAGCGTCGTGCCGAAATCGTTGCTGTGGTAGGGGTAGCCGACCTTGGCCGCCACGTCGAACAGGCCGCCCACGCCGGCCGTCGTGTTGATGACGAAGCGCATGAAGGTGTCGCCGGCGCGGCGCGGGTTGGTCTGCACCACGTCGTTGATGAACAGCACGGGGCTGGTCATGTTCTGCAGCAGGTTGTGGATCGGCTGGCGCACGACGCCGGGCACCGCATACTGGTAGGCGCGGGCGACCGGGGCCAGGAAGTAGGTGTCCAGGCCGTCGTCGATCGCGTAGCCCACCCGGTTGGCTGGCTCGAACGGGTCGTTGTTCTCCTGGAACTCCTTGACCGCTTCGGCATCGGAGGCAGGCGGCTTGGTGGCGCAGGCGGCCACGGCCCAGACGGCCGCGGCGGCGAGCAGGGAGCGGAGCAACGGGGATCGCATCAAAAATCCTTGGAAAGGCTGCCGCCGCAATGGAACAGGCAAAGGGCCCGGTTGTCTAGCATGGGCCGGCGAACGCGCCAGGCCCGCAAGGCCGCATCAGCCGCATTGTCACGCGACGGTGCTTGCGTTGCGGCAGAGGTGCACACATCACTATGCCATGGACCAGAACATCGGCTACGCGAGCCAACCCACCCTCGAACGCTGGCTGACCGGGCCGCGCTTCGGGGCCCTGCCCGCGCCGCTGGCAGGCGCCCGCCCGCCCGCCCTGTCGTTCGAGTTCTTCCCGCCCCGCACGGAGGCGCTGGAGGCGCAGCTGTGGACCTGCATCCGCCGCCTGGAGCGGCTGGCGCCCCGCTTCGTGTCCGTCACCTACGGCGCCGGCGGCACCACCCAGGCCCGCACCCATGCCACCGTCAGCCGCATCGTGGCCGAAACCAGCCTGATGCCGGCAGCCCACCTCACCTGCGTCGGCGCCAGCCGGGGCGAGGTGGACGACGTGGCCCGGCAATACTGGGATTCCGGCGTGCGCCACATCGTCGCCCTGCGCGGGGACGCCCCGGCCGGCGAGGACTACGTGCCCCACCCGCAAGGCTACCAGTACGCCAGCGACCTGGTGGCCGGGCTGAAGCGGATCGCGGACTTCGAGATCTCCGTCGCCGCCTACCCGGAGACGCACCCGGCCGCGGTGAGCGCCGCCCACGACCTGGACAACCTCAAGCGCAAGCTGGACGCCGGCGCCACCCGGGCGATCAGCAACTACTTCTTCGATGGCGGCGTGTTCCTGGGCTTCCTGGACCGCGCGCTGGCCGCGGGCATCACCGCGCCGCTGGTGCCGGGGATCATGCCCGTGTCCAACTTCGCGCAGGCGGCCAAGTTCAGCGCCATGTGCGGCGCCAGCATCCCGGGCTGGCTGGCCAGCCTGTTCGAGGGCACGGAGGACGACCCCGAGACCCGGCGCATGGTCGCCGCCGTGGTGGCGGCCGAGCAGGTGCGGCTGCTGCAGGCCAACGGCGTGGACGAGTTCCACTTCTACACGCTGAACCGGCCGGACCTCACCTTCGCCATCGCCCACATCCTGGGCGTGCGGCCGCTAAAGGATGAGGCCGGGCAGGAAGGCAGCCGAGCCGGCTAGGGCGCGGCCGGGCTGCGGCGGCTCGGCAACGCCGCCGTCCAGCGCGTCCAGCAGGGCCGGCAGGTCGGAGGCGCTGGCCAGCGTGTCCCCCTGCTCATCCTCCAACCGAAGCTCCGGCCGGCCCATGATGAGGGCCATGCCCTGCCAGGGACGCCCGCATTGCTGCGGGCGCAGCACCATGACGGGCGCCCCATCCACCAGCCGGCCGGGCGACCAGCTGAGGGCGCGCCGGTTGCACCAGGCCGTCAGCAGCTGAACTTGCGTTCCGTCCATCATCGTCGCACCCGCTGGCTGCATCGGCCCGCATCGTGCGCCAACCCTATTGAGAAAGGGTTAATTTCCTACAGCGATTTCTCAGGAAATACTCACAGTCCGTTGATGCTGCATTACTTAGCTGTAATCGGGCGGCAAGCCTGCGCCAGCCAGGCGTCCAGCTCCTGGCCTCCCGCACCGGCCAGCTCGGCCGCGACGCGGGCGTGGTAGCCGTCCAGCCAATCGCGTTCCGCAGGGCTTAGCAAGGCCGGGTCGATCAACCGGCGGTCGAACGGCGCCAGCGTCAGCACCTCGAAGCGCAGGAAGGGCCGGGCCGCGGCGGGCAGGTCGGCCGGCTGCACCAGCAGCAAGGTCTCGAGCCGGATGCCATACTCGCCGGCGGCGTAGAAGCCGGGCTCGTTCGACAGGATCATGCCGGCCTCGATCGGGATCGGGCGGGCGGCGCGGGACAGGCTGACCGGCCCCTCATGCACCGAGAGATAGCTGCCGACCCCGTGCCCGGTGCCGTGGTCGTAGTCGAGCCCGTCCGTCCAAAGCGGACGCCGCGCCACCGCGTCCAGGTGGGGGCCGGCGACGCCGTGGGGGAAGACGGTGACGGACAGCGCGATGTTGCCTTGCAGGACGCGGGTGAACCGCCGGCGCAGCGCGTCGGGCGGCGCGCCGGGTCCGGTCCAGAGCGTGCGGGTGATGTCGGTGGTGCCGTCCTCGTATTGGCCGCCGCTGTCGATCAGGTAGGCCTCGTCGGGGCCGATGACCCGGTCCGTCGCCGGCGTGACCCGGTAGTGGATCACCGCGCCGTGCTCCCCCGCCCCCGAGATGGCGGGGAAGCTCTCGTCGCGGAAGCCCTGGCCCTGCTGCCGGAACGCCAGCAGCCGGGCGGCGGCCGACATCTCCGTCTCGCCCCGGGCCGACTCCAGCCACTGCAGGAAGCGGCACACCGCCACCCCGTCCCGCCGCTGCGCCGCCCGCGCGCCGGCCTGCTCCACGGCGTTCTTGCAGGCCTTGGGCAGCAGGCAGGGGTCGGCGCCGCTCGCCACCACGGCGCCGGCCTCCCGCAACGCCTGCGCCACGGCGACGGGGGCGTTCGCCGGGTCAACCCGGACGGTGCGGCCGGACAGCCCGGCCAGGGCGGCCGGCAAGGCGGCGGGCTCGTGGCACGACACGGCCGGCCCCAGCCATTGCCGGGTGGCGTCCGGCAGCTTGCTCCCGGCGATGAACAGGTCCACCCGGGCGTCGGCATGGGCGATGGCGAAGGCCAGGGCCACGGGCACGAAGGGCAGGTCCGCGCCGCGGACGTTGAGCAGCCAGTTGATGCTGGCCGGATCGGTCAGCATGCAGGCATCCTGCTTGGCCGCGCGCAGCGACTCCGCCAGCGCCGCCCGCTTGTCCTCCGCCCCCTGCCCGGCGAAGGCCAGGGCGTGCGGCATGGCCGGGGCGTCCGGCGGGGCGGGGCGGTCCTGCCAGATCAGGTCGATCGGATTGGCCGGCAACGGCACCATCTCCAGGCCGGCCTCGGCGTAGCGCGCCAGGCCGTCCGCGCTGACCAGCCAGGGATCGTAGCCGAGCCGGTGCGCGCGGGCGGCGGCCCAGGCGGGCGGCGGCTGCTCGGTGACATGCAGCCGCTCGAACACGGTGCCGTCGGTTTGTTCGGCCAATTGCAGCACGTAGCGGCCATCGGTGAACACGGCGGCCTCCGCCTGCAGCACGATTGCCAGGCCGGCGCTGCCGGTGAAGCCGGTCAGCCAGGCCAGGCGCTCGGCCCCTGGCGGCACGTATTCGCCCAGGTGTTCGTCGGCGCGGGGCACCAGGAAGCCCTCCACGTCCCATTCCTCCAGGACGCTCCGCAAGGCTGCAACCCGAGTCGCCGACACAGATATTAACATAGCTTGAAGAACCTCATGCATTCAGCGCATGGCTGCGGACTCGGCTTGACGCGGGACACCGGAGCTGGGCGGCATATATTGCAATGCAGCAAACGGGAGCAAGCCACTGTCCGGTGGCCTCCGGAGCCCGTTGGCGAGATTGAGGCTTTGTCATCATGAACGCCTACGTATCCAAGGAGGAACTGGCTCTCCTTCCCGCCAACCGGCTGAGCTATCCGGAGCATTATGCCGAGGACCACGCCCGGCGTCATCCAGCCCGCCCGGGTCTTTTCGCCCGCATCGCCGCCTGGGGCGAGCGGCAGCGCGCCTACGCCAAGCTCTCCGGGCTGACCGACCGCGACTTGCAGGACATCGGGTTGAACCGCGCCGACATCCACCGGGTGTTCGAGCCGGGTTTCGAGCCTAGCCGGCGCTGACGCCGCGCAAGTCCGGCTTGCGCAACACCAGCGTCGTCCAAGCCGTTTCCCGCAAGCGGCGCACCAGCACCAGGCCGACCCGGCGATGCGCCGCGGCCACCATGGCGGCCTGGCTGGCCAGCAAGCCCGCCAGGATGGCCGTGCCTCCGGGAGCCAGGTGGGAAGCCAGTTCAGGCGCCATCGCGCAAAGCGGGCGGGCCAGGATGTTGGCGAACACCAGGTCGTAGGGCGCTCCCCGGCAGGCGGGCGGCTGCCAGCCGGTGGCCATCGCGGGCCGCAGCCGGTTGCGCAGCCCATTGGCGATGGCATTCTCCCGCGCCACCCGGACCGACCAGGGGTCGATGTCGGTGGCCAGGACGGGGCGGTGCAGCAACTTGCAGGCGGCCATCGCCAGGATGCCGGAGCCGCAGCCAAGGTCCAGGATGCGGCGGGGCCGCCTGTGGGCGACCAGCTCCAGGGCGCGCAGGCATCCCCGGGTCGATCCGTGCTCGCCCGACCCGAACGCGACGCCCGCATCCAGGGTCAGGGTGATGCGCCCAGCCATGCGGCCGGCGCCGAGGTGGCTGCCCCGGATGAGGAAGCGGCGTCCGACTTGCTGCGCGGGAAACGAGGACCGCGTGCGGGCGAGCCAACCGCCCGCCTCGGTTGGCCGGCGTTGCAGGGCCGGGTGCTCATCCGCCAGCAGCTCGGCCAGGGCCAGGCCCGCCGCCAGCTGCGCCTCCCCCTCCCCGCGCTGCTTGACGCCCTCGACCGTCCAGGTGCGGCGGGCCTCGTCGGCCAGGAAGAAGCCGACGGTGCGGCAGGCCTGGCTCAGCGCCGCCTCGAACACGTCCAGCGCCGCCTCGGGCACCGTGACGAAGACGGTTTCGAGTTCGGCGCTCATCCTGTCAGGTCAGGGCGCCATGCCCGGCCAGGGCGTGCCCCTCATCCGTGGCCGCGGCCCGGAAATACTGGAAGGCGAACACCCGTACGGCACTCGTGCGGCCGCCTTCGGACTGGTTGCCCTCGACCTGCTGCACCAAGTCGCCCAGGGCCACGCGCTCGCGCTTGCAGATTTCCTGCAAGGCGTCCCAGATTTCCGGTTCCAGCCGCATGGACGACCGGCCGCGCATTGCGATGATGTTCCGATTGACCAGCCGACTTTGCATCATTCACATCCGTCTTAAAATTGAACGTTCACCGTCGTTAATGATTTATTAACGAATTGGCTCGCAAATTACAACTGTAAATAGCAGGCGTCTCTTATTTTGAGACAGGCCTCGCGCTGGCGGGCAGCGACTCCGCCGGGGAGCGAAGGTCGAGCGACAAGGCGTGCAGCCCGTCGAGGAACTCGCCCTGCAATGCGGCGTGGACGGCGCGCGAGCGGGTCAGCCGGCTTTGGCCTGAGAAGGCGGTCGAGGTCATGCGGACGGTGTAATGCGTCTCGCCCCCCGCAGTTGCACCGGCATGGCCGGCATGGCGGGCGCTGTCGTCGGCCACGTCCAGGTCCGTGGGGGCGAAGGCGGTGTTCAGCACCGTCCTGATTCTGTCCTGTCGGCTCGGCATGGCGCAGCATTGGCTGAATGCGGCCGGACAAACAACTGCAAAGCTGGCAACTGCGAAGCTGGCGGGGCTGGCCGGTCTTGCTCCCGCCGGGCCCCGGCGCACATAAGGGAGGATGACCCGACGCATGCCGCGACCCCGGGCCTACGCGCCCGATCCGGATGCGCCAGGCCGCCCTTGCGAGTACCCCGGCTGCACGCAGCCGGGCGGCTACCGCGCCCCCAAGTCCCGCACCAGCCTCAATGAATACTGGTGGTTCTGCCTGGAGCACGTGCGGACCTACAACGCATCCTGGGACTTCTACAAAGGCATGTCGCCGGTGCAGATCGAGGCGCAGATGCGGGCCGACACGCAGTGGCAGCGCCCCACCTGGCCGCTCGGCCGGCTGGGGGCGCGCTTCCTGGACGAGGACGCCCTGCGCGACCCGCTGGAGGCGCTGATGGCCCAGCGCGGCCGCGCCGCCGAGCGGGTGAAGCATACGGCGCCCTCCGAGATCAGGGAACCACTCAGCACGCTCGGCCTTGAATGGCCGGTGTCGCTGGATGTGGTGAAGTCCCGCTACAAGGAACTCGCCAAGCGGCACCATCCGGATGCCAACGGCGGCGACCGGGCCTCGGAAGAGCGGCTCAAGACGATCAACCTCGCCTATGCCGCCGTCCGCCACCACTTGACAGCCGACCCGTCTTTGGCTGCCACAGGGTAGCCCGACTTGCCGCCCTCCCCCGCCCAAGCCGTCCGACCTCGCTCAGGAACCCACAGCCGATGACCGTCGCAGCCCTCGCGGACACGCGTCCCGCCCCCACTTCCGCGATCGACGCGCCGGACACGCACGTGAGCGCGCGCGAGGTGTTCGGCATCGACGTGGACCTCGACGTGCCCGCGTTCAGCGTGCGCACCGAGCACGTCCCCGACCTCGACCCGACCTACCGGTTCGACCGCGAGACCACGGTGGCGATCCTGGCCGGGTTCTCCAACAACCGCCGGGTGCTGATCCAGGGCTACCACGGCACCGGCAAGTCGACCCACATCGAGCAGGTGGCGGCGCGGCTGAACTGGCCGTGCATCCGGGTCAACCTGGACAGCCACATCAGCCGCATCGACCTGATCGGCAAGGACGCCATCGTGGTGCGCGACGGCAAGCAGATCACCGAGTTTCGCGAGGGCATCCTGCCCTGGGCGTTGCAGCACGCCTGCGCCCTGGTGTTCGACGAGTACGACGCCGGCCGGCCGGACGTGATGTTCGTGATCCAGCGGGTGCTGGAGGTGGAGGGCCGGCTGACGCTGCTGGACCAGAACAAGGTGATCCGCCCGCACCCCTCGTTCCGCCTGTTCGCCACCGCCAACACGGTGGGGCTGGGCGACACCACGGGGCTGTACCACGGCACCCAGCAGATCAACCAGGGCCAGATGGACCGCTGGAACATCGTCGCCACGCTGAACTACCTGCCGCACGCGCAGGAGACGCAGATCGTCATGGCCAAGCTCGGCATGGACCCGAAGGACACTGGCCAGCGCAAGCGCACCGAGCAGATGGTGGCGCTGGCGGACCTGACACGCGCCGGGTTCATCAACGGCGACATCTCGACCGTGATGTCGCCGCGCACGGTCATCACCTGGGCGGAGAACGCCAAGATCTTTGGCGACCTCAGCTTCGCCTTCCGCGTCACTTTTCTTAACAAGTGCGACGAGGCGGAGCGTTCTACCGTCGCGGAGTACTACCAGCGCTGCTTCAACGAGGACATCCCGGCGGGGGTGGCCGCACGCAAGGTGCTCTGAGATTGAGCGGTTCCAAGGACGGGCGGACGGAAGACTTCAAGCGCGCCACGGCCGGCGCGCTGCGGGCGGTGGCGCAGGCGCCGGACGTGCAGGTGGCGTTCCAGCCGGGGCCGTCCGGCGTGGTCGGCCGCCGCGCCCGCCTGCCGCTGCCGACCCGCGCGCTGCCCCCCGGCGAGATGGCCAAGCTGCGCGGGGCGGCCGACAGCGTGGCGCTGCGGCTGCGCCACCACGACGAGGGCGTGCACGCCGCCCGCTCCCCCGGGCAGCGCGAGGCCAGGGACGTGTACGACGCGCTGGAGCAGGCGCGGGTGGAGACGGTGGGGGCGCAGCACATGGCCGGCGTGTCCGCCAACCTGCGCGCCCGGCTCGCCGAGGAGTGCGAATCCGAGGGCTACGACCGGATGACCCGGCGCGACCAACTGCCGCTGCCCGCCGCGCTCTCCCTGCTGGCGCGCGAGCGGATGAGCGGCCAGGGCAGCCCGGAGGCCGCCAGCCGCATCCTGGAGGCCTGGCGCGACACGCTCGGGCCGGAGGCGGAAGCCGCCATGGCCGCCATGGCCACCGCCCGGGACAACCAGGCCGAGTTCACCCGCGCCGCGCGCAAGCTGCTGGCCGCGCTGAACCTCGCCGAGGCGGAGGTGGAAGCAGAGCCCGACCAGTCGGAGGACGAGGGCGAGGACGGCGGCGAGCAGGCCGGCGCCGAGGATAACAGCCAGGACAGCCAGGGCGAGAGCCGGTCCGAGCAGGACCAGACGCTGGGGCAGCAGCCGGAGCAGATGGAAGGCCAGGCCTCCGAGGACGATGGCGAGCCGGCCGAGGAGGAAGAGGCTGCCGCGGCCGAGGGTGACGAGAAGCCCGGCGGCCCGCAGCAGCGCCGCGAGCGCCCCGCCACGGACGAGATGGCGGCCTACCGCGCCTTCAACCGTGCCAACGACGAGGAGGTCCATGCCGACGACCTCTGCGACCCGGACGAACTGACCCGGCTGCGCCAGCAGCTCGACCAGCAACTGCAGCACCTGCAAGGCGTGGTCAGCAAGCTCGCCAACCGGCTGCAGCGCCGGCTGATGGCGCAGCAGACCCGGGCGTGGGAGTTCGACCTGGAGGAAGGCATGCTGGATGCCGGGCGGCTGGCCCGCATCGTGGTCAACCCGCTGCTGTCGCTGTCCTACAAGCGGGAGCGGGAGACCGAGTTCCGCGACACGGTGGTCACGCTGCTGATCGACAACAGCGGCTCCATGCGGGGGCGGCCGATCACGGTGGCGGCGATGTGCGGCGACATCCTGGCGCGCACGCTGGAGCGCTGCTCGGTCAAGGTCGAGATCCTCGGCTTCACCACCCGCGCCTGGAAGGGCGGCCATTCGCGCGAGCGGTGGGTGGCGGAGGGCAAGCCGCGCAACCCCGGGCGGCTGAACGACCTGCGCCACATCATCTACAAGCCGGCCGACGCGCCGTGGCGGCGGGCGCGCAAGAACCTGGGCCTGATGCTGCGCGAGGGCCTGCTGAAGGAGAACATCGACGGCGAGGCGCTGCTCTGGGCCTATCGGCGGCTAGTGGGCCGGCCGGAGCGGCGGCGCATCCTGATGGTCATCAGCGACGGCGCGCCGGTGGATGACAGCACGCTGTCGGTGAACCCGGGCAACTACCTGGAGCGCCACCTGCGCGAGGTGATCCGCGAGATCGAGAGCCGCGACGCCGTGGAGCTGATCGCCATCGGCATCGGCCACGACGTGACCCGCTACTACCGCCGCGCGGTGACCATCGTGGACGCCGAGGAGCTGGGCGGCACGGTGATGAAGAAGCTGGCCGAGCTGTTCGACGAGGACGCGGCCGGCGCCTGGGGCCGGTCGAGCATGGAACGGTCGCCGCTCGTCGCCTAGACTATTTGCGTGCTGATCCAACCGCCGCCGCGCCCCGACCGCGCCCAGCAGCTCGTCACCCGCCCGACCCGGCGGCGCCGGCTGCTGCGGCCGATGCTGATCGGCTCGCTGGTCGTCCACCTGCTGGTCCTGCTCGTGCTGGCGTTGCGCGCGCCAGTCCCGGAGCTGCCGTCGCAGGCCGCCGCGCCAGACCAAGTCGCCATGGTGTACCAGAGCGCCGGGGAGAAGCAGGCCGCCACGGAAGCATCCGAGCCGTCGCAGCAGGCCTCGGTGGCCCGCGGCAACGCGGACGCGCCCGTGGCGCCGCCGACGCCGGACACGTCCCTGCCGACCCCGCCGCAGCCGGACGCGCCGCCCACCCCGCCGCCGACCGGCGCGCCGCCGGAGCC
>CAXTJU010000060.1:0-20402 GCA_964244655.1 uncultured Acetobacteraceae bacterium | reverse complement strand
CCTGGGCCGCCGCCCCGCCGGGCACGCCGCCGGAGAGCCTGCCGCCGCGCACGCCACTGCGGGCGTGGGGCGGCCGGCCACCCCCGCCGGAGCCGGACTACGCCCGCATGTCGGACGCCGAGCTGCGCAAGATCATCGACGAGCCGCCGCAACCCGACAGCGGGTGAGCGGAACGCTGCCGGGTGTCCGGCGACCGACCGGCCAGCGGAAAGATGAGCCAAGCGGGCAGGATGTCGGCCTGGCGCTCCAGGCGGTCCTCGACTCAGTCGAGGCGAAAGGCCGTGCTCGCATAGTGGCTGGCCATTGTCGATGCCACCTGGCTGACCTGGATCTCGACGGCTGTCATGCGGTGTCTCAAATCGTGCAGATCCATCGCCAGGCCATCCATCTTCGCGTCCAAACGGCGCAGAAAGACCAGGGTCAGGTTTTCCGGCTGATCGCTCATGGCGGTAGCCTACTTGGGCGGGACGCAAGGCTCCAGCACGCGTTGCGTGGTGCCTGGAGCGCCGGGGTGCGTCCCGGGCGCGGGCAGCCCGGCCGTCGCCAGCGCGCTTGACAGTGCACGCCCGCCCGCTTTGGGTGCTGGCGTGACATCCTCTCCCACGGCCGCGCTGCTGGCCGCCCTGCTCGTCCCCCTGGCATTCGCCGCCCTCGCGCAACCGGAGCCGCCCTTGCCCCAGCCTGCCGCCGTTGCTGATGCCCTGGTCGTCCGCAAGACGGTCGTGGAGCTGGCCGCCGACCTCGCGGCCGGGCGCGCCACCAGCGCTGGCCTGGTGGCGGCCTACCAGGCGCGCATCGCCGCCCTCGACCGCGCCGGGCCGTCCTTGCAGGCGGTGCTGACGCAGAACCCGGCGGCGCTGGCCGACGCCGGGGCGCGCGACGCGGAGCGCGCGGCCGGCAGGGCGCACGGGCCGCTGTTCGGCATCCCAATCCTGGTGAAGGACAACGTCGAGACCGCCGACCCGATGCCGACCACCGCCGGGTCGATGGCGCTGGCCGGCAACCTGACCCAGCGGGACGCGCCCATCGTGGCCAGGCTGCGGGCGGCGGGCGCGGTCATCCTCGGCAAGACGAACCTCAGCGAGTGGGCCAACATGCGCTCTCCCCGCTCGGTCAGCGGCTGGAGCGGCATGGGCGGGCAGACGCGCAACGCCTACGCGCTGGACCGCTCGCCGTGCGGATCGAGTTCGGGCAGCGGGGTGGCCATCGCCGCCTCGCTCGCCGCCGCGGCGATCGGCACGGAGACTGACGGGTCGATCACCTGCCCCGCCTCGGTCAGCGGCGTGGTGGGCTTCAAGCCGACGCTCGGGCTGCTGCCCCGCACCCACATCGTGCCGCTGGCGCACAGCCAGGACACCGCTGGGCCGATGACGGCGAGCGTGATGGACGCGGCGCTCATGCTGGGCGTCATGGCCGGCAGCGACCCCGCCGACCCGGCGACCGCGGCGGCCGACGCCCACAGGCAGGACTACGCCGCCGCCCTCTCGCCCGACGCCCTGCGCGGCAAGCGGGTCGGCGTGCTGCGCTTCCTCGCTGGCTACCACCCGGAGCTGGACGCCGTGTTCGCCCACGCGCTCGATACCCTGCGCGCCGCCGGGGCGGAGTTGGTCGAGACCCCCGACCTGCCGGGGCGCGACGGCATCGACAAGGCCGAATTGGCGGTGCTGCTGACCGAACTGAAGGCGGACCTGAACAGCTACCTGCCCGGCACGCCGGTCCCCGCGGCGCAGCAAACGCTGGCTGGGCTGATCGCCTTCAACCAGGCCCACGCGGACCGCGAATTGGCGCTGTTCGGGCAGGAGCACTTCGAGGCCGCCGAGGCCACCCACGGGCTGGACGACCCGGCCTACGCCGAGGCGCGCGCCACCTCGCTGCGGCTGGCCGGCGCCGAGGGCATCGACCGGCTGCTGGCGGACCAGAAGCTGGACGTGCTGGTGGCGCCGACCAACGGCCCCGCCTGGACGCTGGACGCGGTCAACGGCGACCACTTCATGGGGGCGGCCTCCACCCTGCCGGCGGTGGCGGGATACCCGCACCTCACCGTGCCGATGGGCGCGGTGGGCGGGCTGCCGGTCGGGCTGTCGTTCATCGGCGCGGCCTGGTCGGACGCGCAGGTGCTGGGCTACGGCCACGCCTTCGAGCTGCGCGCCGGCCGCGCCGCCGCGCCGACCTACGCCGCCACACTGGATGCGGGCCTCGCGGCCAGGGGGCTGCTCGCGCCGCTGCCGCGCTGAGGCTCAGCGGCGCGGCTTCTTCTCGAACGCCTCCGGTTCCGGCGCCATCTTGAGCACCACCTGCAGCAGGGCCGCGCGGCAGGAGACGTCCAGCCGCCGGTAGGCCCGCAGCACCGCCTCCTCGTCGCCGGCCAGCAGGCCCAGGCTGCCCTGGTCCTCGGCGAGGTACTCCTCCGGCACCGGCGAGTCCGGCTCCAGGCCCACCAGGTAGGACACGGAGGTCGCCAGCGCGTCCGCCAGCTTGACCAGGCGCTGGCCGCGGGGCGGCGGCAGGCTGCCGTCCAGCAGCTTGCCGAGGAAGCCGGCGGGCAGCCCGGCGGCCCGGGCGGCGGCCTCGGCGGTGAGGTCCAGCCGGTCCAGCCGGCCCTGCACCCGCTCGGCGAACGCGGCGGCCGTCAACGGCGGCGCTCCGGTGGGCCGCCCATATCCGCCGAGATGGCGCGCGCCGCCTGCTGCACCAGCGCGGCCAGCGGGCCGACCCGGCCGTCGTCGATGCGGGCCAGCGGGCCGGAGGCGGAGACCGCGCCGATCACGTCGCCGGTCTCGTCGAAGATCGGCGCGCCGATGCAGCGCAGCCCGACCGCGTGCTCCTCGTCGTCGATCACGTGGCCCGCGTCCCGCGCCCGCGCCAGGTCGGCCCGCAGCGCGGCGGGCGAGGTGATGGTCTTGACCGTGAGGCGGGGCATGCCGCGCCGGTGCAGGATTTTCGACAGCGCCTTGTCGCTGACCGCCGACAGGATGGCCTTGCCGACCGCGGAGCAGTGCAGCGGCACGCGCGAGCCGGGCCTGGCGAAGGCGCGCATCATCTGCCGGCACTCCACCTGGGCCAGGTACACCGCCATGCCGTCATCCTCGACCGCGAGGTTCACCGTCTCGCCGGCGTCCTCCATCAGGCGGCGCATGTGCGGCCGGGCGGCGCCGGCCAGGCTGCGCGTGCGGGTGAAGGCGCAGCCGCTGACGAAGGCCTGCACGCCGACCGACCACAGCCGCCCGTCCGGGTCGAACCGCACGTAGCGCTCCTGCTCCAGGGTGGTCAGCAGCCGATGCGCCGTCGAGGGCGGCAGCCCGACCTGCTGCGCCAGCTCGGTCAGCGTGGCGCCGGCGTCGGGCGCTTCGGCGATGCGGTTCAGCAGCGCCAGCGCGCGCACCAGCGACTGCACCGGGTCGCTGCCGCCGCGCCCCGGCTTCGCTCCCGGCTTTGCCCCTGACTTCGCCCGCGGCCTCGTCGTGTCCTGCGCCATGCCCGCTCCTGCCCGGCCTGCCGGAAACAGCTAACACATTGTTTCCCTTCCCGGTCGGCGGCCGGGTTCCGCCATGCGGGATTAAACGCACCGGCCGGGCGCATCTGCCACTGTAGGCGCAACGAGGCGATGGGGAGCAGGCGATGGCCAAGATGAAGGCGGTGGACGCGGCGGTGCTCGTGCTGGAGCGCGAGGGCGTGTCGGTCGCGTTCGGCGTGCCGGGTGCGGCGATCAACCCGTTCTACGCGGCGCTGCGCAAGCATGGCGGCATCCGCCACATCCTGGCCCGCCACGTGGAGGGCGCGTCGCACATGGCGGACGGCTACACCCGCGCCAAGCCCGGCAACATCGGCGTCTGCATCGGCACTTCCGGGCCAGCGGGGACGGACATGGTCACCGGGCTGTACACGGCGCAGGCCGACTCGATCCCCATCCTGTGCATCACCGGCCAGGCGCCGCGGGCCAAGCTGTACAAGGAGGACTTCCAGGCCGTCGATATCGAGACCATCGCCAAGACGGTCACGAAATGGGCGGTGTGCGTGCGCGAGCCGGCGCTGGTGCCGATGGTGTTCCAGCAGGCGTTCCACGTCATGCGCTCCGGCCGCCCCGGCCCCGTGCACATCGACATGCCGATCGACGTGCAGATGGGGGAGATCGAGTTCGACATCGACAGCTACGAGCCGCTCGCCGCCTACAAGCCCGCCGCATCCCGCAAGCAGGCCGAGCGGGCGCTCAGGATGCTGAACGCGGCGGAGCGCCCGCTGCTGGTGGCCGGCGGCGGCGTGATCAACGCCAATGCCAGCGACCTGCTGGTGGAGTTCGCCGAGCTGACCGGCGTGCCGGTGATCCCGACGCTGATGGGCTGGGGCTCGATCCCGGACGACCACGCGCTGATGGCCGGCATGGTCGGCTTGCAGACCAGCCACCGCTACGGCAACGCCACGCTGCTGGAGTCGGACTTCGTGTTCGGCATCGGCAACCGCTGGGCCAACCGGCACACCGGGTCGGTGGACGTGTACACCAAGGGCCGCACCTTCATCCACGTGGACATCGAGCCCACCCAGATCGGCCGCGTGTTCGGGCCCGACTTCGGCATCGTGTCCGACGCTGGCGCGGCGCTGGCGCTGTTCATCGAGGTGGCGCGTGAGATGCAGGCGGCCGGCACGCTGCGCGACCGCAGCGACTGGGCGGGGGCCTGCCTGCACCGCAAGCAGAGCATGCTGCGCAAGAGCCACTTCGACCACGTGCCGCT
Source organism: uncultured Acetobacteraceae bacterium (assembly GCA_964244655.1). Classification (GTDB taxonomy): domain Bacteria; phylum Pseudomonadota; class Alphaproteobacteria; order Acetobacterales; family Acetobacteraceae; genus LMUY01. The sequence continues at coordinate 15,675 of CAXTJU010000060.1, read as the reverse complement.
GAAGCCGCAGCGCGTGTACCAGGAGATGAACGAGATCCTGGACCGGGACACCTGCTACGTCAGCACGATCGGGCTGTCGCAGATCGCCGGGGCGCAGTTCCTGCACGTCTATCGCCCGCGCAACTGGATCAACTGCGGCCAGGCCGGCCCGCTCGGCTGGACACTGCCAGCGGCACTCGGCGTCCGCGCGGCCGACCCGGACCGCAAGATCGTGGCGCTGTCCGGCGACTACGACTTCCAGTTCATGATCGAGGAGCTGGCGGTCGGCGCACAGCACAAGCTGCCGTTCCTGCACGTCGTGGTGAACAACTCCTACCTCGGGCTGATCCGCCAGTCGCAGCGCGGCTTCCAGATGGATTTCGAGGTGAGCCTCGCCTTCGACAACATCAACACCGCCGCCGACGGCGACGCGGTCAAGGGCTACGGCGTGGACCACGTGGCGGTGGCCGAAGGGCTCGGCTGCAAGGCCATCCGGGTCAAGAGCCCCAACGAGTTCAAGGAAGCCTTCGCCCAGGCCCACGCGCTGATGGCGGAGCACCAAGTGCCGGTGGTGCTGGAGTTCATCCTGGAGCGGGTGACCAACATCTCGATGGGCACGGAGGTGGACAGCGTGAACGAGTTCGAGGACATCCTCTGCCTCGATCCCTCGCTGTCGATCCGCAAGGGCCAGGACATGACCCAGGCGGACCCCCCGGCCAAGACGCTGGAAACCACCGCCGCGCGCTGAGGACCGGCCAAGCCTGACATCGGAGACAGCAGCATGAGCGACATCGGCTTCATCGGCCTCGGCATCATGGGCCGCCCCATGGCGGGCCACCTGCTCGCGGGCGGCCACACGCTGTTCGCGCACACCCGGTCGCAGGTGCCTGAGGAGTTGGTGGCCCAGGGCGCCGTGCCGTGCGGCAGCGGCAGCGAGGTGGCGAAGGCGGCCGACATCGTCATCACCATGCTGCCCGACACGCCGGACGTGGAAGCCGTGCTGTTCGGCCCGGGCGGCGTGGCGGAGGGGCTGTCGCCGGGCAAGATCGTGGTGGACATGAGCAGCATCGCGCCCATGGCCACCAAGGCGTTCGCCCGCCGCATCAACCAGCTCGGCTGCGACTACCTCGACGCCCCGGTGTCGGGCGGCGACGTGGGCGCCAAGGCCGCCAGCCTCACCATCATGGCCGGCGGGCCGGAGCGGGCCTTCGCCACCCTCAAGCCGGTCTTCGAGCTGATGGGCAAGAACATCACCCTCGTCGGCGGCAACGGCGATGGCCAGACCACCAAGGTCGCCAACCAGATCATCGTCGCCCTGACCATCGAAGCCGTCGGCGAGGCGCTGCTGTTCGCCTCCAAGGCCGGCGCCGACCCGGCGCGGGTGCGCCAGGCGCTGATGGGCGGCTTCGCCAACTCGCGCGTCCTGGAGGTGCATGGCGAACGCATGGTCAAGCGCAACTTCACGCCAGGCTTCCGGGTCGAGCTGCACCAGAAGGACCTGAACCTCGCCTTGCAAGGCGCGCGCAGCCTGGGCCTGAGCCTACCGAATACCGCGGCGTGCCAGGAGCTGTTCAACGCCGCCGCCGCCGCGGGCGGCAAGGCGTGGGACCATTCCGGCATGGTGCGGGTGCTGGAAAAGCTGGCCTGCCACGAGATCGGCCAAGCCCCGGCCCTCGCCGCGGCAGCCGAGTAGCCAGCCGGGATGCAGGAGCGCGCGCTGCTGCTGCGGATGTTCGATGCCGCCATCCAGGCCGCCGCGCCTGCCGTGTGCGTCCCGCCGCACCTGCCGGCCCCGCCGCCCGGGCGCACGGTGGTGGTGGGCGCCGGCAAGGCGGCGGCGGCGATGGCGGCGGCGGTCGAGGCGCACTGGCCCGCCGGCTGCCCGCTCAGCGGGTTGGTTGTCACCCGCTACGGCCATGGCGTGGGCGCCCTGCCCCGAATCGAGGTGGTGGAGGCGAGCCATCCGGTGCCGGACGCGGCGGGCCAGGTGGCGGCGGCACGCATCCTCGACCTCGTGCAAGGGTTGCGCGCCGATGATCTCGTGCTGTGCCTGATCTCCGGTGGCGGCTCGTCGCTGCTGGCGCTGCCGGCCCCCGGCGTCAGCCTGGCCGACAAGCAGGCGGTGAACCGCGCCCTGCTGCGCAGCGGCGCCGGCATCCACGACATGAACTGCGTCCGCAAGCACCTGTCCGCCATCAAGGGCGGCCGCCTCGCCGCCGCGGCCGCTCCGGCCCGGGTCGTCTCCCTCGTGATCTCGGACGTGCCGGGCGACGACCCTTCGGTGATCGCCTCCGGTCCGACCGTGCCGGACGCCACCACGCTGGCCGACGCCCGCGCGGTACTGGCGCGCTACGGCATCATGCCGCCGCCCGCGGTTGCGGCCCGGCTGCATGACCCGGCGGCCGAGACGCCGAAGCCCGGACCGGCATTCGCCCGTGCCCAAACCATCACGATCGCCACCCCGCAAGCCTCGCTGGAGGCCGCCGCCGCCGCCGCCCGCGCCGCCGGCGTGACCCCGGTGATCCTGGGCGACGCGATCGAGGGCGAGGCGAGCGAGGTGGCCCGCGTGATGGCCGGGATCGCCCGCCAGTGCGCGCGGCATGGCCAGCCAGCCCCGGCGCCCTGCGTGCTGATCTCGGGCGGGGAAACCACCGTGACGGTGCGCGGCACCGGCCGTGGCGGGCGCAACGCGGAGTTCCTGCTCGGGCTGGCCGTGGCCCTGGACGGGCATCCCGGCATCCACGCCCTGGCCGCCGACACCGACGGCATCGACGGCACGGAGGACAACGCGGGCGCGCTGCTGGCGCCGGACACGCTGACCCGGGCCGCCGCACTCGGCCTGAACGGCCGCGCCCGGCTGGCGGACAATGACGGCTACGGCTTCTTCGCGGGCCTCGGCGACCTGGTCGTCACCGGCCCGACCCGCACCAACGTCAACGATTTCCGCGCTATCCTGGTCGCGGATGGGTCACGATCGCCCTGAGCCGCATGCCAACGCTCATGAAGAGGAACAACTACCTTGAAGAGGCGCTAAATCCCGCTATTCCCCGGCCCCACCGGCGCCCGGTCCGTGCTCAAGCTGCCCCCTCCCGTCAGGATCGCCGGGCCGCCCGGCAGCCGCCGGGTCGCGGCGGGCACCGGCAAATGCGGGAACAGCAGCTCCGCCGTCCGGTAGCACTCTTCCAGGTGCGGGAAGCCGCTGCCGATCACCAGGTCGATCCCGAGCGCCTGGTATTCGCGCAGCCGGGCCGCCACGGTCGCCGGGTCGCCGACCAGGGCGGTGCCCGCGCCGCCGCGGATCAGGCCGACGCCAGCCCACAGGTTGGGGGCGACTTCCAGCTTCTCGCGCGAGCCGCCGTGCAGCCCCATCATGCGGCGCTGGCCCTCGCTGTCCGTGCCGGCGTTCAGCTTGGCCTGCGCGCTGGCGATCGTGTCGTCCGACAGGTGGCGGATCAGCCGGTGGGCGGCGTCCCACGCCTCGCCCTCGGTTTCGCGCACGATGAAGTGCAGGCGGATGCCGTAGCGCAACGTGCGGCCCAGCCCGGCGGCCCGGCGGCGCACGTCGTCGATTTTCTCCGCCACCATGGCCGGCGGCTCGCCCCAGCTGAGGTACACGTCGCACTGCTCGGCGGCCAGCTGGCGCGCCGGGGCCGAGGAGCCGCCGAAATACAGCGGCGGATGCGGCCGCTGCACCGGCGGGAACACCAGGCTGCCGCCGCGGCTGCTCAGATGGCGGCCCTCGAACTGCACCGTCTCGCCGCGCAGCATGCCGCGGAAAATCTGCAGGAACTCGCCGGCCTGGTCATAGCGCTCGTCATGCCCGAGGGTAATGCCGTCGCCGGCCAAGTCCCCCGGCGTGCCGCCGGCCACCACGTTCAGCAGTAGGCGGCCATCGGACATGCGGTCGAACGTCGCGGCCTGGCGCGCCGCCTCGCCGGGCACGATGGCGCCGGGGCGCACCGCTACCAGGAAGCGCAGCCGTTCGGTGAACGGGGCGATGCTGGATGCCGTGACCCACGCATCCTCGCAGCCGCGCCCGGTCGGCAGCAGGATGCCGCCGTAGCCCAGCTGGTCCGCCGCCTGGGCGACCTGGCGCAGGTAGCGGTTGTCGTTCTGCCGCACGCCCTCCGCGGCGCCGAGATAGCGGCCATCGCCGCCGCTGGGCATGAACCAGAAGAAGTCCAGCTTCTCGTCTGAGGGCATCGGGATGCGTCCGGGCTCGGCGTTCATTGGCGGGCTCCTGTGATCTGGCGCGGCGGCGCCCAGACGATGGCGCGCACGTCCACCGGGCTGGGGATGATGCGGAGCCGGGCGAAGTCGTCGGCGAGCGACTGCTGCCGCGCCACGATGGCGTCGTCCATCGCCTGCACGGCATAGGTGCCGCGCAGCGCGGCCAGGCGCTGGGCGGGCAGCGGCACGCCGGTCACAGCCGCCATGGCCTGCGCCAGCGCGTCCGGGTTGGCGGCGGCCCACTCCGCGACGCCGTTGACCGCGTCCAGCAGCGCCAGCAGCAGCGGCGCGCGCTCAGTGGCGAAGCGGCGGCTGGCCATGAAGAAGTTGCTGGTCTGCGGCACGGAGGCGGCGGTGGTCAGCACCCGGGCGCCGGGCTCCAGCTGGCCCACGGCGAAGAACGGGTCCCACACCGCCCAGGCGTCCAGCGCGCCGGAGCGGAAGGCGGCGGCAGCGTCCGGCGGCTGCAGGTACACGCGCTCCACGTCGGACGGCGCGAGGCCGGCCGCGGCCAGCAGCCGCACCACCGTGGCGTGGGCGCTGGACCCTTTGGTGAAGGCGAGCCGCTTGCCGCGGAGGTCCGCCACGCTGCGCAGGGCGCTGCCGTCCGCCACCAGCACGCCCTCGGCGGCGCCGCTGAGCGGCTGGCCGCCGACATAGAGCAGGTCCGCCCCGGCGGCCTGGGCGAACAGCGGCGGCGTGTCCCCCACGGCGGCGAAATCGACGGCGCCGGCGTTGAGCGCTTCCAACATCGGCGGGCCGGAACTGAACTCCACCCACTCCACCGGCGCGCCGAGCGAGGCCAGGCGGTCCGGCTGCTGCCGCAGGATCACCAGGGCGCCCATCTTCTGGTAGCCGATCCGCACCGCGGCAGACGCTGCACGCGCGCCGCGCGGCGAAACAAGCGCCCAGGCGAAAGGCAGGGCGGCCTTGCCCAGGGTGCGGCGGGTCAGCGCGTGCGTCATGCGGCCAGGATGGAAGCCGCCGTCCCATCCGTGCAATAGCATGGTACGGCAAAGTTCAGCCCGGCAAGGGAAGCCCAATCTTCCAAACGGCGCGCTGGCAGTCGATCGTTTCCACGGCAGAGGAGCCAGCTCAGCCTTGTCCGCCACCGTCACCCGCGGCCGCGAGCCGTTCCTGGCCTTGCCGGGCTTCATGCCCGATGCGGTGGGCTACGCCGCGCGCACGGTGGCGGCGCTGCTGCTGGCCTACCTGCTCGCGTTCACCATCCAGCTGCAATCGGCGTCCAGCGCCGGGCTGTGCGTGGCCATCGTGTCGCAGGCCTCGCCGGGCATGGCGCTGTCCAAGGCGGCCTACCGCGCGCTCGGCACCATGCTGGGCGGCGCGGTGGCGGTGGCGCTGGTGGGGCTGTTCCCGCAGGACCGCACCATGCTGCTGCTGGCGTTCACGCTGTGGCTGGGCGCTTGCACCTTCGTCGCCACCGTCCTGCGGGACTTCCGCTCCTATGGCGCCGTGCTGTGCGGCTACACGGTCGGCATCATCGCTGTCACCGGCATCGACGCGCCGGAGGGCGCGCTGCTGGCGGCGCTCGACCGGGTGGCCGCTATCCTGCTCGGCATCGCCAGCGTCGCCGTGGTGAACGCCCTGCTGTTCCGCGCCGTCGCATTCGAGGGGCTGGCGGCCGAGCTGCAGCGCCGCCTGGCCGCCGCGGAGGCGCTGGCCGCGGCGGCGCTGGCGGGCCGGCCGCTGCCCGCCGAGCCGCTGCCGGCGCAGGAGGGCGCGGCCGTGCTGGCCTTGCGCACGGAGGCGATCTACGCCGGCAACGAGATGGCGGATGGCCGGGTGCGCCGGGGCGGGGCGGAGGCGGCCATCGCCGGGCTGCTCGGCATGCTGTCCGCCACCCGCGCGCTGGAAACCGGGCTGCGCCAGCCCACCGACCCGGACACGCGGCGCGTGCTGGACGCCGCGGCAGGCCGGCTGCGCCATCCGGACGCGTCGCCCCTCGACCTGGGCAACCCGCAAGACCCGCAAGCCGCCGCCCTGCTGGACCGGGCGGACGAGCTGCTGGCCCAGCACGCCCTGGTGCGCGCCGGCCTGCACCGGCTGATGGGGGGCGTCGGCCCGGCGACGCCCGTGCGGCTGCCGATGTACCGGGACTGGATCGGGGCCACGCTGGGCGCCGGGCGCACGATGATCGCGGTGGGGCTGGGCGCCGCGTTCTGCATCGAGTCCGGCCTGCCCGGCACCACGGGGCTGCTGGTGCAGCAGGCCGCGTTCACCGCCCTGCTCGGCATGCAACCCAACCCGACGGCGGCGGCCCTGCCGTTCTGCGTCAGCCTGCCGGTCGCGGCCGCCGCGGCCTGGGTGATCGGCTTCGTGCTGCTGCCGCAGGCGGCCGGGTTCGTGCCGTTCGCGCTGGCCCTGGCGCCCTTCGCCTTCGCCGCCGCCTTGGCCGCGCGGCACCCGGCCACGGCGCGGTTCGGTCCGAGCCTGCTGCTGTATCTCACGCTGCTGCTGGCGCCCGCCAACACGCAAAGTTTCGACCTGTCCGCGTTCCTGAACAACGTGCTGGTGCAGGCGGTGGCGGTGCTGTTCATGGTGCTGACGTTCCAGCTGCTCCTGCCGGTCTCGCCGCGCCGCCGGCTGCTGCGGGTGGCCGGGGCGGTCGGCCGCCAAGTCCGACGCTCGGCGGAGGGCGGGCGCACCCGGCACGATCCCGTCAGCGCCCGCTGCCTGCGGTTCGACTGGCTGGCGCAGGCGCAGGTTTGGCTGGGCCGGCCCACCCCCGTCCGCCTGGCGGTGCTGACCCGGCTTTCCGCGTTCACCGAGCTGGACTCCGCGTTGCGCCGGGCGCGGGCCGGGCTGGCGGCGCTGGGCTTGCCCATGCCGCCCTGCACGCCGGGCGCCATGGACGACGCGGCGCGGGGCGTGCTGGCGGCCGGCTGGGCGGGGCCGCAACGGCGCTGGGCGCTGGCGGCGGCGGCCGGGCTGCATGGCGCGGCGGTGCTGCTGCGCCAGCACGGGCGGGCGCTGCGGCGCTACGGCATCCTGGCAGGATAGCGATGTGGCGCGAGACGGATGTCGGGGGCATTTTCATCACGCCGCTCGCCGGGTATATCCTGGCTGCCTTCGTGATCTACTTGCCACTGCGCTGGCTGCTGGTTTGGCTGCGCCTGCTCCGCTGGACCTGGAACCCGGCGCTGGCGGAGGCCGGACTCTATCTGTGCATCCTGGGCGCCCTGGTCGGGTTCCTGTAGCGGGAGGATTGCTGATGCCGTTGCTTGTCCCCGCCCCGGGGCGAGGCTGAGCGTGCTGGGACGCGCCGGGCGGATGATGCGCTTCGCCGTCACCCTCGCCATCCTGGCCGGCGCCGCCTGCGCCGGGTTCGTCGTGTGGAACCACTACGTGACGGACCCCTGGACGCGGGACGGCCAGGTGCTGGCCAACGTCGTGAACATCGCGCCTGAGATCTCGGGCCGCATCACCAAGCTCCGCGTGGCGGACAACGAGCAGGTGCACCGTGGCGACGTGCTGTTCGAGATCGACCCGGTGGACTACCAGGTGGCCGTCGCCGCAGCGGAGGCGAACGCCAGCAGCAAGCTGGCCGACCTGAAGCTGAAACAGGCGGAGGCGACCCGGCGCGGCGACCTCACCACCCTTTCCACCTCCAAGGAGGAGCTGCAAAGCTACCAGAGCGCCGCGGACGTGGCCGCGGCCGCCTATGCCGGCGCACTCGCCACCCTCAGCCAGGCGCGCATCAACCTGGAGCGCGCCCGCGTGCTGTCCCCGGTGAACGGCTACGTGACCAACCTGCTGCTGCGCGAGGGCGACTACGCCACCGCCGGGTCGCGGAACATCACCGTGCTGGACAGCGACAGTTTCTGGGTCGCGGGCTATTTCGAGGAGACCAAGCTCGCCGCCATCCACCTTGGCGACCCGGCGCTGGCGGCGCTGATGGGCTACCGGGAGCCGCTGCACGGCCACGTGGAAAGCATCGCCCGCGGCATCGCCACGCCGAACCTGGACCCGGGGGCGCTGGGGCTCGCCACCGTCAACCCCGTGTTCACCTGGGTGCGGCTGGCGCAGCGCATCCCCGTGCGCATCCACATCGACCAGGTGCCGGACGCGGTGCACCTGGCGGCGGGCCTGACCGCGACCGTCACCGTGGGGGCGGGAAGCACTCCAGGCTCAGCGCATGGCAGCCTGTCCAGGCTCCTGTCCCAGGCCGGACGGTGAGGTGACGGCGGACCGGCTGCCCGAGGCGAGCAGGTCGCGGATTTCCGCGAGCAGCACCTCGGACGGCGTCTGCACCGCGGCCGGCGCCGCTTCCTTTCGCACCAGGCGGGACATCGCCTTGACCACCCAGAAGATCGCGAACGAGACGATCAGGAAGTTGATCACGGCGTTGATGAATATGCCGATGTTGACCGTCGGCGCCCCGGCCGCCTGCGCCGCCGCCAGCGTGGGATAGTGCTGGCCGTTGAGCGGGATGAACACGTTGCTGAAGTCCACGCCGCCGATCACCAGCCCGATCAGCGGGTTCAGGATATCCTTCACCAGGCTGCCGACGATGGCGCTGAACGCGACGCCGATGATGATGCCGACCGCGAGATCGACGACGTTGCCGCGCATGATGAAAGCGCGGAACTCCGCGATCCAACCCGGCGCCTTGGGCAATGCGATGGGCGGCTGCATGGCGGTTCCTCGGTTTCGTTGCGGAACGACCTGAGCACGGACGGGCCGCCGTGTCAGCTTCGGATCATCCCCGCAAGGATGGGCGTTCCACGCCGCCGCCGGGGGCCGAGAGCCCTTTCTGCTGCATGCACCGGTGCGCTGCGTCGAGCTTGGCGTATTTCAGCTCGTCCTGGTGCTGCCGCAGGAAGGACTCGCTGCCGGCGCCCTTCATGATGAGCGCCTTGACGGCCGGGTCGGCATAGACCTGCCCGCTGCATTGCTCGGGGATGGCAGCGGCAGGTGCGCTGTCCATCGGGCCGGCGCACCCCGCGATGCCCAGCGCCAGCCATGCCCATCTCATGCCGCCAGCCAGTCCTCGATCAGCCGGCGCGCGATGCTGGTGCCGGGGGGCAAGGCGAAGCCGTGCGCCTTCGGGTCCCGCAGCTCGGCACGGCTGAACCAGCGCGCATCCGTCAGCTCCTCCGGGTCGAGGGTGATCTCCTCGGTCAGCGCGTCGGCGTAGAAGCCCAGCATGACGCTGCCAGGGAACGGCCAGGGCTGGCTGCTGTGGTAGCGCACGCGGCTCACCGCGACGCCGGTCTCCTCCGCCACCTCGCGGGCCACGGCCTCCTCCAGGCTCTCGCCGGGTTCGACGAAGCCGGCGAGGGTGGAGTACATCGCGGCGGGGAAGCGCGGGGCGCGGCCCAGCAGGGCGCGGCCTTCCCGCTCCACCAGCATGATGACCGCCGGGTCCGTGCGCGGGAAATGGTGCAGGCCGCAGCCGGTGCAGGCCAGGACGTTGCCGGCGCTTTGCGGCTCGCAGGCCGCGCCGCACTTGCCGCAGAACCGGTGCTGGCCGCGCCAGTGCATCAGGCCGCGGGCATGGGCCAGGATGGCGGCCTGCTCGGCGGGCAGAGCGGCCCCGGCGCTGCGCAACTCGGCAAATTCGCCGGAGCCGGACGGCAGCAAGGCTGCCGGGTCCTCGGCGGCGCTCAGGTCAAGGGCGAAGTAGGCCTCTCCGCCGACATGGCCCAGGAAGGCCCAGGGATGCTCGTCCGTGCGCAGGTGCTGGGGGAACGCCGCCTCCGGCATGCCGTCCGGCGAGGGGCGCAGCAGGTTTCGCCCGCGCCATACGGGGACGAAGCGGATGGCGGGGCCGGCCAGCGCGTCCGCGATCCAGGCGGCGTCCTTGCGGCGGTGGGCGGCGCGGTCCAGCGGGCTGCCGGTGTAGGGATTGGGCCGGCTGGGCGTGATGATCGGCATGGCGGGCGGACCCTGGCACGGGGCAAAGCCCGGGGCAACATGAGGGAGCAACTCGCCGTGGCACGCTTGCCCGACCCCCCTCCCCCTGTGATAGAAGGCATGCGGGGAGCCGGTTGCGGACGGTCGCCTTGCCAACCCGGTCAGGTCCGGAAGGAAGCAGCCGCAGTGAGTTCCGCCCGGGTCGCGGTCCGGCTCCCCACCCGCAGCTCAAGGAGGCCTGGCCCCGCGCATGTCTGGCCTGTTCGGAGATGCTCCGGCGCTGGAGCCCGCTGAGGCGCCCGGCTTGTTCGGGGACGCCATGCCTGCCCCGCCGGCCAAGGCCGCGCCCTACCGCGTGCTCGCCCGCAAGTACCGCCCCACCCGCTTCGAGGACCTGATCGGGCAGGACGTGATGGTGCGCACCCTGCGCAACGCCTTCGCGCTGAACCGCATCGCCCACGCCTTCATGCTCACCGGGGTGCGCGGCGTGGGCAAGACCACCACCGCCCGCATCATCGCCCGGGCGCTGAACTGCGTCGGGCCCGATGGCGCGGGCGGCCCCACCGCCACCCCCTGCGGCGTGTGCGCGAACTGCACCGCCATCCTGGCCGACCGCCACCCGGACGTGATTGAGATGGATGCCGCCACCCGCAACAAGGTGGACGATGCGCGCGAGATCATCGAGGCGGTGCGCTACAAGCCGTTGCAGGCGCGCACCAAGGTGTTCATCCTCGACGAAGTCCACATGCTGACCACCCAGGCCTTCAACGCCCTGCTGAAGACGCTGGAGGAGCCGCCGCCGCACATCGCCTTCATCTTCGCCACCACCGAGATCCGCAAGGTGCCGATCACCGTGCTGTCCCGCTGCCAGCGCTTCGACCTGCGCCGCATCTCGGCGGCCGAGCTGGCGGGCCTGTTCACCCGCGTGGCGGCGGCGGAGCAGGTGTCGGTGGCCCCGCCAGCGATGGAGCTGATCGCCCGCGCGGCGGATGGCTCGGCGCGGGACGGCCTCAGCCTGCTGGACCAGGCGATCGCCCGCATGGAAGGCGCCGAGGTCAGCCAGGCGGAGGTGGCGGACATGCTCGGCCTGGCCGACCGCCAGCTGGTGTTCGAGCTGATGGAGGCGGTGGCGGCCGGAAACGTGCAAGCGGCGCTGGCGATCACCGACCGTGCGCATTCCTTCGGCGCCGACCTCGGCACCGTGCTGGGGGACCTGCTGGAACTGGTGCACATGCTGGCCCGGCTGCGCTCGGTGCCGGAGCTGCGGGCCGGCACGGCGCTGCCGGAGGCCGAGCGCACCCGCGGGGCCGCCCTCGCCGACCAGCTTTCCGTCCCCGTGCTGAGCCGCACCTGGCAGATGCTGCTGAAAGGGGTCGCCGAGGTGGACGCCGCCCCCGACCGCCGCGCCGCCGCCGAGATGGTGCTGATTCGGCTGTGCCACGTGATGGACATGCCGCCGCCGGGCGAACTGGTGCGGCGGCTCACCGCCGCCGCCTCGCCGTCCGCCGGTGCGGCGCCGCCTCCGGTCTCGGGTGGCCCAACGGGCGGTTCGGTGCGGGCCGTCGCGGGCGGTGCGGCGGTCGCAGCTTCCGTGCAACCCGACGCGCTGCCCGCGCCCCAGCCCGCTCCTCGGCTCGCCGGGTTCCGGGACGTGGTGGCGCTGTGCTCCGGGCGGGACCCGACGCTGCACAGCCACCTGCGCCATTCCGTCCACCTGGTGCGCTTCGCCCCGGGCGTGATCGAGCTGCGGCCCGAGCCGGCCTCCCCGCGGGACCTCGCGGCCCGGCTCGGCGCGTTGCTGCAAGCCGAAACCGGCCGGCGCTGGACGGTGGCGCTGTCCGCGGCGCAGGGTGAGCCGACCCTGGGCGAGCAGGAGCAGACGGCCGACGCCGCCCGGCGCCACGCCGCCGCCGACCACCCGCTGGTGCGCGCCATCCTCGAAGCCTTTCCCGGCGCCAAGCTCGGCGCGGTGCGGGACGCCGCCGCCGATCCCTACGGCCTGCCCGCCGTTGCAGCCCCTGCTGATGTAGCCTTGGGCGAGCCGGACATGCCTGACTTTGCCCCGCCGGACGCCGAGCCGGCCGACATTTTGGAGTATGACCCGTGAAGAACCTCGCCGGACTGATGAAGCAGGCCAGCCAGATGCAGTCCAAGATGGCCGAGATGCAGGCCAAGCTGGAAGCCATCGAGATCGAAGGCATGTCCGGCGCCGGGATGGTGCAGGTGGTGCTGTCGGGCAAGGGGGACCTCAAGCGCGTCAAGCTCGACCCCAAGCTGCTGGACCCGGCGGAAGCGGAGATGGTGGAGGACCTGCTGGTCGCCGCCCACGCCGACGCCCGCCGCCGGCTGGAAGCGACCACGGCGGAGGAGATGGAGAAGGTGACGGGCGGCATGCAGCTGCCCGGCGGGATGAAGCTGCCGTTCTAAAAGCCCTCTCCCCCCGGGAGAGGGTTGGGTGAGGGGCTGCGCGCGCACTATCTATCCATCGTGAACTCCCCCGAGATCGACCGCCTGATCGGCTTGCTCGCCAAGCTGCCGGGGCTTGGCCCCCGCTCCGCCCGCCGGGCCACGTTGCGGCTGCTGCAGCAGCCGCAGGCCCGGATGTTGCCGCTCGCCGCCGCGCTGGCGGAAGCGGCGCGCGCCGTGCAGCCGTGCAGCCGGTGCGGCAACCTGGACAGCCGCGACCCGTGCGCGATCTGCACCGACCCGGCACGCGACGCCTCGATCATCTGCGTGGTGGAAGGTGTGGGCGACCTGTGGGCGCTGGAGCGCGCCGGAGTGCATCGCGGGCTGTACCACGTGCTCGGCGGCACCCTGTCCGCGCTGGGCGGGGTGGGGCCGGAGGACTTGAACGTGCGTCCGTTGCTCGCCCGGGTGGCGGAAGGCGGCGTGGCGGAGGTGATCCTCGCCCTCTCCGCCACCGTGGAGGGCGCCAGCACCGCGCACTGGCTGGCTGAGCGGCTGCAACCGGCGGGTGTCGCGGTCAGCCGGGTCGGCCATGGCGTGCCGATCGGCGGCGCGCTGGACGTGCTGGACGACGGCACGCTCGGCGCGGCGCTCAAGGCGCGGCGGCCGGCCTAGCTTTCGGGCAGGTCGGCCCCGTCCTTGTGCTTGCGGCCAAGCTCCACGAACCCGGCCTTAATGCGGTCCAGTTCGTCGGCTTTCAGCTCCTCCAGGTTCAGCAGCGCCAAGCGCGCGCCCTCCGTCACCCGGATCAGCTCGTCCACCTTCACCTGCAACGAATCCGTGTCGCGGTTCTGCGTGTTCTGGATCAGGAACACCATCAGGAAGGTGACGATGGTGGTGCCGGTGTTGATGACCAGCTGCCAGGTGTCGCTGAAGCCGAAGATGGGGCCGCTGACGCCCCAGACGATGACCAGCGCCGTGGCAATGATGAAGGCCAGCGGCTTGCCCGCCCCACGCGCCACGGCTTGAGCCAGCTTGTCGAAGGTCATGCGACGGGTCTCCTGGTTCAGGGTCTCAACAGCGCGGGTGCACCTGAGTTTGCGCGGGCTCGCCGCGGCGTCAGCATTGGATGGCGCGCCGGAATCAGCTATCGACCATGCTGCAAGACAGAGGGCGATATCGTGGTCAGACGCATCCGACTTGGGGCAGTGGCTTTGATAGCTGTCGTGCCGTGGATCTCCGCGTCCGCTCAGACATCGGCACCCACCCCCGAGGCCCTGAGCCTGGCGCGGGAACTGATCAGCCGGACAACACCTGACCGTGCCTCAACCATCCAGGGCCTCAGCGGCCCGATGGTCGGACTGATGCAGCAGATCGGCGTCCGGCAGCCCGATCGCGCCCAGGCGATGGTGCAGGAGGCCGTTCTGCCTCTCTTGAGCGAGCATTTCGACGAGTTCCTGGAAATTCAAGCCAAGTCGTATGCCAGCCTGCTGAGCGTCGCCGATATGACGGCGGCTTTGGCCTTCTATGCCACCCCGGCTGGACAAGACTTGATCCATGCGCAGCCGCAACTGGCAAAGCTGCAGGTGACCGGGATGACGCAGTGGATCGCCAGCTTGCAGCCCGAGTTGCAGACCAAAGTGCAGCAGATGATTAAGGAGCATGGCTGGGATAAGGGATAGGGTGCATCACCGGACCGCCCGCCGCCAATACTCCAAAGTCACCGGCCCGATCGCACGTGCCGCGCCACCCGCGTAGAGTGCCTCCAAGTCCCGCAGCAGCGCGTCCGCCGCCGCCTGCAAGCCCAGCAGGTGCAGGCAGCGCAGGATGCGGGTCAGCCGCAGCATGTTGTGGTTGCCGGGCGTGAGCCAGTGCGCTGCCCCGTCGGGCAGCCCATAGAAGCGCTGCATTCGCTGCCAGGAGGCCAGCAACGCAACCCGCAGCGCGGGTTCGCGATGAAAGGCCGCGATGTCCTCCGCCGTCAGCAACGGCGCGCCCGGGTTGAAGCCGCTCGGCTCCGGCAGCGGGAACAGCCATTGGATATAGTCGTGCACCGACTCCAGCCGGCCGTCGTCCCAGCCCTGGATGTCCGCCAGCCAGCGGCCCCGCCCGTCCGGCGCATCGCCGGCGTGGAAGCGGACGATCGGGCTCACGCCAGCGCCGCCTCCGCCTCCCGCACCACGCCGGCCAGCGCGCCGGGCTCGAACGGGGACAGCAGCCCGGCAGAGCGCACCAGCTCGCCGAACGGGGCCGAGCCGCCGCGGCCGCACAGCGCCACGTAGGCGTCCAGCGCGCCCTGGGTGTCGGTGCGGGAGCGGACCCAGAGCTGCATCGCGCAGCACAGCGCCAGCGTGTAGTCGATGTAGTAGAACGGCGAGCGGTAGATGTGCGGCTTGGCCTGCCAGCGCGCGCCCTTCGCCGGGTAGGCCAGGTCTCCGTAGTCGGCCCAGGGCATGTAGCGGCGCTCCAGCGCCTGCCACATCGCGTGCCGCTCGGCCGGGGTGGCGCCGGGGTTGGCGTACACCTCGTGCTGGAAGTGGTCCACGCAGACGCCGTAGGGCAGGAAGGCCAGCGACGTGATGAGGTGCATGCGGCGGAACCGCTCCGCCTCCGCCTCGCCCACCAGCAGGCCGACGCCGGGCCCGGTGAGGAACTCCAGGCCCATGGAGTTGATCTCGGCCGCCTCCATGGTGGGCCACAGGTAGTCGATGCCGGGCTGGTGGCGGCTTTCCCAGTTCTGGAAGGCGTGGCCCATCTCGTGGGTGAACACGCCCACGTCGCCGTGGGTGCCATTGAAGTTGGCGAAGATGAACGGCACGCCGGCGGTCGGGAACGAGGTGCAGAAGCCGCCGCCCGCCTTGGTCGGCCGGTTCTTCAGGTCCAGGAAACCGCCCGCGTTCATCAGGCGGTAGAACTCGCCTAAACGCCCGTCCATGCCGTCGAACATGCGCTGCGCCTGCGCCACCAGGAAGTCGTGGTCGCCGGCCGGCTTCGGGTTGCCCGCCGGGTCGATCAGCGCCTCGTCCCAGAAGCGCAGCGTGTCCCAGCCGTGCTCCTGCCGCCGCGCCTCCAACAGCCGGGCGACCAGCGGGACGACGTGGGTGGCCACCTCGTCGCGGTAGCGCGCCACGTCGTCGGGGCCGTAATCCACCCGGCGCATGCGGCGGTAGCCGAGCGGGGTGT
>CAXTJU010000059.1:0-20610 GCA_964244655.1 uncultured Acetobacteraceae bacterium | reverse complement strand
GCGATGGCCATGGCGGACGCGGCGCCTGCGCCCGGGCCGGCCAAGCCGCCGGCCAGCCCGGCCCCGGCAACGCCGCCGATCCTGCCGCCGGTGGCGGGCGCGACGCCCGAGCCTGCCGCCATGCCGAAGCCGGCGGCCAACGCCGTCCCGCTGGAGCCGGCCTTGGAGCCCAGCCCCGCCTTCAACGGGCCCGCCTCGAGCGGGGAGGACACGGCCCGGCTGCGCAAAGACTTCAACCGGTTCCTCACCCGCTCCGGCCGGTCCAGGACCGCGCTGACCGGCGCGCAGCGGGAGGCGCTGTTCAACGACTACCTGCAATGGCGGGCCCGCCAGGCGAGCGACCCGCCGCGCTAAGAAGTCTGGCCGCCAGGCCGCGTCCGCGGCCTCAGTTCAGCCGTTCCGGCCGGGCAGTGTGGCGGTCCATGGCGAAGTGGGCGATGGCGGCGCCGTCCGGCGTGGCGAGCGCGAAGGTTACCCGGTCCGGCGTCTCCGTCACGTCCGTGACCTTCCAGCTATGGTTGCCGTTGAGCAGCAGGTAGGCCTCGGCGATCTTCTGCACGTCGGCGCCGGACAGGGCGCGGTCGGGGGTCGGGTAGATTAGGCTGAACTCGCGCATGTGGTGCATCATGCCCTCGCGCATCATGCCCTCACGCATCCCGGGCCGCTCCATGCCCTCGTGCATGCCGGGCCGCTCCATTCCGGGGCGCGGGCCGCCGGGAGCATCCTGCGCCAGGGCCAGCCCGCCGGTGAGGGTGAGGGCGAGGGCGGCGAAGGCGAGGGCGAGGAGGGCCAGGAAGGTGATCCTGTGCATGGAGATTCGCATGGGGGGTTGGCTCCGGATGGCTCGTTACGGGAGCACCCTGGCGGCCGCGCCGTGCCGCGGGTGCGCCGAAGTGCAACCAATTGCAACGTCCGCTCCCGCCGCCGCGCCTGGTCGCCTAGCATGGAGGAATGGAAACCATGCCGCACATCCTGGTGGTCGATGACGACCGGGAAATCCGTGACCTGCTGGCCCGCTTCCTGGAGCGCCACCGCTTCCGCGTGACGGCGGTGCGCGACGCGCGGGAGGCCCGGCGCACCTGGCCCACCGGGCACTTCCAGCTGGTCGTGCTGGACCTGATGCTGCCGGGGGAGGGCGGGCTGGACCTGGCGCGCTGGATGCGCACGCAGGGCGACGTGCCGATCGTGATGCTGACGGCGATGGGCGAGGAGACCGACCGCATCATCGGCCTGGAGCTGGGGGCGGACGACTACGTGCCCAAGCCGTTCAACCCGCGCGAGCTGCTGGCCCGGATGCGCGCCGTGCTGCGCCGCACGGCGGACCGCACCGGGCACCGGAGCGAGGAGCTTGGCGCGCTGCGCTTCGCCGGCTGGACGTTGGAACCGCCGCGCCGCCGCCTGCTCAACCCGGAGGGCGTCGAGGTGCCGCTGACCGGCGGGGAGTATGACCTGCTGCTGGCGCTGGTGGAGCGGGCCAACCGGGTGCTGACGCGCGACATGCTGCTGGACCTGCTGCGCGGCCGCCAGGCGGGGCCGTTCGACCGGGCGATCGACGTGGCGATCAGCCGGCTGCGGCGCAAGCTGGAGGATGACGGGCGGCAGGCCCAGCTGATCAAGACGGTGCGCGGCGGCGGCTACGTGCTGGCGGCGGACGTGCAGCGGGCGGCGCAGCCGGGGTGATCGCCCGGCTGGCTTATCGCCTGGCTCGTCGCCTGGCTGACCGGCTGTGGCCCCGCAGCCTGGCCAACCGCACGGCGCTCGCGTTGCTGCTGGGGCTGGCCCTGGTGCAGGCGGCGGGGCTGCTGGCCTTCACGCTGGACCGCATGGACCTGCTGCGCCTGGCGCAGGCGCAGGAGCTTGGCCAGCGAGTCGACAACGTGTACCGCTCGGTGGTCATGGCGGCCCCGCAGGACCGCCAGGCGGCGCTGCGCGAACTGGACGCGCAATCCGACCTGGCTGCGACGCTGGACCCGGAGCCGGCCACCAGCGACCTCGAACCCTCGCCGCCGCCGGTGCAGCGCCTGCTGCGCATCAGCCTTCAGTTCGCCCGGGTGCAGCCCGGCGAACGCTGGACCGACCTGGAAATCCGCGGCCTGCCCTGGCAGCGCCGCCTGCTGGTCAGCCTGCGGCTGCCGGAGGGCGACTGGCTGAACATCCACCTGGCAGTCGGGCGCTTCCCGGCCTTCGTGTCCGGCACCTTTCTCGCCTGCCTCGCGCTGATGACCCTGGCGGCGGCGGCCCTGGTGGTCTGGGCGATGCGGCAGTTCGCCGCACCGATGCGCGAGCTGGCGGCGGCGGCCGAGCGGCTCGGCGTGGACGTGAACGCCCCGCCGCTGCCCGAAACCGGCGCGGTGGAGGCGGCCAAGGCGGCACATGCGTTCAACGTCATGGCCGACCGCATCCGCCGCTTCGTGCGGGACCGCACCTTCCTGCTGACCGCCATCGGGCACGACCTGCGCACCCCCATCACCCGGCTGAAGCTGCGGGCGGAGTGGATGGAGGACGAGGAGCAGCAGCGCAAAATGCTGCTGGACCTGGACGAGCTGGAGGGCATGGTGGCCGCAACCCTCGCCTTCGGGCGGGACGACGCGGCGGCGGAACGGCTGACCGCGCTGGACCTGGCCGAGCTGCTGCGCACCATCCTGGACGAGGCAGCGGACGCCCGGCCCTCCCTGGCCGAGCCGGTGCGCTACGACGGGCCGGACCACCAGGTGATGCGGGCCCGCCCGGTGGCGATCAAGCGCGCCCTGTCCAACCTGGTGCAGAATGCCCTGAACTACGGCAACGCGGCGCACGTGGCGCTGATCCCGCCGCACGCCGGAACGCTGACCATCCTGATCGACGACGACGGCCCCGGCATCCCGCTGGCCGAGCTGGACCGGGTGTTCGAGCCGTTCCACCGCCTGGAGGCGAGCCGCAACCGGGAGACCGGCGGCACTGGCCTCGGCCTGCCGATCGCGCGCAACATCCTGCGGGCGCATGGCGGGGACGTGGCGCTGTCCAACCGGCCAATGGGGGGGCTGCGGGCGACGGTGACGCTGCCGGGGTGAGAACAGGCCGGAGCTCTGCCTCGAACCCTGCCAGAGGACAAAGTCCTCTGGCCACCTGGTGACAAGCATCATGGGTCAAGGGAACTTGTTCCCTTGTGGGTGCAGGGTAGAGCCCTGCCTCTTACCGGCTGGGACAGCGCTCCAGCGGATACGGGAACCCAGCGCAGTGCGGGAAGCTGATTGCAGCGCCCTCCCGCGCCACGTGCAGCTCATTCGGGTCGTCGCAGCCGAACCCGGCGGCATCCGTCGCGTCCGGCGTAAAGCGGAACTCGGCGCCGGACGCGCTGGTGCGGACCGTCTCGATGACCCGCGGGGTCAGGCTGGCGGCGGTCAGGCTGGCGTGGCCCACCGCGTCCTGCGCAAAGGCGACGGTCGGCTGCGTGCGGCAATCCTGCGCCAGCTGGCCCTCCAGCACCGGGAACAGGCCGCCGGTCCAGGCGCCGAACAGCCAGGCATGCGGCGGCGTTTTGGCGGGCTCCGGCTCGCGCCGCGGACGGGTTTGCGCGGCGGCCAGGCCAGGCAGGAGCAGCAGCAGGAGGGCGGCGCGACGCATGGGGAACCTCGGCATGGGATGCGCGCAAGCCTAGCCGGTGAGGCAGGCGGCAACCAGCCGTTGAACCGCGCGGCCGGGCGTGCCATGGCATCACGCCATGTTCCGCCGCATGTACCAACGGCTTTTGCAGCTCGCCGCCAGCCCGCTCGCCCCGGTCTGGCTCGCCGTCGTGGCGTTCGCCGAGAGCAGCTTCTTCCCGATTCCGCCGGATGTGCTGCTGATCCCCATGGCCCTGGCGCGGCCGGACCGCGCGCTGCGCTACGCGCTGATCTGCACGGTCGGCAGCGTGGTGGGGGGGCTGCTCGGCTATTGGATCGGCTACGCGGTGTTCGACCAGATCGCGCAGCCGATCCTGCACTTCTACCATTACGAGACCGCTTTCGCCGCGTTCCAGGCGCGATTCGCGGAGAACGCGCTGTGGATCATCCTGTTGAAAGGCTTGCTGCCGATCCCCTACAAGATCGTCACCATAGCCTGCGGCGTGGCGCACGTGGACTTCACGTTGTTCGTGCTGGCCAGCATCGCCACCCGCGGCGCGCGCTTCCTGCTGTGGGCCGTGCTGCTGCGGGCCTTCGGCGAGCGGGCGCGCAGCATCATCGACCGCCAGATGCCGCTGGTGCTGGGGGCTGCGGCCGTGCTGCTGGTGCTGGGCTTCATGATGCTGAAATACGTCTGAGGCCGGGTTACTTCGCACGCGAGGCGCTTGCATCCCGGGTGAAAAAAACGCAAACGTGAAACCAATCGCAGCCCGCCTGCGAAACACGGTTGCGCTCGGAGCCGCTCGCAAGCAGCGGCCCGGCCAGGGGGAGCGAGAATGGCAATGGACGGCACCGAAGTGGCCCGCATCCGGAACAGCGCCGCGTTCCGGGAGTTGGAGCAGAAGCGCAACAGCTTCTGCTGGACGCTCGCTGCCGTGATGTTCGCCATCTACATGGGCTTTATCCTGCTGGTAGCGTTTGGCCATGGCATCGTCGCCCAGCAGATCGGCGGCGGGCCGCTGACCCTGGCCTTCCCGCTGGGCCTGGGCGTGATCGTCGTGGCCATCCTGCTCACCGGCATCTATGTGCTGCGCGCCAACACCCAGTTCGACCGGCTGACCGCCGAGATCGTGGGCCAGGCCCGCCCGGCTGCCGCCACGGCCGGGATGCGGCTGATGGAGAGCGTGCGATGAGGCGCTGCCTGGCGCTGGCAGCGCCCGCCCTGCTGGCAGCGCCCGCCTTGCTGGCCGCGTCGGCGGCCCGCGCGGCCGGCCCCGATCTGGGCCAGGTCGAGAAGCAGCCGGTCAACGTCACGGCGATCTCGCTGTTCCTGGCCTTCGTGGCGCTGACCCTGTTCATTACCTACTGGGCGGCGCGGCGCACCAAGTCCACCGCCGATTTCTACGCGGCCGGCGGCGGCATCACCGGCTGGCAGAACGGCATGGCCATCGCCGGGGACTACATGTCGGCCGCGTCCTTCCTCGGCATCGCGGCGCTGGTGTATTCTAACGGCTATGACGGGCTGATCTACTCGATCGGCTTCCTGGTCGGCTGGCCGATCGTGATGTTCCTGATGGCGGAGCGGTTGCGCAACCTCGGCAAGTACACCTTCGCCGACGTGGTGTCCTACCGCCTGGGCCAGACGCCGATGCGCATCATGGCGGCCAGCGGCACGCTGGTGGTGGTGGCGTTCTACCTGATCGCGCAGATGGTCGGCGCGGGCCAGCTCATCAAGTTGCTGTTCGGGCTCGACTACATCTACGCCGTGGTGCTCGTGGGCGTGCTGATGGTGTGCTACGTGACCTTCGGCGGCATGCTGGCGACCACCTGGGTGCAGATCATCAAGGCGGTTATGCTGCTGGGGGGCGCCACCTTTATGGCGGCCATGGTGCTGCGCGCGTTCGACTGGAGCCCGCTGGCGCTGTTCGCCCGCGCGGTGGAGGTGCATCCCAAGCACCAAGCCATCATGGCGCCGGGTGCCTTCGTGTCCAATTCCGTGGGCACCATCTCGCTCGGCCTGGCGCTGATGTTCGGCACGGCCGGGCTGCCGCATATCCTAATGCGCTTCTTCACCGTTCGGGACGCGAAGGCCGCGCGCAAGAGCGTGTTCTACGCCACGGGGCTGATCGGCTACTTCTACATCCTGACCTTCATCATTGGCTTCGGCGCCATCGTCCTGGTGGGGACCAACCCGGACTACGCGGCCAACCCGGCGGCGGGCGGCTTCACCCTCGCGGCGGGGCTGAAGGGCGGCGGCAACATGCCGGCGATCCACCTGGCCCGCGCGGTCGGCGGGGACGCGCTGTTCGGCTTCATCTCCGCCGTGGCGTTCGCCACCATCCTGGCCGTGGTATCCGGGCTGACGCTGTCCGGCGCCAGCGCCATCAGCCACGATTTGTATGCCAGCGTGGTGCGGCGCGGCCGGGTCAGCGACGGGTCTGAGGTGCGGGTGTCGCGGATCGCCACGGTCTGCCTGGGCGTGGTGGCGATCTTCCTCGGCGTCGCGTTCGAGAAGGTGAACGTGGCCTTCATGGTGGGGCTGGCCTTCGCCATCGCCGCCAGCTCCAACTTCCCGGTGCTGCTGCTGTCCATGTACTGGAAAGGGCTGACCACCAAGGGGGCGGCGGTGGGCGGTTGGCTGGGGCTGCTCACGGCGTTCACGCTGACGGTGCTGAGTCCGTCGATCTGGCACGACGTGCTGGGCTTCCCCGCCGGCATCTTCCCCTACAATGCGCCGGCGCTGTTCTCCATGCCGGTGGCGTTCATCGCCTGCTGGGGCGTGTCGGTGCTGGACCGCAGCGCGGCGGCCCGGGCCGAGGCTGGGCGGTTCGAGGCGCAGTACGTCCGCTCCCAGACCGGTATCGGCGCGGAGGGGGCGGCGGCGCATTGAAGCCCCGCCCAAAGCCAAGCGTGGGGCCGCGGCCCGACCATGCCAACGCGCTTGTGACCTAGCCCGCGTGGAACTACGGTGCGGCGGCTCCCGCCACACCGAAGGACCTGCATGACCGCCTCACCGGCCCACAAGCGCGTGCTGCTCAAAGTCTCCGGCGAGGCCCTGATGGGCGAGCGCGATTACGGCATGGACGGCGACACGTTGCGGCGCATTGCGGCCGACGTGTCGGGCGTGATGGCGCAGGGTCACCAAGTCTGCCTGGTGATCGGCGGCGGCAACATCTTCCGCGGCATCTCGGCCGCCGCGCGCGGCATGGACCGGGCGCAGGCCGACTACATGGGCATGATCGCCACGGTGATGAACGCGCTCGGCATGCAGAACGCGCTGGAAAAGGCTGGCGTGCCGACCCGGGTGCAGTCCGCCATCCCGATGGCCAGCGTGTGCGAGCCATATATCCGCCGCCGGGCCATGCGGCACATGGAAAAGGGCCGGGTGGTGATCTTCGCCGCCGGCACCGGCAACCCGTTCTTCACCACGGACACCGCGGCCGCCCTGCGCGCGGTGGAGATGGGGTGCGAGATGCTGCTCAAAGGCACCCAGGTCGATGGCGTATATGCCGCCGACCCGCGCAAGCACCCGGACGCCGAGCGCTACGAGCAGCTGACCTACCACGACGTGCTGGCGCGCGACCTCGCGGTGATGGACGCGGCGGCGATCAGCGTGGCGCGGGAGAACGGGCTGCCGATCGTGGTGTTCAACATCCACGCCGCCGGCGCCTTCGCGCAGGTGATGCGGGGCGAAGGGCGCTTCACCACCATCATCGAAAAGCCCTAAACAAGCCGGAGACAACTCCGCCCGAACGAGGTGACGCCGTGCCCGCCGAACTGCCCGCCCTCAAGACCGACCTGACCCGCCGCATGGACGGCGCCATGGAAACGCTGCGGCGCGATTTCGCCGGCCTGCGCACCGGCCGCGCCAGCCCCGGGCTGCTGGAGCCGGTGAAGGTCGAGGCGTACGGCACGGAGGTGCCGATCACCCAGGTCGGCACCATAGGCGTGCCCGAGTCGCGTATGCTGACGGTGCAGGTGTGGGACAAGTCGCTGGTCGGCGCGGTGGAGCGCGCGATCCGCGACTCCGGCCTCGGGCTCAACCCGGCGTCTGATGGCCAGGTGGTGCGGGTGCCGATCCCGCAGCTCACAGCCGAGCGCCGCACCGAGCTGGCCAAGGCGGCCGGCCGCTACGGCGAGGGTGCCAAGGTCGCTGTCCGCGGCGTGCGGCGCGACGGCATGGAGCAGATCAAGGTTGCGGAGAAGAAGCACGGGATCGGCGAGGACGAGGCCAAGGACTGGTCGGACGAGGTGCAGAAGCTGACCGACCAGTATATCAAGCGCATCGACGAGAGCCTCGTCGAGAAGGAACGCGAGATCAAGCAGGTCTGATGCGGCGGTACGGCAGCGCCAGGCTGGGAGGGCAGGGAGACGCCGCGGCGGTCGCCACCGCGCCGCAGGTGCCGGCCTCGGTCCCGGCCCACCTGGCCATCATCATGGACGGCAACGGGCGCTGGGCCGCCGGGCGCGGGCTGCCCCGGGTCGCGGGGCACCGCGCTGGGGCGGACGCAGTACGGCGCGCCACCGAGTCGGCGATACGATGCCGGGTCGGCTGGCTGACGCTGTACGCATTCAGCAGCGAGAACTGGAGCCGCCCGCCTTCCGAGGTGCTCGACCTCACGGGGCTGCTGCGCCACTACATCCGGCAGGAACTGGCGGAGCTGAAGCGCCAGGGTGTGCGGCTGCGCGTCATTGGCGAGCGTAGCCGTTTCGACGCCGACATCCGCGCCGACCTGGAGAAGGCCGAGCGCGAGACGGCGGCCAACACCCGGCTTAACCTGAACATTGCGCTGTCGTACGGCGCGCGCGCCGAGATCGCCGCTGCTGCACGCCGCGCCGCGGAAGCCGCGCGGGACGGCACGCTGGACCCGGCGACCCTGGACGAGGCGGCGTTCTCCGGCCTGCTTGCCACCGCTGGGATGCCGGACCCGGACCTGGTGGTGCGCACCAGCGGCGAGCGCCGGCTGAGCAACTTCCTGCTCTGGCAATCCGCCTACGCCGAGCTGGTGTTCACCGACGTGCTGTGGCCGGATTTCGGCGAAGCCGAGTTCGATGCCGCCCTGGCCGAGTTCGCCCGCCGCGAGCGCCGCTTCGGGGCGCGCCCTGGCTGAGCGCGCCGCTCGCTGGGCGGATCTGCGGCTGCGGGCGGCCTCGGCGGCGGTGCTGGCGCCCCTGGTGCTGCTGTGCGCCTGGCATGGAGGCTGGCCGTTCCTCGTCCTGCTCGCGGCGGCCCTAGCCGGGCTGGCTTGGGAGTGGGGCAGCATGTGCCGCTGGCGGGCTGTTCCCCTGCTGCTGGGCTTGCTCTATGCCGCCATCGCCATGGCGTCGCTCGCCGTGCTCCGTTCCCTGTTCGGGGCCGCAGGCGTGTTCTTCATCCTTGCCGTGGTATGGTGCAGCGACATCGGCGCTTACGCAGCCGGCCGGCTCGTGGGCGGTCGGCGCTTAGCTCCGTCCATCTCCCCGGGCAAGACCTGGAGCGGGGCTGCCGGGGGGCTCGCGGCGTCAATGGCAGGCGGTATGCTGACGGCTGGGATCAACGTGTCGGTTCTGCTCATTGCCGCCCTGCTGGGCGTTGCCTCCCAGCTCGGCGACCTGGGGGAGAGTGCTCTCAAGCGCCGCTACGGCGTGAAGGATTCCGGGCGGCTGATCCCTGGGCATGGCGGCTTGCTCGACCGGCTGGACGGGCTGATGGCAGCCTCGATCGTCGCTGGCCTGGGCCTGGCTGCAATCTCGAGGGGCGGAAGCGTTTGGCCATGAAAACCGTCACCGTCCTCGGCAGCACCGGCAGCGTCGGGTGCAGCACGGTCGATTTGCTGCTCGCCCATCGCGGCCGTTTCCAGGTTCGCTGCCTTACCGGCGGGCGCAACGCTGCCGTGCTAGCGCAGCAGGCCATCGCGCTGGGCGCCGAACTCGCCGTCATCAGCGACTCGGCGCAGCACGCCGCCTTGCGCGACGCCCTGGCCGGCCATCCCATTCGCACCGCCGCCGGACCTGATGCGGTGACGGACGCGGCTGCCATCCCGGCCGACTGGACCATGGCCGCCATCACTGGGGCGGCGGGGCTACCCGCCACCCTGGCCGCCATCCGACGTGGCGGCGTCATCGCGTTTGCCAACAAGGAGGCGCTGGTCTGCGCCGGCGAGATCATGCTGCAAGCGGTGCGGGACGCCAGCGCCACGCTGCTGCCGGTCGACTCGGAGCATAACGCGGTGTTCCAGGCGATGGCGGAGGGCAACGGCCGCGCGGTGGAGCGCATCATCCTGACCGCGTCCGGCGGCCCGTTCCGCACCGCGTCGCTGGCCGAGATGCGGGCCGCGACTCCAGAGGCGGCGCTGCGCCACCCCGTCTGGTCGATGGGCAGCAAGATCAGCATCGATTCCGCCACCATGTTCAACAAGGGGCTGGAACTGATCGAGGCGGCCCGGCTGTTCGACCTGCCGGAGTCTCGGGTCGATGTGCTGATCCACCCGCAATCCGTGGTGCACGGCATGGCCTGCTACACGGACGGCAGCATGCTGGCCCAGCTCGGCAGCCCGGACATGCGCATCCCGATCGCCCACGCCCTAGCTTGGCCGGAGCGGCTGCCGACGAACTCGCCGCGGCTGGACTTGGCTGCCGTGGCGCGGCTGGAGTTCGCGGCGCCGGACCCGGCGCGCTTTCCCGCGCTGCGCCTGGCGCGGGACGCCTTGCGGGCCGGCGGCGGCGCTCCCACCATCCTGAACGCCGCCAACGAGGTCGCGGTGGCGGCGTTCCTGGACCGCCGCATCGGCTTCCTCGACATCGCGGCGCTGGTGGAGAGCGCGCTGGATCAGATGGGCGCGCCGGCCGCCGCCACGCTGGACGAGGTGATGGCGCTGGACGCCGGCGCGCGACGCTTCGCGGCCGAATGGGCGCCGGGCACCTCCGCCCGGCCCGCGGCATGAGGACCACGCCATGACCTTCCTGCCTGACGCTGTGCGGACCATCGCCTCCTTCTTGCTGGTGCTCGGCGTGCTCGTGTTCGTCCACGAGATGGGCCACTACCTCGCCGCCCGCTGGCGCGGCATCCACGTGGAGGCGTTCTCCATCGGCTTCGGCAAGCCGCTCGCGCGCTGGACCGACCGGGTCGGCACGGAATGGCGGCTGTGCTGGCTGCCGCTGGGCGGCTACGTGAAGCTGCACGGCCAGGAGCGGCCGGAGGATGTGTCGCCGGCGGTGCGGGCCGGCTGGCAGGCGGGGCGCACTTTCCATGAGAAGCCGGTGCTGTCGCGCGCCATCGTTGTGGCGGCCGGCCCGGTGGCCAACTTCGCGCTGGCCGCCGTGCTGTTCAGCGTGATGTTCGGCATCCAGGGCGAGCCGGGCGACCCGGTGGTGCAGGCGGTGCTGCCGGACTCGGCCGCCGCCGCCGCCGGCTTGCAGGACGGCGACCGGATCACCGACATTTCCGGCCGCAAGATCAGCAACTTCCAGGACATCGTCCATGTCGTCTCGGTCAGCCCGGGCAAGGCCTTGCAGCTGCAGCTTGTCCGCGCCGGCGCCCCGCTGACCCTTCCCGTCACCCCGGCCTCGCAGGACGATGGCGGCGGCGGCCGGCTCGGCGTGCTGGGCATCGCCGGGGCGCTGCGCCCGGTCGGCCCGGTGGGCGCCGTGCTGGACGGCGTGCAGCACACCTGGGAGGTGGCGGTGCAGACCCTGGCCGGCGTGTGGCAGATCGTCACTGGGCAGCGCGGCGCGTCCGGGCTCGGCGGCCCGCTCAAGATCGCCCAGCTGTCCGGCCAGGTCGCGCAGCACGGCGCGGGCAGCCTGGTGACGTTCATTGCCCTGCTTTCGGTCAATCTGGGCCTGATCAATCTGTTTCCCATCCCGATCCTGGATGGCGGCCACCTGGTGTTCTATGCCGTCGAGGCCATCCGCGGGCGGCCGCTGCCGCCGCGCGCGCTGGAGATCGGCTTTCGCGCCGGCCTGGCGCTGATCGCCTGCCTGTTCATCTTTGCCACATGGAACGACCTGACCAGCTTCGGGTTGTTCCGCTGGATGGCCGGCCTGATCGGCTGACCGGCGGCCCCACGCCGGCCCGCGCCGGCAGTTTGGTAAAGCGACGGCTTGGCGGCTGGCCGCGATCTGCCTACAAGCGGCCCGTCCCGGGGGGTCCCAGTTCCTTGTCCCGAATTCGCCTCACGCTTCTCGCCACCGCTTGCCTTGCCGGATTCACCGCCGACGCGGGAGCGCAGTCGCCGCAGCAGCGGCCAGCCGCCCGCGTTCGGGCCGTGGCTGACACTGGCGTCCGCAATGCCGGCGGCACGATCTCCACCATCGCCGTCACCGGCAACAAGCGCATCGAGAGCGGCACCATCGCGTCCTACATGCTGGTGCAGCCGGGCGACCGGTTCGACGCCGAACGGATCGACCGCAGCCTCAAGACGCTGTTCGCCACGGGGCTGTTCAAGGACGTGATGATCACCCGGGACGGCAGCGCCCTGGTGGTGAAGGTGGTCGAGAACCCGATCATCAACCGCATCCTGTTCGAGGGGAACCACAAGAGCGGCGACGACGTGCTGAAGCCGCTGCTGGAGCTGCGGCCCCGGGCGGTGTTCACGCCCGAGCTGGCGCAGGCCGACCGGCAGAAGATCCTGGATTCCTATGCCAAGAAGGGCCGCTTCGGCGCGACCGTGACGCCTAAGATTATCCGCCTCGCCGACAACCGCGTGGACGTGCTGTTCGAGATCAACGAGGGCCGGCTCACCCTGGTCAGCCACATCGGCTTTGTCGGCAACCACGCGTTCGGCGAGGACCGGTTGCGCGAGATCGTCAGCACGCGCCAGCAGGCGTTCTACCGAATCCTGTCCAGCAGCGACAACTACGACCCGCAGCGCATCGAGTACGACAAGGAGCTGTTGCGGCGGTTCTACCTGAAGAATGGCTTCGCCGACTTCGAGGTCCGTAACGCTACAGCCGAGCTGGCGCCCGACCATAGCGCGTTCTTGGTCACCTTCACGCTGAGCGAGGGCGCGCGCTACACCGTGAACTCGATCACCATTGAGTCGCGGCTGCCCAACCTCAAGGGCGCCGACCTGCTGCCGGCCGTGGAGCAGGAGAAGGGGCAGATCTACGACGGCGAGGCGGTCGAGCGTTCCGTGGATGCCTTGCAGGACGCGGTGCAGGCGCGCGGCTACAACTTCGTCCTGGTCCGCCCCCGCATCGCCCGGGACCCGGCCAAGCACACGGTCGATCTGGTGTTCGACGTGACGGAGGGGCCGCGTGTGTATGTCGAGCGGATCGACATCGAGGGCAACAGCCGCACCAAGGACAAGGTGATCCGCCGCGAGATGCAGATGGCGGAGGGCGACGCGTTCAACGCCGCCGCCATCCGCCGCTCGCGCCAGCGGCTGACCGATCTTGGCTACTTCAACACCGTCAACATCACCTCGGCCCCCGGCAGCAGCTCGGACAAGACGGTGGTCACGGCGGTGGTGGACGAGAAGGCGACCGGCGAGATCAGCCTGGGCGGCGGCTTCTCGACGGATGCGGGCGCGCTGGTCAGCGCTGGGCTGCGCGAGAAGAACCTAGTCGGCACCGGCCTCGACTCGAGCCTGTCGGGCGTGCTGGCGCAGCGGCGCTCGGAGGTCGATTTCTCCCTGACCGACCCCTACCTGTTCGACCGCAACCTGGTTGGCGGCATCGACGTGTTCGACGTGCAGAACAACAACCAGCAGATCTCGAACTACAACGAGAGCCGGGTCGGCGGCGCGCTGCGGCTAGGCTATGAGATCAGCGACCACCTGCGGCAGGCGCTCACCTACTCCGCCGTGTCCCGCAACGTGACCAACGTCAACAGCAACGCCAGCCTGTACATCCAGAATCAGTCCGGCGGCACGTTCCTGTCACAGATTGGCCAGACCCTGACGCTGGACTACCGCGACAGCCGGGTCGATCCGCACAACGGCTTTATCACCCGCCTGGGCGTGGACTTCGCAGGCCTTGGCGGCTCGACCAAGTACGTCCGCGCCAAGATCGACGGCACCTACTTCATCCCGCTGGAGCGCTACACCGGCGACAGCGACTGGGGCGTGGCGCTGTCTGGCAGCGCGGGCTACCTGGTGCCGATCAACCGGCAGGAGAACCTGATCGACCGGTTTTTCCTCGGCGGCGATAACCTGCGCGGCTTCCAGTCCGGCGGCGCCGGGCCGCACTCGGTCCCGACCACCGACTCGGCTTCGCGCCCAAGCGTCATCTTCGGCAGCGACAGCGTGGGCGGCAAGCTGATCTACACTCAGTCTAGCGAGCTGCGCTTCCCGCTGCCGATCTCGGCCGATCTCGGCCTGTCTGGCCGCAGCTTCGTGGACGTGGGCGGCCTGGCCCAGGTCAAGTCCTCCGGCGCGCTGTTCGCGCGGGACTTCTACAACAACGTCGTGCCCGGCGGCATTACGCAGCAGCTTTCCGGCGCCAACGACCTGACGCCGCGGGTCGGCGCCGGCGTGGGCGTGTCGTGGAAGTCGCCGTTCGGCCTGATAAACGTTGACCTGGCGCAGGCGGTGGTGAAGAGGCGGTACGACCAGACCCAGTTCTTCCGGTTCGGTTTCGGCACGAGGTTCTGAATTGAGCACCAAGATCATGCATTCCCCACTCCGGCTGGCTGCTGCCCTCGCCGCCGCGGCCCTGCTGCCAGGCGCCGGGCAGGCTTTGGCGCAGGGCTACTTCATCCCGCCGCAGCCGGCGGCCCCAAAGCAGGCCGCTCCGGCTGCCGCCCCCCGCACGGCCCCGCACGGGCCGGCGCCCTCGGCCCAGGCGTTGCCGCCGCCGCCGCCCGTGCAGCTGCCTACCGGCATGCCCGGCGTCAGCGGGGCGGATGCGGGCGAGGCGGGAGACCAAGCCTTGGCGCAGATGCCCAACCTGCCGGTGCCGGACCTGCCGGCCTTGCCCAAGGGGGCCGCCCCGCCCACCGTGGTCGTCGGCGTGCTCGGCGTGCCGGACATCATGCGCGCCGCCACCGCCTCCAAGCAGGTAGAGCAGACAATTGGCGAGCGCCGCCAGAAGCTGAACGAGGACGCGCAGAAGGAGCAGGCCGCCTGGCGCGACCTGCAGCAGCAGCTCGCCGCCCAGCGCGCCAGCCTGTCGCCCGAGCAGCTGCACGCCAAGGAGCAGTCGCTGCAGGACCGTATCACGGAGGCGCAGAAGAGCTTCCGCGAGCGTAACCGCATCATCCAAGAGACGGCGCAGTATTCGCTCGGCCAGATCGAGCGGACGCTGATCGCGGTGATCCGCCAGGTGGCCGAGAGCCGGGGCATGAACCTGGTGCTGCACCGGGCGCAGGTGGCGCTGAACGTCAACGAGTTCGACATCACCGAGCAGGTGACGCAGCAGCTCAACAAGGTGATGCCGAGCATCGCCATCCCGCCCGATGGCGTCTCGCCGCTGGCGCAGGCGGCCGCGGCGGCTCCCCCGGCGACCGCGCCCACTCCGGCCTCGGCGCCGCCGACCCCGCCCGCAGCCCGCCGCTGAGCCGTCCGTGATGCAGGCTGGGACCCAAGCCGGGACCGGGGCCGCCGACCCGCGCTTCTTCGGGCGTACCGGCCCCCACCCGCTCGCCGCCGTGATCGCGGCGGCGGGCGGCGAGGCGGGTCCCGGCGCGGCGCTGATGCTGCACGGCGTGGCGCCGCTGCAGTCCGCCGGGCCCGACCATGTGAGCTTCCTGGACAACCGCCAGTACGCGCCGCTGCTGGACGCAACGGGGGCCGGGGCGGTCATCGTGCACCCCAGCATGGCCGGCCGCGTGCCCGCCGGGACGGTGCCGATCGTGACGGTGGAGCCTTATCTCGGCTGGGCGAGGGTGGCGGCGCTGTTCCACCCGCCGCCGCCGGCCAGCCCGGGCATCCATCCTGCCGCGGTGGTCGATCCGGCGGCGCAGGTGGACGCGACGGCCGAGATCGGCCCGCTGGCGGTGATCGGCGCGGGCGCGCAGATCGGGCCGCACTGCCGCATCGGCCCGGGCGCCGTGGTGGGGGCGGGCGTGCGGATGGGCGCGCATTGCCGGGTCGGCGCGTTGGCGACCGTCAGCCATGCCGTGCTGGGGGCGCGGGTGTACGTGTATCCCGGCGCGCGGGTGGGGCAGGAGGGGTTCGGCTTCGCGGTCGGGCCGGCCGGTTTCGTGACGGTGCCGCAGCTCGGCCGGGTGGTGCTGGAGGACGACGTGGAGGTGGGGGCGAACAGCGCCATCGACCGCGGGTCGGCGCAGGACACTGTGATCGGCGCCGGGTCGCGGCTCGACAACCTGGTGCAGATCGGGCACAACGTCCGCCTCGGCCGCTGCTGCATCGTCGTGTCGCAGGCAGGTATTTCGGGGTCCACCGTTCTAGAGGATTTCGTGGTGGTTGCGGCGCAAGCGGGCCTCATCGGGCATCTTCGGATCGGGGCCAAGGCGCGCATCGGCGCCCAGGCCGGCGTGATGCGGGACGTTGCCGCCGGCGCGGACGTGCTGGGCGCGCCCGCCATGCCGGTGCGCGAGTTCTTCCGCACGGTGGCGACGTTGCGCAAGTTGGCCGCGCGACGCGGCGCCGAGGGCTGAACATGGACACGGCCGAGCCGGCCGGGGGCGTGCTGGACATTGCGCGCATCATGCACGCCATCCCGCACCGCTACCCGATGCTGATGATTGACCGCATGGTGGACGTGGTGCTCGACCAGTCGGCGGTGGGCATCAAGAACGTCTCGGTGAACGAGCCGTTCTTCCAGGGCCATTTCCCCGGCCATCCCGTGATGCCCGGCGTGCTCATCATCGAGAGCATGGCGCAGACGGCCGCTGTGCTGGTGGTGGAGACACTGGGGGCGGACGCGGCCGGCAAGCTGGTTTATTTTATGACCATCGAGAGCGCTAAGTTTCGCCGCCCGGTCCTGCCCGGCGCCCAGCTACGCCTTGCGGTGTCCAAGGAGCGCAACCGCGGCAATGTGTGGAAATTCCACGGCAACGCGACGGTGGACGGCGTCTCGGTCGCCGAGGCGACGTTTGCCGCCATGATCATGCACAGCCCGCCCGCCCGGCCCGAGGCGTCGTCGCCACTCGGGTAGCGGCGGCGTAACAATGCTTTTCTTGGCGGGTCCGGCCGTGCCGTCGCATGGTTCCCGCGCGTCCCAGGGTGAAGCCATGCTCCGTATCGTGCGCCGCGAGGCCCGGCGTTGACCATCCACCCGACCGCGATCGTGGCCGAAGGCGCCGAGCTCGCCGACGGCGTCAGCATCGGCCCTTGGTGCACGGTCGGCCCCCATGTCCGCATCGGCGCGGGCACCCGGCTGGTCAGCCACGTGGTGGTGGACGGCCATGCCAGCATCGGCGAGGGCGCGGTGCTGTACCCGTTCTGCACCGTGGGCCTGGCGCCGCAGGACCTGAAGTACAAGGGCGAGCCGACCCGCTGCGAGATCGGCCCGCGCACGCAGATTCGCGAGCACTGCACCATCCACCGCGGCACCGTCACCGGCTCCGGCGTGACGCGGGTGGGGGCGGACTGCCTGCTGATGGCCGTGGTCCACGTGGCGCATGACTGCGCGCTCGGCGACGGCGTCATCATCGCCAACAACGTGGTGATGGGCGGCCACGTCGAGATCGGCGACGGCGCGGTGATCGGCGGGTCGGCGGCGCTGCACCAGTTCGTCCGCATCGGCCGTGGCGCCATGGTGGGCGGCGTGTCGGGGGTGGAGGCGGACGTGATCCCGTTCGGCAGCGTCATCGGCAACCGGGCGCGGCTGGCGGGGCTGAACGTGATCGGCCTGCGCCGCCGCGGCGTGGACCGGCCCCGGCTGCACGCCATCCGCGCCGCCTTCCGCACGCTGTTCGGCGGCGAGGGCGTGTTCGCCCAGCGGCTGGAAGCGGTGCGGACGGAGCATGCCGGCGATCCCCTGGTGGCCGAGATGCTGGCCTTCATCGGCGCCCCCAGCAAGCGCGGCCTGATCCGCACGGCGCTGGCGGCGGAGGACGAGACGTGAGGGTGGCCTCCTGACGCCGCCAGCCGCGCCTGGCGCCCTGGGTATCATCGCAGGCGGCGGGCCGTTGCCGGCGCGGGTGGCGGCGGCGGCGCGGGCGGCGGGGCGGCCCGTATTCGCGGTGGCGCTCGAAGGCTACGCGGAGCTGGGGCTGCTCGCCGCTTATCCGCATGCCAGCGCCCGCCTGGGGGCCGCCGGCCGCGTCCTCGGCCTGTTGCGCGCCAATGCCTGCCGCGACGTGGTGCTGATCGGCCCGGTGCGCCGGCCGAACCTGCTGCACCTGCGGCCCGATGCGGAGGGCGCGCGGCTGCTGGCCCGCATCGGCCGCGCCGCCTTCGCCGGGGATGACGGGTTGCTGGCCGCCATCGTGCGGGTGCTCGGCGAGGAGGGCTTCCGCGTCGTCGGCGCGCACGAGGTGCTGACGGAGGCGGTGGGCCCGCGCGGCCTGCTCAGCGCCGCCGCCCCGGATGCGGAGGCCATGGCCGACATCGCCCGCGCCGCCGCCGTGGCGCGCGCGCTGGGGACGGTGGACGTGGGGCAGGGCTGCGTGGTGCAGGGCGGCATCGTGCTGGCGGTGGAGGCGATCGAGGGGACGGACGCCATGCTGGCCCGCGCCGCCGGGCTGCGGCGGGCCGGGCCGGGCGGGGTGCTGGTCAAGCTGGTAAAGCCCGGCCAGGACCGCCGCGCCGACCTGCCCACGCTCGGCCCGCGCACGGTGGAGGCCGCCGCCGCCGCCGGGCTGCGCGGCATCGCCTTCGAGGCGGGCGGAACCTTGTTCACCGACCGGGCGTCATGCGTGGCGCGGGCCGACGCCGCCGGGCTGTTCCTGCTCGGCCTGGACCCATCCGACGGAGAGACGCCATGAGCCGCTTCCTGCACACGATGATCCGCGTGAAAGACCTGGACAAGAGC
Organism: uncultured Acetobacteraceae bacterium; assembly: GCA_964244655.1. Taxonomy (GTDB): domain Bacteria; phylum Pseudomonadota; class Alphaproteobacteria; order Acetobacterales; family Acetobacteraceae; genus LMUY01. The sequence goes on along the minus strand of CAXTJU010000059.1, from coordinate 2,167 downwards.
ATCGGCTTCTACACCAAGCTGATGGGCATGGAGGTGCTGCGCCGCAACGAGGTGCCCGGCGGCCGCTACACCCTCGTCTTCGTCGGCTATGCCAGCAACCCGGACCAGGCCGAGATCGAGCTGACCCACAACTGGGACCAGGACACGGCGTACGACATCGGCAGCGGCTTCGGCCACCTGGCGGTCGGCGTGCCGGACGTGGCGGCGGCGTGCGAGACGGTGCGCTCGGGCGGCGGCAAGGTGGCGCGCGAGGCCGGGCCGGTGCAGCACGGCACCACCGTGATCGCCTTCGTCGAGGACCCGGACGGCTACAAGATCGAGCTGATCGAACGCGCCAACTGATCCCGGGCCTGGCGGCGCCGCTCGCCGGCCCGACCCTGGCAGGATTCGTCGGCGGCACCGTCCGCATCGGCGTGACCGGGCTGGCGCGGGCCGGCAAGACCGCCTTCCTCACCTCGCTGGCCAGCAACCTGCTGGCGTTCGGCGCCGGGTCGCCGACGCTGCCTGCGCTGGCGGCCCGGCTGGGCGGTCGTCGGCTGGGCGTCCGCCTCGCCCCGGCCGGCGCCGGCGCGCTGCCCCGGTTCGACGAGGCGGCGCATCTGCGCGCGCTGGCCGCCGATCCGCCTGCCTGGCCCGCCCGCACCGCGGCCGTGTCCTTGCTGGCGCTGGACCTGACGCTGCCGCGCGCCGGGCTGGCCAGCGCCCTGCCGCCGCGGACCATCCGCCTGGAGCTGCTGGACTATCCGGGCGAGTGGCTGCTGGACCTGCCGCTGCTCGCCACCCCTTTCACCGCCTGGTCGGACAGCGTGCTGCGCCGCATCGAGGGCCGGGGCACGGCGCGGCCGTTCCTGCACTTCCTGGCCGGCCTGCCCGCAGGGTCGCCCCGGGACGAGGCGCTCGCGGCGGCGGGGCATCGGCTGTATCGCGCGGCGCTGCACCGGCTGCGGGACGAGGAGGGCCTCGCCTTCTTGCAGCCCGGCCGGTTCCTGATGCCGGCGCCCGGCGCGGAGCCGCCCTGGACGGCGTTCTTCCCGATGCGGGGGCAGGGTGGCCTCGCGCAGCTGCTGGCGGAGCGGTACGACGCCTACCGGGATGCGGTGCGGGCGGACCTGGTGTCCCCCCTGTTCGGGCACCTGGACCGCATGGTGGTGCTGGCGGACCTGCTCTCCGCCCTGCACGCCGGGCGGGACAGCTTCGCGGATGCCCGCTCCGCGCTCGCCGCCGCCGCCGGGTCGCTGCGATGGCGGTTCTCCTGGACGGACGCCCTGGCCGCGCTGCTGGCGCTGCGCCGGCCGCCCCCGGTGATCCGCCGGGTGGCCTACGCCGCGACCAAGGCGGACCACGTCGCCAGCCGGCAGCGCGGCAACCTGCGGGCGCTGATGGCGGCGCTCACCCCCGCCGGCGGCGACGTGGCGGCGCAGCACTTCGCCATCGCGTCCATCAAGTGCACCGAGGACGCGACCTTGCAGCTGGAGGGCCGCAGCGTGTCGGCGGTGCGCGGGCGCATCGCGGGGCAGGGGGTCGGGCTGTCCTACCCCGGCGAGGTGCCGGACGCGCCGCCGGACGACGCGTTTTGGGCCGGCGACTTCTTCGACCTGCCGGACTTCGAGCCGACCCGGCTGCCCGGCGCGGGCCGCGCCGGCGCCCCGCAGCTCGGGCTGGACGCGCTGCTCGCGTTCTTGCTGGAGGACCTGCTGTGAGGGGCTCCGGACCGCGGGTGGTGATCGAGGACGCGGCGGCGCCCAGGCTGGAGCCGGCGCCGCTGGCCGCCGAGCCGATGCCGGACCCGGCGCCGCGCGCGGGCGGCGCCGGGCTGGCCCTGGCCGGGATCGCCGTGCTCGCAGTGGGGCTGGCCGCGTTGCAGACGGCCAACTTCGTGGCGGCGCAGTTCGACCGGGCGGCCTGGCTCGGCTGGCTGACGCTGGCCGTGGCCGCGGCCGGGTTCGGCCTGCTGTTCGCTGCCGTGGCGCGCGAGCTGCGGGGCCTGCTCGGCCTGGCCCGGGTGGACCGGCTGCGCGCCGCCCTGGGCAGCGGCGAGGCGGGCCGCATCCATGCCGCCGCCCGCGCCTGGGCCGCCACCCTGCCGGATGCGGCTGTGCTGGTGCCGGCGATCGACGCCGCCAACGACCCGGACGCGATTTTGGCGCTGCTGCGCGCAGGCCCGGCG
>CAXTJU010000058.1:0-20638 GCA_964244655.1 uncultured Acetobacteraceae bacterium | reverse complement strand
CCTTCAAGCACCGTCATGCCCGGACGTGATCCGGGCACCCACGCCGCGGCGGCGCAACCGGGGCGGACCGTTGCTGGCGCCAACGCCAAGGCGGCCAGGAGCCCGTGCGCTGCCCTCGCGTGGGTGCCCGGGTCAAGTCCGGGCATGACGGTGTACTATGGGCGAAGTATGCAAGACCGTCGGCGCCTCAGGCTTGGCGCAACGGGACAGTGGCCGGCGCCAAGGGGTTCGGCTTATCCGGGGGGCAGCCCCAGCAGCTGGCTGCGCAAGGCTTGCGAAGGCGGGTGGGCGCCGATGAAGCCGGCGAGCAGGCGGTTGGCCAGGTCGGGGTTGTTGAACTCGCCGACCAGCTGGTTGTTGGCCAGCACGCGGACACCCTTGCTGGTGAACACGTAGGTCGAGGTGTCGCCTTCCTTCACCGCGGGGGCCGCGGCGATCAGGCGCTCGAAATCCGCCGCGTCCGCCGGGTTGCAGCCGCCCGCGGCGCAGTTCGTCTGCTCTCCATTGCGGTACTCCTTCTCGACCTCGGCCTTGGAGGCATCCCGCAAGAATTGCAGCAGCAACACCTTCGGCGTCGGAGATGCCAGGATGGCCTGCGAGTCGTGGCTCGGCTGCGCCAGGTACAAGCCAACCACGTAGCCTTTGACCGCAAGGATGGTGAACGTGCGCAGGCCGATGCCGTTCAGGCTGAGCGGCTGGCCGCCCACCGGGTAGGTCGGCGGCAGCGTGACCCCGGCCAGGGTGGCGGCGCGGGCCGGGCCGGCCAAGCTGGAAAAAAGCAGGCTGGAGAGGAGCAACAGGCAGGCGAGCATGCGGTTCATGGCGGTCATCCCAGGTCGGGCTGCACGAACGTCCCACGCAGCGGCGGGCGGGTGCGGCAGCCGCGAGGCGGCGGCTGGCCCGGCTTCGTAACGGCGAGAGAGGGCTTTCGTTGCCCCTCGCCTGCCGCAGGCAGCGATTCAGGCGGCGGGGCGGAACACGAAGGCCGCGCCGTCCCACAGCGCGAACGGCCGCGCGGCCTCGACCGACCAGCCATGGGCGGCAGCCCAACGGCCGGCATCGGCCAGGTCGGCCGCCGCGTCCCGGCCGTAGGACAGGTTCAGCACCGCCACGGCGCCGCCCGGGCGCAGGCTGGCCGCGATGCCCTGCATGGCCGCTTCCGCAAGCCCGGCCTGCAAGATGTACGGCATGCTGTCCACCAGCAGCGCCAGGTCGTACGGACCCGGCGGCAGCGCCGTGCCGTCCGCCACGGCGAAGCGCAGCCTGGAGAGGCCGCCGTGTCGCCGCCGCGCCTCCGCCACCATGCCGGCGGACACGTCCAGCCCCAGCACCGAGCGGCAATGCGGGGCCAGCGCCGCGGCCACCCGGCCGATGCCGCAGCCCAGGTCCAGCACGGCGGCGCCGGGGGGCAGCAGGCGCCCGGCGTGCAGCCAGGCCACAATCTCCGCCGTGGCAGCCTGGAGGATCGCCGGGTCGCCCAGGGAGTAGAGCGCCACGCCGGCCTCGGGCGAGTGCGCCACGGCGCGGTCGAAGAAGGCGGCGATGCCGGCCACGCCGCCCATCGCCGCATGGTCGCTGCCGGTGGTGCGGATCTCGCCCGCCAGCCGGTCCAGCTCCGCGGCGCGGCCGTCCAGCAGGGCGGCAAGCGCGTGCCAGGCGGGGGTGGCGGGGTCGGGCCGCGCCGCCGCGACCAGGGCCGCGATGCCGGCGGCGTCCGCGCCGCCGAGCAGCAGCCGGGACAGCGCCACCTGCGGCGAGATGATGCCGTCCAGCGCCAGGGCGATGGCCTCCGTCACAGCCAGCCGAGCCGGCGCAGCGCCGCGCCGTCCGCGGCGAGGAAGCGCGCGCCGATGTCGTCGCGCCAGCGCAACTCGGGGGCGATGACGTTGGCGGCGCGGGCGTGCGCCGCCGCCTGGGCGGCCGGCACGTCGGGGCCGGTGCCGGTCACGATCATCAGGTGGCCGGAGCGGCGGTGGGCGAGCAACTGGCCGCCCTCGCGCCGCATGTCCACGAAATGGTAGTGCGGCTGCTCCGCCCCGCCGGGTTCGGCGTGAAAGAACACGGGGGCGTCGTCCGCCGGGCCAGCGTCGGCGGTGGCCGGGAACGGCGGCATGGTCAGCACGATGGCGACGGCCCAGCCGGGCACGGTGCGGAAGCGGCCGCCGGCGCCGGCGGCCATGCGCTGCAGCAGGTCGCCCCAGCCATCCGCCTGCATGGCGGCGAGGATGGCGAAGCCGGGGTTGCCGAAGCGGCAGGTGAACTCCAGCGGGAACGCGCCGCGCCCGTCCACCATCAGGTTGAGGTTGACGTAGCCGACGTGCCCGGCGGTGGCCAGGAGCGGCGCCACCCGGTTCAGCGTGGCCTCGAACAGGCGGTCGGCTCCCTCGTAGGAGGCCAGGGTGCCCATCTCGCCGGTCATCTCCCCCCGGTCGCCGGGGAAGAAGCGCTTGTGCTCGAAGTCGATGCAGGCGGGACGGAGGAACTGGCGGCCGTCGAAATAGGCGCCGATGCCCACCTCGACGCCGGGCAGCCGCTCCATCAGCAGCACCCGCCTGGCGCCGGGGTGGCGGCGCAGGACGTAGGCGAGGTCCGCGCCCGCCGGGTGCTCGCCGACGAAGGTCGCGTGGGCGTTGTCGTCGTATTTCAGCACGTAGGCGCCGGGATGAGCTGCCAGCCAGGCGAGCGCCTCAGCCGGGCCGGCGAAGGCCTGGCTCCAGGCGACCGGCAGGCCGGCCTCTGCCAGCACGGACTGGCCGAGGGCGCGGTCGGTTTCCAGCCGGTCGCCGAAGGCGCTGCCGCCGACCACCCGGTAGCCATCGGCGCGCAGGGCGTCCTGCACCGCGCCCTGGCCGACGCCCTCGAACAGCACGATGCCGTCCCGCCCGACCCAGGGCAGCTCGGCCCGCCAATCCGCCACCGGTTCGATGATGCCGCCGAAGGCCCGCTGCTCCGCCGAGTCGGCGGCGAACACGCGGACCTCGTGGCCCTCGCGCATGAGGCTGAGGTAGAGGTCGCCGAGGTAGATGCGCAGCCCGACGGCGAGGACTCTCACCGTGCCTTCAGCGGACGCAGAACCCGCGCCGGCCGGACGGCTCGGCCGCCTCGCCGGCCTGCTCGCCTATCTGGGCCGCGCCGTTCTGCCACAGCTCGATGCGGTAGCGCTCGAAGCAGGCGGCCCCGGCTTCCAGCCGCATCAGCGCGCCCTCGGCGATGGCGGGGGCGACGGCGGGGTTGCCGGCCACCAGCGGGTGCAGCGCCTCGGCGTTCCAGGCTTCGGAGTGCTTCACGTCCAGCACGGCGTGCAGGTCGAAGTAGTGGCGGTCCTCTGGCGGCACGCCGAGGCGCTTGAGGCCGCGCGCCACCAGGATGGCGCGGCTGGGGGCGGTCTGCTCGATCACGCCTAATGCGCCGACCGAGTGGTAGGCGTAGCGCCGGCTGCACGCGAGGCCGGCCATGGTGTTGGCCAGCGCCAGGGATTCCGGCACCGTGGTCGCCATGGTGGGGCGCAGGCCCAGCCGGTCGGCAATCACCTCCAGCATGGGGCCGTGCATGCCCTTCGGGTTGCCGCGGCCCATCTCGTCCCAGTAGTTGCGGGCCAGCTCCAGCTTGGCTTGCTGCGGCAGCTTCACCTGGGTGATGGCGGCGAGGTCGTCGAAGCCGGCCTCGCCCGCGACCTCCTGGGTCAGGAACCAGCGCATCTCGTCCATGTCGGCGTGGTCGGCCAGCCAGGGGAACAGCGGGTCGCCCTGGCCGGGGCCGGCTTGCTCCAGCGCCTCGAACCAGGCGACGAAGCCGTCCGCGTCCCGCGGCGCCTCGGCGGCGCGGGCGGCGACGGCGGCGCGGCACTGCTCCAGCCACTCGCCCTCTTCGCGCAGATGCTCCGCCGACGCGTCGATGTCCTCGCGCCAGCCGGCGGTGGGCAGCGCGGGGTTGAAGCGGGCGGCGTTAAAGTGGGCAAGGCGCGCCTGGAAGCCCAGGGCGTCCAGTGCCAGGGCGTCGGGCACAGTGTAACCATCCGGCATGCTGACTATCCATCCCTCGTCGCCGTGAGGACCACGGCTGCTATTCGGTCGGCCTCGACATAAGGGCCGTGGAGCAACTCTTCGCCGAACACGTCAGGGTCAACCTCATGATATTCCCATGACACGGCGTGGGCCACACATCGGCCAGCCACGGCCGAACGGAAAGCGTCGTGCCCGTTCACGATGGCGGCACCGGTGTAGAGCAGCAGCGTGCCGCCGGGCGCCAGCTGGGGCAGCGCCGCCTCCACGATGGCGAGCGACAGCCCGGCGCCGAGCTCACCGCCGCCGTGGCGGTAGGTGCGCTCCGCCGGGTCGGCGAGGTAGGGCGGGTTGGACACCACCAAGTCGAACGCGCCGTCCAGGGCGGCGAACAGGTCGCTGTGGCGGGTTTCCACTGCGTCGAGCCCGGCCATGCCGACGTTGACGCGGGCGAGCGACAGGGCGGCGGGATTGATGTCGGTGGCCAGGACGTGCGCGCCGGGCCGGGCGCGGGCGACCACGCAGGCGCCGGGGCCCGCGCCGCAGCAGACATCGACGGCGCGACGCAGTGGCCGGCCGGCCTCCAGCAGATGGCTCACCGCGGCGGCGAAGCGGTAGGTGTCCGGGCCGAAGAACACGGCAGACGGGTCCTCCGTGGGGTAGGCCGAGTGCCAGAACAGCAGCCCCTCCAGGCTGGACAGCCGCAGCAGGGGCCGCCAGCCGTCGCCGTGGCGGGCCACCGCGCCGGCTTCCTGCGCCAGCGCCAGTAAGGCGGGCGGCAGGGTGCCGTCCTGGAACGGACGGCTCCAGCCGAAGATGTCCGCGATGCTGCGAGCCTGGGCGTTACCGGCGCGCGCGTTGACCCGCGCATGGGTCAGCGGCGTCGGCGTGACGAAGCGGTAGCCGTCCGCCTGCAACGCCTGGCCGAGCCGGTAGAGGGCGGCCTCGCTCACGCGGCCGGCCTAGTGGGACTTGCCCCGGCCGGTCTTGCCTTGCAACTCGTCGATGCGCTTGGAGGCGGCGGCCTTGCTCAGCGACGGGTCGAACTCTTCGCCGGCCTCCTCGCTCAGCGTTTTGAGGTAGGAGGCCTGGGCGCCGGTCATGCTCTCGTCTCCGGTGGTCCAGTCATCCGGGTCCTTGACGGTGTTGGAGGGGGTATCATCGGCGGGGGGGGTCTTCGGGTTCGTGCTCATGTGGGGGTGAACGCGCGCGTGCACGCTCTGTTCCATGGGTTCAGCGTTGATATGGCAGCGGCAGCAGGAGCCGCACCGCCATGCGCACGGGGCCGTGCGGGCCGGGCACGATCACGTCGGCCGCCGGGTCGAAATCGGTCAGCATCTCGCGGCACGCGCCGCAGGGCGGCACGATGGCGACAGCCTGCACCGGTTCGTCGGGTTTCGGATGGCGCACCGCCACGGCGCACGCCACCGTGCCGTCGCCCTCCAGGATGGCGCGGCCGAGCGCCACCGCCTCGGCGCAGACCGACAGGCGGCCGACGGTGGCGCCGAGGTGCAGCCCCGTCCAGACCCGGCCGTCGCGCGAGCGCATCGCCGCTCCCACCGTGTGCCAGTGGGGGCGGTAGTGCTTGAGCAGGGTGGCGCGCGCGGCCTCGACCAGCTCGAGGTCCGCGCCGTCCAGACTCACTCCGCGGCTTCGGCGTCCTCGCCTTCCTCGGGCGGGGTGATCATCGCCTTCTCGACCACGATGGACTGGTCGCGCACCCGCTTCTCGATGGTGACGGCGACGTCCGGATGGTCCTTGAGGAAGGTCTTGGCGTTCTCCCGGCCCTGGCCGATGCGCTGGCTGTCGAAGGAGAACCAGGCGCCGGACTTCTCCACCACGGCCGCCTTGACGCCAAGGTCGATCAGCTCGCCGCGCTTGCTGATGCCCTCGCCGTACATGATGTCGAACTCGACTTGGCGGAACGGCGGGGCGAGCTTGTTCTTGACCACCTTCACCCGGGTCTGGTTGCCGGTCACCTCGTCGCGGTCCTTGATCTGGCCGATGCGGCGGATTTCCATGCGGATGGAGGCGTAGAATTTCAGCGCATTGCCGCCGGTGGTGGTCTCGGGGTTGCCGAACATGACGCCGATCTTGAGGCGGATCTGGTTCAGGAAGATCAGCATGGTCTTGGACTTGGAGACGCTGCCGGTCAGCTTGCGCAGCGCCTGGCTCATCAGCCGGGCGTGCAGGCCGACATGGGTGTCGCCCATCTCGCCCTCCAGCTCGGCGCGCGGCACCAGGGCGGCGACGCTGTCGATCACCACGATGTCGATGGCGCCGGAGCGCACCAGGGTGTCGCAGATTTCCAGCGCCTGCTCGCCGCCGTCGGGCTGGGAGAGCAGCAGGTTGTCCACGTCCACGCCGAGCTTGCGGGCGTAGATCGGGTCGAGCGCGTGCTCAGCGTCGATGAAGGCGCAGGTGCCGCCGCGCTTCTGCGCCTCGGCGATGGCGTGCAGCGCGAGCGTGGTCTTGCCGGAGCTTTCCGGGCCGTAGATCTCGACGATGCGCCCGCGCGGCAGGCCGCCGATGCCGAGCGCCAGGTCCAGCCCGAGCGAGCCGGACGAGATGACGTCGATCTGGTCGTCCGTGCGCGCGCCCATCCGCATGATCGAGCCTTTGCCGAATGCCCGCTCGATCTGGCTGAGTGCGGCGTCCAGCGCCTTGGTCCTGTCCATGTGCGTCCTTCTGCCCGCAAGGCTGCGGGACCCTATGCTATGGTGGCGCGGCAGGGGCCGCAACTGGGCGGCAGCCTGCCCGGCAACCCGGTTTGTTCGGCCTTCTGTTAATAAGGTGCCCCCGCTTTGTTCTCAAGAACAAAACCGGATCAGGAAGAAATTAAGAGGAAATTACGCGCGCCCGGCCTGCGCGGCCACGGCGGCCAGCAGCGCCTTCAACGAGTACGGCTTGGGCAGGAAGGCGATGCCCTCCGCCGCCAGGTCGCCCCGCACCGCCTCCTGCGCATAGCCCGACGCCAGGATGGCGGGCAGGCCGGGGCAGCGTTCGCGCAGCGCCCGCACCAGGGCCGCGCCGTCCATGCCCGGCATCATTACGTCCGACACCACGAGGCTGAGCGAGGCTGCCGCACCCGGCTCGGCCAGCAGTGCCAGCGCGTCCTCCCCGGACCCGGCGCTCACCACCGTCCAGCCCTGCTTGCCCAAGGCCCGCGCGGCCACCCGGCGCACGCCGTCCTCGTCGTCCACCAGCAGCAGGATGCCGGCACCCGCCTGGCCGGCCGGCAGCGCGGCGTCCGGCCTGCTGGCAGCCGGTGCGGCGGGGAGAGGCGCTGCGGCTTGGCGATCGTCGAGCCGCGGCAGGTACACGCGAACCCGGGTGCCCTGGCCCACCAGGCTGTCCACCGCGAGGAAGCCGTCGGACTGGCGCACGATGCCGTGCACGGTGGACAGGCCGAGCCCGGTGCCGCCACGCTCCCGCCGGGTGGTGAAGAACGGGTCGAAGATGCGGGGCAGCACGTCGGCCGGGATGCCGGCGCCGGTGTCCTGCACCTCCACCATCACGTAGCGCCCGGGCGGGACCTGCTCCTCGCCATGAACCAGGGCGCGGTAGAGGTTGACGTGGCCGGTGCGCACGGTGAGCGTGCCGCCGCCGCCCATCGCGTCCCGCGCGTTGACGGCCAGGTTGATCAGCACCTGGTCGAGCTGGGTCGGGTCCACCCGCACGGTGCAGCCGGGCTGCTCCAGGTCGAGATGCAGCCGGACGGGGCTGTTCATCAGCAGGCGGCGGAGCAGGCTGGACAGCCCCTCCACCGCGTCGTTGATCGACACGGCGCAGGGCTGCAAAGTCTGTTGCCGGCTGAACGCCAGCAGCTGCCGCACCAGGGCCGCGCCACGCTCGGCGCTGGTGCGGATTTGCTCCAAATCCTCCGCCACCTCCGGCTCGGGCGGCTGGCGGCCCAGCAGCTCGTCCGCCGCGCCGATGATGGCGGTGAGCAGGTTGTTGAAATCGTGGGCGATGCCGCCGGCCAACTGGCCCACAGCCTGCAGCTTCTGGCTTTGCGCCAGCTGCGCTTCCAGCAGGGTTTGCGCCGAGATGTCGCAGAATTGCAGGATGGCGCCGCTGACCTGCTCGTCGGCCTCGCGCAGCGCCACGGCGGAGACCTCCACCGTATGCTCGGCCAGGCCGCCCTTGCCCCGCAGCATGGAGACGAAGCGGTGCGGCGGACGGCGGCCCTGCAAGGCCGGCAGCAGCCCCTGCCACACGGCGTCGCGCCGGTCGTGGCAGAAGATGTCCTGCGCGGGGCGGCCGGGCGACAGGTCGCACTCGCGGTCCACCATGCGGCGCAGCGCCTCGTTCACGCGGACCAGGCGGCCCTGCCGATCGATGATGGCGACGCCCACCGAGGAGTCCTGCACCAGCGCCTGCAGCATGTCGTCGAGCGGGGCGGCCAGCCGCTCGATCAGCAACCGCGCGCGGGGCGGGCGCTGCCAGGGCCAGGCCCGCCTGGCCGGACGTCGCGCCACGCTCACCGCACCGCCCGCGTGCGCAGGCGCCACACGTAGGCGATCACCTCCGCCACCAGCTTGAAGTGCTCGGCCGGGATTTCCGCGTCCAGCTCCACCAGGTAGAGCGCGCGCGCCAGCGGCGGATTGGCGACCAGCGGGACCCGATGCTCGCGCGCCACCTCCCGGATGCGGGCTGCCACTTCATCAACTCCCTTCGCCACCACCTTCGGCGCCCCTCCTTTCGCACGATCGTATGCCAGGGCGATAGCGTAATGGGTCGGGTTGGTGACGATCACGGTGGCTTTCGGCACCGCCGCCAGCATCCGCTTGCGCGCCCGGGCCATGCGGATCTGCCGCACCCGTTGCTTGATCGCCGGGTTGCCGTCGCTTTCCTTCGACTCCTGCTTGATCTCCTCCCGGCTCATGCGCAGGCCGCTGGCGTGGTGGTGGCGCACCCACCACCAGTCCACCCCGGCGATGACGGTCTGCGCGGCCAGCATGGTCAGCATCAGTTGCAGCACCTCGCGCACGATGCGGTCGGCGAGCTGGCCGGCCTGCCACGACACCGCGGCGTGCAGGGCGGGGAGGCTGCCGGACAGCACGTGATATGCGGCGAAGCCCAGCACGCCGAGCTTCACGACCGACTTGGCGGACTCCACCAGCCCGGTGACGCCGAACAGGCGCTTGATGCCGCGCATCGGGCTGAGCCGGGCCAGGTCGGGCACCAGCTTGGCCGGGCTGAACAGGAAGCCGGTTTGCAGCAGGGACCCGGCGACGGAGGCGGCCATCACGCCCAGCACCAGCGGGCCGATCAGCAGGGCGGCCGCGATCACCGCCGCCCGCAGCGCCGCGGCGGGGTCGGGCGACGGCGACAGGCTGAGCATCGGCGCCAGCCGCAGCGCCAGGCCGCGGCCGAGGCTCGGGCCGGCCATCATCAGCAGCAGCGTCGCCGCACCCAGCCCGGCCAGCACCGGCACCTCGCGCGACAGGGCGATGCTGCCCTGCTCGCGCGCCCGCTCCAGCCGCTTCGGGGTGGCGGCCTCGGTTTGGTCCTCGCGGTCCGCCACTGGCTACAGCCCGGGTAGGGCGGCGAATCCTTCGCGCGCGGCGGCGGACCAGGTTTCCACGATGCCGGTGGCCAGCAGCGCCAGCAGCGCCAGCCCGCCGACGATCTGGCCGGGGATGGCGGCGAAGTACACTTGCAGCTGCGGCACCAGCCGGGCCAGCAGGCCGAGGCCCGCCTGCCACACCACGCTGGCGATCACCAGCGGCGCGGCCAGGCGCAGCGCCAAGGCGAACGCCTCCGCCGCCGCGCCCACCGCCGCTTCCGCGCTGTCCCCCACCGGCAGCAGGTGGCCGGGGGGCACCAGCGCGTAGCTGCCGGCCAGCGCCGCCACCGGCAGCGCCCACAGCCCCGTGCCCAGCACCAGCACGGGGACGGCCAGGGAGAACAGCCGCATGATGGCGCTGGACTGGCCGAGCGCCGGGTCCGGGCTGATGACGCTGGACAGGCCCAGCATGAAGGAGATGACCTGCCCCGCCATCGGCAGGGCGAGCGCGATGCAGCGGGCCAGCCAGCCCAGCACGCCGCCGCACAGCAGCTCCGCCGCCACCATGCCGGCGGCGTGCCAACCCTCCGGCGCCGCCAGGGCGCCAACGCCGGGCAGCACCAGCAGCACGAGCGCCAGGGCCAGGCCGGCGCGCACGGTGGCGGGGGGCTCCGCCTCGCCCAGGCCCGGCATCAGCATCACCACGGCGCCGCAGCGGCACAGCACCAGCACGAAGGCGAACGCCCACCCCGGCAGGGTCGCCAGGGCGGCGGCGTCCATCACAGGCCGCCGACGACGATCATCCGGTCGAACAGCGACTGGGTGTAGCTGGTCAGGGTGGCCAGCATGAACGGCCCGGTGAGCGTCAAGGTGGCCACGACGACGAGCATCTTGGGCACGAAGGCCAGGGTCGCCTCGTTGACCTGGGTGATGGCCTGCACCAGCGACATCACCACGCCCACGACCAGGGCGGCGATCAGCACGGGGCCGCCGAGCTTCACCACGACCATCATCGTGTCGCGCAGGGCCGCGCCGACCTCACCCTCGCCCACTCAGATCGGCCCCACTAAATCGGCATCTTCATGATGTCCTGGTAGGCCTGCACCACCCGGTCGCGGATGGCGGTGGTGGTTTGCAGCGCCAGCTCCGCCCGGTTCACCGCCGTCACCACGTCCGTCAGGTTGCCGTTGCCGCTCAGCGCCGCGCTGGTCTGCGCGTCCGCCTGGTGGCCGGAATCGACCACGCCCTGCAACGCCTGGGTCAGCGCCTGGCCGAAGCCTTCGAGGCTGGCGGGCTGGCCGCCGCTGGTGCGGGCGTAGGCATCGGCCGCGGTGGCGGCGGTTACGAGAGGGATGCTCATTTCAGCAGGTCGATCGCTCGGGTCAGCATGGATCGCGTCACTTCCATCACGTTGAGGTTGGCGCTGAACGAGCGCTGGGCTTCACGCATATCCATCACCTCCACGAAGCTGTTGACGTTGGGGGTGTGGACGTAGCCCTGCGCGTCCGCCGCCGGGTGCGCCGGGTCGTAGTGCGAGGGGAAGGCGGACTTGTCGGTGCCGACCTGCTTCACCCGCACGGTGTCGGCGCCGACCTCGTCGTCCATCTTCTGCTCGAAGGTGACGGTCTTGCGGCGGTAGGGGTTCACGCCGGGGGCGTCCCCCGTGGTGTCCTGGTTGGCCAGGTTCTCCGCGATCACGCGCAGGCGCGTGGTTTGCGCGTCCATGCCGCGGGCGGAGATGGCGAGCGCCTTGGTGAGGTCCACGGCTACTTGCCGATCACGGTGCGGTAAAGGCCGAGGTACTTGTGGTACAGGTTCATCGTCAGCGCCTGCGCGTCATCGGTTTGGGCCACCTTGGCCAATTGGTCGTCCATGGACACGGCGTTGCCGTCCGGCGCGCGTTCGGCCGGGCGCAGCCGCGGGTCGGTTCCCAGGATGCCGCCAGGTCCCGCGATGTGGCCCGGGCTGGTGGTGGCCAGGACCGGCAGCGCCTTGGCCAGCGTCTGCGCGAAGGGCTGCACGTCCTTCGCCACGTAGCCGGGCGTGTTGGCGTTGGCGATGTTCTGCGCCAGCAGGCCCTGCCGCCGGTCGATCCAGGCGAGCCGCCGCTCCGCCAGGTCGAACAATCCCATGCCGTCCTTGTCCATGGGGGGCAGCTTGCGCCGCAATGGTTGCCAGGGCGTTAAGCCGGCGCCGATTCGGCGGGGCGCAACGTTTTGGTAAGACCTTGCTGCTTTCATGGCGGGCATGACCGACGCCGGGCTCCTCCCGTTCGACCAGGCCGGCTTCGACGCCGCCTCCATGCAGGCCGCCATCAGCCTGGGCGAGGGCTTGGCGCGGACGGTCTGCATCGCCCGCCTGCTGGTCGAGAACGGCCGGACGGTGGACATGGCGGGGCTGGACCGCGGCGTCGGGCTGTTCTGCGCCAAGGCGCTGGACCTGCCGCCGGAGATCGGCCGCCGGGTGCGCCCCCACCTGCTCGCCCTGCTGGCGGAGACGGACCAGCTGACGGAGGCGCTGCGCGGGCAAGCCGCACGCTGACCTCCCCCCCAGGAATGACCCACTCAGGCAAAAGGCCTCAGTCACGATGATCGTCCCTTCCCTGCTTCCGGCCGCCGCGGCGCTTGCGGCCGTGCTGCTGCTGGTCCTGCTGTCCGGCCGGCTCGCCCGGATGACCCGCTTCGCCCGGCCCGGCGGCGCTGCCGGCCGGCTGAGCGTGCAAGGCTCGCTGGCGCTGGACCCGCGGCGGCGGCTGCTGCTGGTGCAGTGCGACGGGCGCAGCGTGCTGCTGCTGACCGGGCCGCAGGACCAGGTGGTCGGCTGGCTGCCGGAGGCGTCCGCATGAGAAGGGGGGGCATGGGGTGGGCCTGCATCGCCCTCATGCTGCTGGCGCCATCGTTGGCCATGGCGCAGTCGGTCAACATCGACCTGGGCGCCGCCGGCCAGGCGGGCGCCACGGGGCGGCTCGTGCAGCTCACGGCGCTCATCACCGTGCTCTCGGTGGCGCCCAGCCTGCTGGTGATGGTCACGGCTTTCACCCGCATCGTGATCGTGCTCTCCCTGCTGCGGGCGGCAATCGGCGCGCAGGGCGTGCCGCCCAACACGGTGCTGATCGGGCTGGCGCTGTTCCTGACGTTCTTCGTCATGCAGCCGGTGCTGGACCAGGCCTACGCCGCCGGGCTGCTGCCGATGACGGACGGCAAGGTGGGCGAGATCGAGGGCTTGCAGCTGGCCGCCGAGCCGTTCCGCCGCTTCATGGCCGCCAACGTGCGCGGCGCGGACCTGCAGATGTTCCTGGACGTGGCGCACCTGCCCGCCATGGACACGCCGGACGGCGCGCCCTGGCGCGCGCTGGTGCCCGCCTTCCTGGTGGGCGAGCTAAGGCGCGCCTTCGAGATGGGGTTCCTGCTCTACCTGCCGTTCCTGGTGATCGACATGGTGGTGGGCAGCGTGCTGCAGAGCCTGGGCATGATGATGCTGCCGCCCGCCAGCATCAGCCTGCCGTTCAAGCTGATCTTCTTCGTGCTGGTGGATGGCTGGCGGCTGGTGTCCGGCAGCCTGGTGCAGAGCTTCGCGCCCGCCGGGTAACGGAACCGGGGTGACGCAACCCGAGTAACGCAACCCTGGCGGCGGGTGGCGTTATCACCCGGCCAACGCAGGAGAGCCGCCGTGAAGCAGCCGCACACCGAGGAGTCGATCGAGCACACGGACGACGAGCAGGACACCGGCAACCACAAGGTGCCGGGTCAGCCGGATACGGGAGGGGCCGACCGGTTCGGCGGCACGCGGGCGGGCGCCGAGAACTTCGAGGGCCCGGCCAAGGGCGACGCGGCGGACTCCATCGAGAGCGGCACGGACGTGGACCGGGTGCCGGGGCTGGACGAACCCGGCGGCGGCACCAAGGCGGCGAATCCCGGCCATGAGCGGCATCCCGAGCGGGACGAGCACGGCCGCATGTGAGCGCCGCGGCCCGAACGATCCGGGCCGCCCCGCGTTGTTGCACCATGCCAACCAATGACCAGCCCGCCCTGGCCGCCCGCACCGTCCTGGTGGTGGAGGACGAGTTCCTCATCCGGATGACGCTCTCCGAGGTCCTGGCCGACGAGGGCTACCTGGTGCTGGAAGCGGGTTCCGGGGACGACGCGCTCACGCTGCTGCGGGCCGAGCCGACGATCGCCATCCTGCTGACCGACATCCAGTTGCCGGGCAGCCTGGACGGTCATGCCCTGGCGCGGGCGGCACGGGCGGACCGGCCGAACCTGCCGGTGATTTTCATGACGGGGCGGCCACCCGTGCCGGGCGATGGCGCGTCCGGTATCGACGCCGCCTACGTTGCCAAGCCGTATCTGCCGTCCGAGATTTGCCAGGTGGTGCGGCGGCTGCTGGAGCCCGTAACTCCTGCTTCTGGCTAGCGAGCGAGGTGCGGATGCCGCTCCCAGCCTCGCTAGGGAACGTCCCTTCCCTGGACGCCTGTTCCGGAAGCTAGAAGTCCAGGTCGGCGTAGTGTTCCGGCGGGATCACGCCGGGGACGCGATCGGCCAGGATGGCGCGGAAGGACGGGCGGGACTTCATCCGGGCGTACCAGTCCCGCGCCGGCTGACTGACCGACCAGTCCACGTCGCCGCAGAAGTCGAGCGTGGACAGGTGGGCGGCGGCGGCCATGTCCACGAGGGAGATGGCGCTGCCGCCCAGCCATTTCCGCGTCTCCGCCAGCCAGCCGATGTAGGTCAGGTGGGTCTTGAGGTTGAGGAAGCCGACGCGCAGGGCGGAGGCGTTCGGCTGCCCGGCGCCGGACATGCGCTTGACGATCTTCTCGCCGTAGAGATGCCGGGTCACCTCCTGGGCGAACTGGCCGTCCAGCCAGGCGACCAGCCGGCGGACCTCGACGCGCTCGGCCAGCGTGTGGCCCAGCAGCGGGGTGTCCGGGTAGGCTTCCTCCAGGTACTCGCAGATCACGCTCGAATCGGGGACGGCGAGTTCCTCGTCCATCAGCGTGGGCACGGTGCCGGACGGGTTGACCTTGAGGTAGTCCGGCCGCCGGTCCCAGGGCTTCTCGACCCGCAGATCGAATGCGAGGCGCTTCTCCGTCAGCACCAGGCGGACCTTGCGGGCGTAGGGCGAGAGCGGCAGGTGGTAGAGCAAACGCATGGCCTAGCGTTATGGCATCCGCCCCGAGCCGCGCCAATGCAGGGCTCCGCCCTGCACCCGCAAGGGGACGGGGTCCCCTTGACCCCTGTTGCTTGTAAACAGGTGTCCAGAGGACTTCGTCCTCTGGTGGGGTTCGGGGCGAAGCCCTGACCTGCTAGGCGCGCCGCTCCTCCACCGCCTCGCTCAACGGCACCGGCAGGTACTGGGCGAATCCCTTGGGCACCACCTGCCAGATGCGCGACAGCGTGCCGGGCCAGTCGTGCAACAGCCCGTCCGCGTAGCGGCTGCTGGTCTCGCGCGCGTGCGTCTCGATCAGGCCGCGCAGCATGCCTTCCCAATGCGGGTGCGCCACGCGCTGCCACTCGATGCTGTCCGGGTTGGCGCGGCGGTCGAACATGCCGTCCGTGTCCAGGATGAACGCCATGCCGCCGGTGAACCCGGCGCCGAAGTTGTCGCCGACCGCGCCGAGCACCACCACCGTGCCGCCGGTCATGTACTCGCAGCCGTTGGAGCCGCAGCCCTCCACCACCGCCACGGCGCCCGAGTTGCGCACCGCGAAGCGCTCCCCCGCCTGGCCCGCAGCGTAGAGCTGCCCGGCGGTTGCGCCGTACAGGCAGGTGTTGCCGATGATGGTGTTGTGCTGGCTGACCAGGGCGGAGGACGGCGCCAGCCGCACCGCGATGGTGGCGCCCGACAGGCCCTTGCCCACGTAGTCGTTGGCGTCCCCCAGCACCTCCAGCTTGAGGCCCTGCACCGCGAACGCCCCCAGCGACTGGCCGGCGGAGCCGCGCAGCCGCACGGTGACGTGGCCCGGCTGCAAGCCCGCCATGCCGTACTGGCGGGTGATGCGGGAAGACAGCTTGGTGCCAATCGCGCGGTGCGTGTTGCGGATGTTGTATTGCAGCTGCATCTTCTCGCCGCGCTCGAACAGCGGCCCGGCATCCGCGATCATCTCGGCGTCCAGGGTTTCCGGCACCTCGTTGCGGCCCTCGGTGCAGTAGCGCGCGTGGCCGCCCGGGTCGGCCTGCACCAGCAGCGGGTTCAGGTCCAGGTCGTCCAGCCACTCGCCGCCGCGGCTGACCTGGCGCAGGTAGTCGGTGCGGCCGATCACGTCGCGCAGACGCTTGACGCCCAGGCTGGCCAGGATGTTGCGCACCTCCTCGGCCACGAAGGAGAATAGGTTGATGACCTTCTCCGGCGTGCCCCCGAACTTGGCGCGCAGCGTCTCGTCCTGGCTGCACACGCCGACCGGGCAGGTGTTGCTGTGGCACTGGCGCACCATGATGCAGCCCATCGCCACCAGGCTTGCGGTGCCGATGCCGAACTCCTCGGCGCCCAGCATGGCGGCGATCACCACGTCCCGCCCGGTCTTGATGCCGCCATCGGTGCGCAGCCGCACCCGGTGGCGCAGGCGGTTGAGCATCAGCACCTGGTGCGCCTCGGTCAGGCCCATCTCCCAGGGAATGCCGGCGTACTTCACGCTGGTCTGCGGCGAGGCGCCGGTGCCGCCGGAATGGCCGCTGATCAGGATGGCGTCCGCCTTGGCCTTGGCGACGCCCGCAGCGATGGTGCCGATGCCGGAGCGCGCCACCAGCTTGACGCAGACGAAGGCCTCCGGGTTGATCTGCTTGAGGTCGTAGATGAGCTGCGCCAAGTCCTCGATCGAATAGATGTCGTGGTGCGGCGGCGGGCTGATGAGGGTGACGCCCGGGGTCGAATGCCGCAGCTTGGCGATCAGCGAGGTGACCTTGAAGCCGGGCAGCTGGCCGCCCTCGCCGGGCTTGGCGCCCTGGGCGATCTTGATCTCGATCTCGCTGCACGCGTTCAGGTACTCGGCGGTGACGCCGAAGCGGCCGGACGACACCTGCTTGATGGCGGAGTTGGCGTTGTCGCCGTTGGCGCGCGGCTTGAACCGCTCGCTGTCCTCGCCGCCCTCGCCGCTGTCGGAGCGCGCGCCGATGCGGTTCATCGCGATGGCCAGCGTCTCGTGCGCCTCGGGGCTGAGCGCGCCGAGCGAGATGCCGGGTGCTATCAGGTGCTTGCGGATTTCGGTGATGCTCTCGACCTCGTCGGCCGGGATGGGGGTGTGGCCCTCGGTGAAGTCGAGCAGGTCGCGCAGCGCGATCGGCGGCTGGCGGCGCACCGCCTCGCTGTAGCGCATCCAGGTCTGGAAGCTGTCGTTGGCGACGGCGGTCTGCATGGTGTGGATCAGGCTGCCCTCGAAGGCGTGCGTCTCGCCGCGGCGGCGCAGCTTGTACAGCCCGCCGACCGGCAGCGTCACCGCATCCTCGTCCCAGGCCGCCTTGTGCAGGGCGAGCACGTTGCGGGCGATGCCGGGCATGCCGATGCCGCTGATGCGGGACTGCATGCCGGGGAAGAACTCCGCCACCAGGGCGCGCGAGAGGCCGATCGCCTCGAAGTTGTAGCCGCCGCGGTAGGAGGACACGACGGAGATGCCCATCTTGGACATCACCTTGAGCAGGCCCTTGTCCACCGCCTTCTTGTAGCGGCGCATCGCCTCGGTGAGCGTGGTGCCGCCGAACAGGGAGCGGCGCTGGCGGTCGGCGATGCTCTCCTGCGCCAGGTAGGCGTTGATGGTGGTGGCGCCCACGCCGATCAGCACGGCGAAGGAATGCGTGTCCACGCACTCGGCCGAGCGCACGTTGAGGCTGGTGAAGGTGCGCAGCGAGGAGCGCACCAGGTGGGTGTGGATGGCCGCGGTGGCCAGGATCATCGGGATGCCGGCGCGCTGCGGCCCGCTGCCCTCGTCGGTGGCGATGACGTGGGTGCAGCCGGCGCGCACGCCCTCCTCCGCCTCGCGCCGGATGCGCTCCAGGGCGGCGCGCAGGTCGATCTGGCCGGCCTCGACGGGCACGGTGCAATCGATCACGCAGGCGTTGCGGCCCATGAAGCCGCGCATGGCGGCGAACTCGGCGTTGGACAGCACGGGGCTTTCCAGCTGCAGCAGGTCGCACTGCTCGGCGTTCTCGTCCAGCACGTTGCCGAGGTTGCCGAGCCGGGTCTTGAGCGACATCACGCGGGTCTCGCGCAGGCTGTCGATCGGCGGGTTGGTGACCTGGCTGAACGCCTGGCGGAAGTAGTGGTGCAGGCCGCGGTAGCGCTCGGACAGCACGGCGACCGGCGTGTCGTCGCCCATGGAGCCGACCGCCTCGGCGGCGTCCTCCACCATGGGGTGCAGGATCATCTCCAGCTCCTCCAGCGTCATGCCGACGGCGAGCTGGCGGCGGCGCAGCATCTCGCCGCTGATCTGGCTGGATTCTGGCGCGTCGGTCTTGACGATGCTGTCGATGGAGGTGATGCGCCGGGTCCAGGCGGCGTAGTCGTGCCGGGCGGCGAGGAAGTCCTTGATCTCCTCGTCGCCGTAGAACTTGCCGGTGTCGAGATCGACGGCGATCGATTGGCCGGGGCCGACGCGGCCCTTGGCGCGGATGTCACGCTCGTCGAACTTGACCATGCCGGCCTCGGAGCCGACCACCAGCAGCCCGGTGTGGGTCAGGCTGTAGCGCAGCGGGCGCAGGCCGTTGCGGTCGAGCCCGGCCAGCATCCAGCGGCCATCTGTGGCGGCCACGGCGGCCGGGCCGTCCCACGGCTCCATGACGGCGTTGCAGTACAGGAACAGGTCCTTGTGCGCCTGCTTCATGGACGCATCGACGCTGATGGAGGCGGGGATCAGCAGCGCCTTGGCCATCGGCGCGTCGCGTCCGGCGCGCACCAGCAGCTCGAAGGCTGCGTCCAGCGCCGCGGTGTCGCTGCTGCCGGCCTGGATGACGGGCTTGACGTCCTCGATGTACGGGTCGAGCGCCGGGTCGGAGAGCCGGGTCTCGTGGCTCTTCATCCAGTTGACGTTGCCGCTGATCGTGTTGATCTCGCCGTTATGGGCGAGCATGCGGAACGGCTGCGCCAGCCGCCAGGTGGGGAAGGTGTTGGTGGAGTAGCGCTGGTGGTAGATGGCGAAGCGGCTGACGAAGCGCGGGTCCAGCAGGTCGGGGTAGAAGTCGGTCAGGTTCTCCGCCAGGAACATGCCCTTGTAGATGATCGAGCGGCAGGACAGCGAGCAGATGTACATCTCGTTGATCTGCGCGGCGATGGCCTGCTTCTCGATGCGGCGGCGGATCACGTACAGGTCGCGCTCGAAGGCGGCTTCGTCCGCGCCGGTGCTGTTGTGCACCATGATCTGCTCGATCTCGGGGCGGGTGGCGTTGGCCTTCTCGCCGATGCAGCTCACGTCGATCGGCACCTGCCGCCAGCCGTAGATGGTGTGGCCGAAGTTCAGGATTTCGGTCTCGACGATGGTGCGGCAGCGTTCCTGCGCGGCCAGGTCGGTCTTGGGCAGGAACACCATGCCGACCGCGATGCGCTCGCTGGGCCGGGTGTCGCCGCCGCGCTGGATCACCTCGGCGAAGAAGTCCTGCGGGATTTCGATGTGGATGCCGGCGCCGTCCCCGGTCTTGCCGTCCGCATCCACGGCGCCGCGGTGCCAGACGGCCTTCAGCGCGTCGATACCGGCCTGCACCACGTCCCGCCGGGCCGTGCCATCCAGGGAGGCGACGAGGCCCACGCCGCAGTTGGCGTGCTCGTCCTCGGGGCGGTAGGTTTCGTGCAGCAGGGCTGCGTTGGCGGTCCAGTCGGCAACGTGGTCCATGGTGTCCTCCGTTCTCTTAACCCCCTCCCCTTGCGGGAGGGGGCCGGGGGGAGGGGGGCCGCCGGCACAAACCATGTGCGTGCGCCACCCCTCCCCCAACCCCTCCCGCAAGGGGAGGGGAGCTTGGAAAGCGTTACTCCGCGGCGAGCGCCATCGCGTTCTGCTGCATGTGCTCGTGCATCCGGGCCGCGGCGTCGCGGCCGTCCTTGATCGCCCACACCACCAGGCTTGCGCCGCGCACGATGTCGCCGGCGCCGAACACGCCGGGCAGCGTGGTCATCTGGGTGCGGTGGTCCACCGCCAGCGTGCCCCAGCGGCTCACCTCGAGCCCCTCGACGCCCCACAGCCTAGGCAGTGGCTCGGGGTCGAAGCCGAGCGCCTTGATGACCAGGTCCGCCTCGACGGTGAACCGCTCGCCGGACTGCTCGACCGACTGGCGGCCGGAGGCGTCCGGCATGCCCAGCCGCATCCGCTGCACCCGCACGCCGGTCACGTGCCCGTCGCCCAGGAATGCCTCGGGGGCGGACAGCCAGACGAACTCTACGCCCTCCTCCTGCGCGTTCTTCACCTCGCGCATGGAACCCGGCATGTTGGCCTGGTCGCGCCGATAGAGGCACTTCACCGAGGCGGCGCCCTGCCGCACCGCGGTGCGCACGCAGTCCATCGCCGTGTCGCCGCCGCCGATGACCACGACGTGCTTGCCGTCCGCGTTCAGCGCGCCGCTGTCGAAGGCGGGCACGCTGTCGCCCAGGCCCTGGCGGTTGGAGGTGGTCAGGAAGTCGAGCGCCGGGACGATGCCGTCCAGCCCCGCGCCGGGCCCGCCGATGTCGCGCGCCTTGTACACGCCGGTGGCGATCAGCAGGCTGTCGTGGCGGGCGCGCAGCTCGGCCCAGTCCAGGCCCTCACCCACGCCCTGGCCGAGATGGAACTGGATGCCGCCCTCTTCCAGCAGCCGCCAGCGGCGCAGCACGATCTCCTTCTCCAGCTTGAAGCCGGGGATGCCGTAGATCATCAGCCCGCCGACCCGGTCGTGCCGGTCGTACACGTGCACCTGGTAGCCCTTGGCGCGCAGCATCTCGGCCGCCGCCAGCCCGCCGGGGCCGGCGCCGACGATGCCGACCGATTGCGGCCGCTCTTGCCGGGGGCGCAGCGGCTTGACCCAGCCCTCGGCGAAGGCAGTGTCGGTGATGTGGCGTTCGACCGCGCCGATGGTGACGCTCTCGAAATCCTTCTCGATGACGCAGTTGCCCTCGCACAGGCGGTCCTGCGGGCAGATGCGGCCGCAAATCTCCGGGAAGTTGTTGGTGGCGGAGC
>CAXTJU010000057.1:0-20878 GCA_964244655.1 uncultured Acetobacteraceae bacterium | reverse complement strand
GCGCTGGCGGTGCTGTTCGGCATCAGCGTGCTGGTGTTCCTCATCTTCTTCGCCACCCCCGGCGCAGACCCGGGCGCCCGCCTGGCCGGGCGCGGCGCCAGCCCGGAGACGCTGGCCGCCGTCCGCGCCCAGTACGGCCTGGACCGCCCGCTGCCGGTGCAGTACGCGCGGCTGATGGCGGGCCTGTTCGTGACGCGGGACCTGACCAGCTTCGTCAACCGCGGCCAGCCCGTGGTGCCGGCAGTGCTGGCCGCCGCCCCCGTCACCTTGCTGCTGTCCGCAGGGGCGGCCGTGCTGTGGCTGGCCGGCGGCCTAGGCATCGCGCTGTTCGCCAGCGCGGCCCGGTGGGGCGGCAGCCTGGCCATCGGCGCCGGCCTGGTCGGCGTGTCCATTCCGGCGTTCTGGCTCGGCGAGGTGGTGAACCTGCTCACCCAGCGCACCTTCCACGACTCCTGGCTGTTCCGCTGGGTGCCGCCGCTCGGGGCGGACCTGTCCTTTGCCGGCATGGTGCTGCCCTGCGTCACCTTGGCGCTGCTTTACGCCGGCATCTATGGCCGGGTGCTGCACGCCGGGTTGCAGGAGGCGCTGCGGTCCGACCCGATCCGCACCGCCCGGGCCAAGGGCCTGGGCGAGGGAGCGGTGCTGCTGCGCCACGCGCTGCGGCTGTCGCTCACCCCAGCCATCGCGCTGTTCGGGCTGGATTTCGGCGCGCTGCTAGGCGGTGGCACAGTGCTGATCGAGGTGGTGTTCGGCCTGCACGGCGTCGGCAAGCTGACCTACGACGCGTTGCAGACGCTGGATTTGCCGATGCTGATGGCGACGGTGATGTACGCGGCGGTGCTGGTGGTGGCGGTGAATGCGGCGGCGGACGCGGCGGTGTGGGCGCTCGATCCGCGGCGGCGGGGCTAAGGAGGAGGGCGCTGCCCTCCACCCGCAAGGGGACGAGGTCCCCTTGACCCCTGGTACCATAATCAGGTGTCCAGAGGACCCTGTCCTCTGGCGGGGTTCGGGGCAGCGCCCCGCCGCTAAGCCGCCAGCCGCCCCGGCTCCGCCGCCTTCTGCGCCGCCTCGGCGCAGGTGGTGACGGTCTGCTCCAGCGAGGTCACGAAGTAGTCCGCCCCGATCCGCGCCTGCACCGCCTTGTCGCTCACCGCGGCGTCGTTGGTTGGCCACAGCCCCACCAGCACCGGGGTGCCCGGCGCCAGCCGCTGGTGCAGCCGCTGGATCAGGTAGCGCAGGTGCGCCGGGCTGCCGGCGATGTCCAGGTAGGAGATGCACGCCATCGCCACGCCCTCCACCGCCAGCGTCTCGATGCCGTCGCGCGACACTTCGCCGTAGCCCACCAGCCGCGCGCCCAGGCCGTGCTTGCCGAGCAGCTGCGCCAGCATGGCGGCGGCGGCTTCGTCCAGCGGGCCGCGGCCGGCGATGCACAGCACGGCGCCGGGT
The DNA here is from genome assembly GCA_964244655.1 of uncultured Acetobacteraceae bacterium. Lineage (GTDB taxonomy): Bacteria > Pseudomonadota > Alphaproteobacteria > Acetobacterales > Acetobacteraceae > LMUY01. The sequence goes on along the minus strand of CAXTJU010000057.1, from coordinate 19,432 downwards.
CCGCGCCAGGCCGCCGGCAGCGCCTCGGCGGCGGCCGGGGCGCTCTTGGGGTCAGGGTTGCGCGGCAGTTCCTTGTCGTTCTCCGGCCCGTCCACGCCGCCGTCATCCACTTTGGCGGCGGGCGGCTGCTTGTCGTCGTGGCGGCCCAACCCGTGCACCACCTGCTTGATCATCGCCTTGATGTCGTCCAGCTGCTCGTGGTCCAGCGCGCCGCGCTTGGCGTCGTTGGCGGCGAGTTGCAGGCCCTTCAGCGCCACCTCGTCGTAGTAGGTCGAGAGCGAGCGCTCCTTCAGCAGCTGCTCCGCCTGCTCCTGGGTCTCGTCGGCGTCGCCGGCCAGAATGCGCTGATAGAAGCTCTCCACCGGGGTCAGCGCCGGGCGGTCGCCGAGCAGCACGTCGAGGAACTCCAGCCGCTTCACGTGCCGGCCCATCACCACCAGGCAGAGGGTGAGCGGGGTGGACAGGATGAGGCCGATCGGCCCCCATAGCCAGGACCAGAAGATCGCCGCCACCACCACGGAGAACGGCGACAGCCCCGTGCTGTGCCCGTACACCATCGGCTCGATCACCTGGCCGGTCAGGCCCTCGACCAGCGCGTAGAGCGCCGCCGTCCACAGCACCATGGACCAGCCGGGCTCGACCGCGGCGGCCAGGCCCATCGGCAGCACGGCGGAGATGAAGGAGCCGACATAGGGCACGAAACGCAGCAGCGCCGAGAGCAGCCCCCACAGCACCGGCTTCGGCACGCCGATCACCAGCAGACCGATGCCGATGACGACGCCGAACAGCGTGTTGATGCACAGCTGGGTCACGAAATACTTGCTGAGGCGGCGGCCGCCGTCGTCCATCGCCAGCGTCGTGCCGTGCAGGTCGTCCGAGCCGATCAGGCGGATCAGGCGGTCCCGCAGGTCCTCCCGCTGCAGCAGCGCGAACACCGCCACCACGAAGACAATGCCGAGCGTCGCCAGCGGCGAGAGGATGGGCGACAGGTAGCGCTCCGCCAGCTGCAACGGCGAGGAGCTGTCCGGCTGCGGCGCGGCCGCCGGGGCTGCGGGCGCCGGCTGCCCGGGCTGTGCCGCCGCAGGGCTGCCCGGCTTGGCCGCCGTGTCGCCATGGTGAGGCCCCACGCTGTCCGCCAGCATGGACAGCCGGCCGACCGTGTAGGACCGCGCGGACGCGATCTTGGTCTCCACCGTGCCGGCGTATTTCGGCACGTCGGTGGCAAGCTCGGCCACCTGCGAGCCGATCACGCCGCCGACCGCCACGATGAGGCCCAGCGCCACCACGACGGCGAGCAGCACGGACGGCACCCGCCCCAGGTGCACCCGGCGCAGCAAGGACACCAGCGGCGCCAGCAGGAAGGCCAGCAGCAGGGCCAGCGTGACCGGGACCAGCACCTCCTTGCCGAAGTACAGCGTAGCCACGATGAGCACGAACAGCAGCATCGCCTGCGATGCATCCGGCGCTGGGGCGGCAGCGACAGGTTTTGGCGACGGCGCTGGTTGCGGCTCTGGCATGGTCATCCTTCGAGGCTGGCTGTGATGCGGGGCGGAACCTTGGGCGAGACCGAGATGTTGCAAATGGGCCGGGCTGTTCCGGAGGCTCCGGAGGTGTCGATGCGCCCGTTGATGCTCCTCTTAGCAGGATCCACCTTGACTGGCTGCACCCTGCTCGCCGCAACGCCTCCCTCCGTGCAGGTGACGGAGGTTCGGCTGACCGGGTTGGGGCTGACGCAGCAGCGCCTGGCGGTGACCCTGTGCGTGAGTAACCCGAACCGGACCACGCTCGCCTTCTCCCGCGTCACCACGAACCTGGACGTGGCCGGTGCGCCGCTGGCGACGGGAGCGAGCGACGGCCCCGTCCAACTGCCGCCACTCTCATCCACGGCCGTGCCGCTGGCGGTGACGACGACGGAGCAGGATTTGGGACCGCAACTCCTGGCCATCGTTCAATCAGGCGGCATAGACTATCGGCTGCACGGTTCGGTTTCGCTGACGGGCAGCCTCGGCTTGACGATCCCCTACAGCCGGTCCGGCCGCCTGGACCCGGTTGCCAGCGGCTTGAACCTGGCCTTGGCGGCCGCTGACCCGGCCCCGTCCCGTTGCGCCGGGTCAGCGCCGGCGTGAGCGTCAGCGCGGTGGCTGGCCGCCTTGCGGATAGGCCTGCCCGGTGGCCGGCGGTGCGGTGCGGTGCGAGAACCCACCCATCTCGTAATAGCCGAGCAGGGCAGCCGCGCCGACGCCGATGGCGACCTTGGTTCCAGTCGACAGGCCCGGCGCCGCCTGTCCCTGCGCATGCGGCGCGCCGACCACCACCGAGACGCGCTGCGCCTGGGCCGGGCCGCCATTGGCAGGCATGTAATCAATGCTGGCGGACGTGCCCGGCGCGATCGAACCCACGTATCCTGCGAAAGCGGTCAAGCTCGCGAAGACCTTGCCATCGACGGCGATGAGCTGGTCGCCGACCTTGAGGCCAGCCCGGGCGCCGGCCGAACCGCTATGCACCTGCTTCACCCGCAGGATGTCGAAGGTCATCCCATCGTCCGTGATCTGCCGCGCCCGCTCGATCTCCAGGCCGAGCGCGCCGTGGTTGTGCGGTAGGCTCGCAGCGTCCTGCGCGGACAGCAGCTGGTAGCCCAGCGGGTTGTCCGCGCGGGCGGAAACCGCCAGCAGCGGCAGGATTGCTGCCGACAGGATGCTGGCGGCCGCCAAGGTGCGGCGGAGTTGCGGTTGGCCCCGGCAGGCCGCCCCTTGGCTGCGAACCATCTTCAGCGCCGGCTTGAGCGGGTCAGCAGCCGAAGCATGTAGCCGACCGACACGGCGGCGAGCAGTGCCAGCAAAGGCCGCTCCTTCGCCGTCTCCGCCAGGCTCTCGCTCCAATCGCCGGCGGTGTCCATCACGGAGCCCATGGTGTTCTGCACCGTCCCGAGCGCCTCGTTCGCCTTGCCGCGGGCCTGGGTCTCGGTGTCGCCCGTCAGCCCGCCGACGGTATCCTGGAGCTTTCCCCCGATGTTGCGGGCGGCCCCCTCGATCCTGTTCTCATCCATGCGATGCGTGTCCCTTGAACTACGTCGGAGTGCTTACCGGATAGCCCGGCGGCCGACGATGGCGTGGTATATGAACAGCACCACCACGGCGCCCACGACCGCGACGATGATGCTGTAAATGTTGAGGCCGGTGACGGGCGCCGCGCCGAACAGCGAGAACAGGAAACCGCCCACGACGGCACCGACAATGCCCAGCACGATATCCAGCAACAGGCCTTCGCCGCTCTTGTTGACGATCTTGCTGGCGATGAACCCGGCGATCAGCCCGAGGATGAGCCAGATGATGATGGACATGCTTGCAACCCTTTAAGGATGGGGAGGTGGAAGGCTTAGCGAACGATTTGCTGAGAGACCTGGCGACGCCGCTGAAGCCCAAGGGAGCCGCCCACGGCCGCGGCAATGGCGCCAATCAGCAGGTCGGCGAAGGCAGCGAACGAGGTCTTGGACGCCGCGGCGGCGCTTGCATCCGCGGCGTTCTTGGCGGTCTGGACAGCCTGTGCCTTTTCCTGCTGGAGCTTGGCTTGGGCGTTGTCGAACTGCTGCGCGGCCTGGTCGTGACTGACATGCTGCTGCGCCGCCATGATCGTGATCACGCGCTCTTTGGCTGCTGGCGCGTCAGGGCCGCCTCTGGCGTAGGTCACTAGGTTGGTAGCGACCTCTTTCTGGGCATCCTGCGGAGTCATCGCCGCCGGGTCCGGCTCGGCAGGCTTGAGGTAAGCCTGGGCCTGCTGCTGCAACACGTCGGGGCTGAGGCCGGTGGCCTGCGCCACGGGCTGTGCCGCCGCCTTGATGCCGCTGCCGGCGGCTGAGGCGAGGCCGCCCAGGGCCGATGCGCCGCCACCCACGATGCCGCCGATCGCCGACGACAGCAGGTAGACGGTGAGCAATGTCGCAATGCCCCAGGTGATGAGGCCGTGCAGCACGCCGTCCCAGCGTGTCTCGATGCCCGCCATCCAGCCGGCCGCGAAGCCGCCGAACGCCAGGGCGACGACGCTGCTGATGATCCACCACACGCCTGCGCTGATGCCGAGGCTGCCCGCTGTCGGCGTGGTGCCGGCGTTGGTGTTCACCGTGTCCAGGCCGATGCCGGCGCCCAGCAGGCTCCAGAGCAGCTGCGCCGTGACCACCAGGACCACCCCGCCGATGATGGCGGCCCAGGAGATGCGCCGGTGGATGTGCTGGCCGCCGCTCATGGTCGTGGTGGTGGTTTCTAGCACGGGCTGGCGGTGAGGGGGCTCGTCATAGACTGTGGTGGACATGGGCGCTCTCCGAAGAAGGGTGGCTGGGCCGCGGCTGCGGCCCAGCCAGGCCGCTCAGACCTTTGGCGTGAACGGCTTGACCGGCGTGGCGCCGGTCGTGGTGGTCCCGGTCGTGGTAGTCTGGGCCGGAATCTGCTCGACCGCGACCTGCTCCTTGCGCACGGTGTCGCGCACCGTCTCGACCCGCTCCGTGGACTCCTTGCGCAGGCCGACTTCCTCGACCACGCGGGAAGTCTTGCCGACGACGGCTTCCTCGCCGGTGGCCGTCATCTCCACGGTCTTCTCGCTGAAGGAGTCGGTGACCGGGCGGCCATCCGTCACCGGGCGGCGCTCCAGCTCAATCTTCTCGCTGCGCAGCCGCACTTCCTGCTGCACCGGGGTCTCGACGACGTAGCGGCGGATGCGCGTGCCGCCGTTGTTCACCAGACGCTTGCCGACGGCCAGGCTCTCTTCCGCGAGCTGGATCTTGTCGCCGCCAGTCGCTGCGGTGCCGGTCGCCGCGGTCCGTGCCGCCGGCATCACCGGAACCGCCGTGGTCTGTGTCGTCGTGGTGGTGGCCTGCCCCAGGCCGTAACCGGTCGCGCGCTCGTCGATGTCGATCGGGTTCTGGCTCTCCAGGATGTCCATCACGCGGGCGGCGTGGCTGTCGGGCACCTTCACCGTGACGACGGTGGAGCCGCTCGCCATGCTGCGGTCATAGACGTTGGTGTCGGTGTCGGACGAGCCGCCGAACAGGCTAGACCAGAAGCCCTCCTCGCGCGGAGCAGCCGTCGTGGCGGCGCCGGTCATGGAGCCCGTGCCGGCGTGGGTGCTGATGGCGCTGTCCGGCACGCTCGCGGCGCGCAGGGCGGCCACGGCGGCCTGGGCATGGGCGGCGGTGTCGTAAACGGCGACGATGGTCTCATCACTCATGGTCATGTCCTCTGTCTGTTTCATTTTCACTCAGTCCAGGTCGGTCCGGGTCACGGACACGTCCTGTTCCCGCAGCGTCACGGTTTCCACGTGGCGCTCCGTCGTCCGCACCCGGCGCAGGTGCAGCTCCTCCTTCAGCATCAGCCGCCGCTCGACGACGACGACCTCCTCCACCACGGACAGGATGGTCACGTCACCTTCCTGCCGCACCGGCGGCACGGCCTGCACCACCCGGCCCACGGCGACGCGCTCGATCACGACCCGGTCCCGCAGCACCGGCTCATCGACCACGACATCCCGGGTCCGGGTCCGGCGCGTCGCCCGCACCAGGGTCTTGCGCGCACGCTTCGCCACGGTGACGGCCTCGGCGTGCAACCGCATCACCTCGGTCTCGACCGCTGGAATGGGCAAGGCACGGACAGCTGGGTCAGGCGTTGGCACGAATGATCTCCACGCGGCGACCGGGCATGATTGGTCCTCTTCCTCCCGGCGCAAAGTCGAAACATTCCGCCGATGCCGCCCATACGCCGGGCGCGAGGTTCCGTTGCATCTTTTTTAAGTAAAGCCCAGCGGCCGAACCGCGGCTTGAGGCTATTATGAAAAGACTACTGCGCTGTGATGTTTATACTAGGCGCGGATTTTTCGCCGCAATTTTGCTGCTTTAACATGCGTCTGGCTCGCAGCCCCGATGCCGCGTTCCCGCGCCCACACGACGAGCGCCGCCCGGCGGTGCACCCCGAGCTTGGCGTAGATCGCGGCGATGTGATTGCGCAGGGTGTTTTGCGAGATGCCGAGCTTGGCCGCGATCTCGCCGTCCGGCATGCCTTGCGCCACCAGCCCCAGCACCTCGCGGGACCGGGCGGGCAGGGCGGCCAGCTCCGGCTGCTTCGCGGGCGAGCCCTTGGCCCGGGTGAGCGTGGCCAGCCGCTCCACGATCTTCTGCCCGAGCCAGGACGTGTCCTGCATGACCGACTGCACCGCGGCCAGCAGCTCCATCTCGGTCTGCTTGCGCTCCGTGATGTCCAGCATGACGCTGAGCACGCACCGCTCCTGGTGGATCTCCACCGTGTCGGCGGACAGCAGGTAGTCGCACAGCGCGCCGTCCTTGGAGCGCAGCTGGATGTCGGCGCTGCGGACGTGGCCGGTCTGCTTGATCTGGCGCTCCAGCTGGTCGCGCAGCTCGCCTTCGCCCCACATGGCGACCTCGGATTCGGCCCGCCCGACCACTTCCTCCCGCCGCCAGCCGGTGGCCGCGGTGAAGGCGGCGTTCACGTCGAGGATACGCAGGCCGTCCAGCGCCAGCATGGCCATCGGCCCCGGCGCCATCTGGAACGCCTTGGCGAAGCGCTCCTCGCTTTGCCGCAGCGCGTGCTGCGCCTGCTGCCGCGGGTGCAGGTCCGCGAAGGTGAACAGCATGCACGCCTCGTCGCCGATCTCGATCGGCTGGCCGCCGAGCAGCACCGTCTTGTCCCGCCCGTCGGGCAGCATCAGGCAGCCCTCCATCTGCGGGATGGTGCCGCCGGCGTGCAGCCGCTGCACGGCTAGGTCGCGCTTCTCGGCGCCGCGCAGCACGTCGATCTCGTGCATGGAGTGCCCAACCAGCGCGCCGTGCGCGTAGCCGGTCAGCTCCAGGAAGCCGTGGTTGACCTTCACGTAGCGCATGTCCGACAGCCGGGCGATGATGGCCGGCGCCGGGTTGGCGCCGAACGCGCGCTCGAACCGGTCCTCGGCGTTGAACCGCTCCGTCTCGTCGTTCAGGATCATCACCAGGCAATCGGCGCGGCCCGCCGGGTCGGTCAGCACCAGGGTGCGGACCTCGTGCACCCAGCGCTTGCCGTCCGCCCGGCGCACCACGGTGAGCACCGCCCTGTCCAGCGCCTGGCCGGCCAGCAGCCGTTGCAGCGGATACTCGTCCGGCGCCAGCGCCTGGCCGTTGTGGTAGGCCAGCTCGAAACGCTCGGCGTAGCCCGCCGCCGTGCCGCCCAACTCGGCCAGCTTGGCCGCGCCGTGCAGCTGCAGCGCCGTGCGGTCGGCCCAGCCCAGCGCGCCGTCCGCCTCCAGGATGACCACTCCCACCGTCAGCGCGGCGATGATCTGCTGCAGGTGGGTGGGGGCGGCGTGCTCGGCAGGGATGCGCCCGGTCACGCCGCGTCAGCGCCGGCCGGTGAGGGCGGACAGGTCCACCCCGTTCACCAGCAGCCGGTCGCCATCCACCGTCAGCAGCCAGGTGGCCTGGCTGCCGTTGGTCTTGGCAATGCCCTTGAGGAAGATGAGCACCGGCGCCGCCTGCTGCATCACCGGGTCCTCCTGCGCGCGGGCCAGCAGGCCGTCCAGCCCGTCCGCGGTGAACTCCGCCTGGCCGGTCAGGGTGCTGGGGCTGGTCAGCACGAACTTGCCCGTGCCGCCCAGCCGGGCTTCCGCCACTTGCAGCACCAGGGAGTCGAAGCCGAACTGGATGCCGCCCTGCGCGAACAGCGCCTGCAAGTCCGGCGCGACACGGTCTGCTGGCCGGTCTCGGGGCGCGCCGTTCAGCCCGTGGGCTGGCGGCTCCGTCGCGTCCAGGCCCGCCTTGGTCAGCGCGGCCACGCTCAGGTTGGACACGGTCGGGTGGATGGCGAAGTGGGACGGCACATACGCTGCCAGCTGCGGCGGCAGGTCATCAAGCACCAGCCCGTCCAGCGCCAGCGTCATCTCGGCGTCCAGCGTGGCCTGCGGCGCCGTGCCGCCCAGCACGATCTCCAACCTGTCCAGGGACCCGGCATGACCGGCGGCCTCGAACTTCAGCCCTTCGGCCGTCTCGTCCAGCCGCGCGCCGGTCAGCAGGTCGCGCGTGTCCTGCAGCACCGTCCGCAGCGTCGCCCGTTCCGCAGGCGTGAGATCGGGCGGGTGGCGGCCGCCGGCCTTGGTTTCCAGGCTGAACCTGCTGACCTGCTGCAGCAGCGGGGCCAGCGCCGCATGCGCCAGGCCGGACAGGGAGGTCACGACATGCAGCCGGCTGGCGGCCAGCGTCACCTGCGTGCCGTCCGGCAGCTCCGAGTGCGAGGCGTAGTCCTGCGCCGTGGTGTCGGACAGCAGGTTGACGTGCGCCGGGTCGGTCGGCTCCGTGCTGGACACGCCGGTGATGTGGCCGAGATGGGTGACGGCGGCGGCGCTGTCGCCCTCCCGCAGGATGTCCAGCGACGCGATGCTGGTGGTGCCGGAGGTGGGGCTTGCCAGCGCGGAATCGAACGTGCCGCTGGAGTCCTGCTGGCCGAGCTTGACGGTGTAGGCCACGGTCTCGTCGTGCCGGCCGGACGGGCTCGGCTTGGCGTCCGGCGGGTCCGGCACGCTTTGCGCCGCGGTGAAGGTGAACTCCGCCGGCAGCTGCTGGTCCGTCAGCGACCACAGGGTGCCGCCGAGCGGCTTCGCGTCCGCGGTGAACGCGGCGTCCGGCGGCTCGATGCGGGCCACGCCGAACGCGGCGAGCGGGATGCGGACCCGGTAGTGGTCCCCGTCCGGGGTCAGCTGCACCGGGTGCGGCGGCAGTTTGGCCCCCGGCAGCAGCGCCCCGAGCGCGGCAGTGGCCTGCCGTTCCAGCGCCTGCGCCTCGGCGGCCGAGGGTGGCGTCTGCGCCAGGGCTGGCCCTGGGAGGAGCGCGGCGGCGAGCAACAGGGCGCCGGGCCGGCGCGGGAAGGGGATTGGCCGCATCAGGGCTCCTGCTTCGGGATCATTGAAACGAGCTTGCCCTAGTTGCGGGGGCGGCGGAACCCGGCCGGAGTCCTCGGCCGCGGCTTACCCCAGCGTCATCTCCACCGCGGCCACGTCCAGCAGCCGCTCGATCACCTCGGGCTCCTGCGCCCCGGCGATCGCGTGGCTGCCGGCCACCACGAAGCACGGCACCCCGTTGATGCCCAACCGGTGGGCGCGCAGGTTGTCGGCGTGCACCCCGTCCAGCTCCGCCTCGCCCTCCAGCATGGCGCGGGCCTCCGCCGCGTCCAGCCCGCAGGACCCGGCGACCGCGCCCAGCACCGCCGGGTCGCCGAGGTCCCGCCCGTCGGCGAAGTGCGCGGCGAACAGCGCCTCCACCACGCCGTCCGCCCGGCCGAAGCGCGCCGCCCAGCGCACCAGGCGGTGCGCGTCCACGCTGGACGGGGTGCGGCGCACCCGGTCGAAGCGGAACTGCACGCCCTCCGCCCGGCCGATCTCGGCGATGGACTGATACAGCCGGCGCGCCCGGTCCTCGCCGCCGAACTTGCGGACCACGTAGTCCGAGCGGGCCATGCCGAGCCGCGGCATGTCGGGGTTGAGCAGGAACGGCCGCCAGACGAGATCGACCAGCAAGTCCGGCCGGCGGCGGATGGTGCGGACCAGCCGGCGGGCGCCCAGGTAGCACCAGGGGCAAACCAGGTCATGCACCACTTCGACGCTGAGGCGGGCCTTGGGCGGGGCGAGGACGTTCACCGGGGCATCCTATGACGGAGCCACCAAACCGTCACATGCTTTCTGTGCCTTAGATTGCAGGCTCACCCCCGCGCCGCCGCCCGCTGCCGCACCAGCGCCAGCACCGCCCGGCAGATCGGCGTCTCCACCCCCACCCACCCGGCCATCTCCACCACCGCCCCCAGCAGCGCCTCAATCTCCAGCGGCCGGCCCAGCTCCAAGTCCTGCAACATGGAGGTCTTGTGCCGGCCCACCTCCGCCGCGCCCTCGATCCGCTTGTCCACGTCGATCGCGAAGCGCACGCCCAGGCCTTCGCCCACCGCTTGGCCCTCCAGCATCATCGCCCGGGCCACGCCGCGGGTGCCGGGGTCGCCGGTGATCACGTCCAGCGTCGCCGCGGTCAGCGCGCTGAGCGGGTTGAAGGCCAGGTTGCCCCAGAGCTTGACCCACAGCTCGTCGCGGATGCGCGGGCGCACCGGCGCTTTCAGCCCGGCGGCGATCAGCAGCGCGGACAGCGTGGCTGCCCGCTCCGACCTTTGGCCATCCGGCTCGCCCAGGCTGAACCGGTCGCCGTAGGTGTGCTCGATCACGCCGGGTTCGGTCACCGTGGCGGCGGGATACACGATGCAGCCGAGGCACTGCGAGGGCGGCAGCGCGTCCCACAGCGCGCCGGACGGGTCCACCGCTGCCACCCGGCGTCCGCCGAACGGCGCGGGCAGGCCGTGGGTGTACCACCAGGGCACGCCGTTCACCGCGCTGACGACCGTGGTGCCGGGGCCGATCAGGGGGGCCAGCTGCGGCAGCGCCGGCTCCAGCGAGTGCGCCTTCAGCGTGATGAGCAGGTAGTCCTGCGGGCCGATCGCGTCGCCATGCGCCACGGCGCGCGGCCGGGTGACGGTGCGTTCACCGCCGGAGTGCAGCGCCAGGCCGTCCCGCTGCACCGCCTGAAGGTGCGCGCCGCGCGCCACGAGCGAGACGGGCGTGCCCGCCGCTTCCAGCTTGGCCGCCATGTAGCCGCCGATCGCCCCGGCGCCGAACACGCAAATAGAAGCCATCAGGCGAGGCCGAGCTTCGCCGCCAGGCCGATGCGCTGCACCTTGCCGGTGGCGCCCTTGGGGATGTCGTCCATCACCAGCACCTTGCGCGGCACCTTGAACGCGGCGAGGTGGAGGGCGGCGAAGGCGCGGATGTCGGCCTCCGTCACGTGCTCGCCGGGGCGGGGCACGACGATGGCGCCCACCTCCTCGCCCAGCAGGGCGTGCGGGATGCCGAAGGTGCAGGCCTGCGCCACCGCCGGGTGGTCCAACAGCACGACATCGACCTCCAGCGGGCTGACCTTCTCGCCGCCGCGGTTGATCTGCTCTTTCAGCCGGCCGGTGAGGAACAGGTAGCCCTCCGCGTCCACCCGGCCCTGGTCCCCCGTGCGGAACCAGCCGGCGGTGAAGGCGCGGGCGTTGGCGGACGGGTTGTTGTCGTAGCCCGGCGTCACGTTCGGGCCGCGGATCACCACCTCGCCGATGTCGCCCTGCGGCAGAATCGCGCCGTCGTCGTCCATCACGGCGATCTCCGGCCCGGCGGCCACGCCCACCGCGCCGGGCTTGCGCGCGCGCGGCGGCAGCGGGTTGGACGTCATCTGGTGCGCCGCCTCCGTCATGCCGTATGCCTCGATCACGGGCGCTGCGAACACCGCCTCCAGCTCGGCCATCACCTGCGGCGGCAGCGAGGCGCTGGACGAGCGGATCAGCCGCAGCTTGGCCGCGCGCGCCGTGTCGGGGTGGGCGCGCATCCGCATCAGGATCGCCTGGTGCATGGTGGGCACGGCGGTGTACCAGGTGGGTCGCACCTCCCCCAGCCACTCGCCGAACTTGAACGCGTTGAACCCGGGCGTGCAGCACACGGCAGCACCCGCCGACAGCGAGGCGGACACGGCGGCGATCAGCCCGTGGATGTGGAACAGCGGCATCACGTTGAGGCAGGTGTCCGCCGGCGTGAGTTCCAGCGCCGCCGCGATGTGCCCGGCGGAGGCGGCCAGGTTGGCCTGGGTCAGCGGCACGATCTTGGGCCGCGCCGTGGTGCCGGAAGTGTGCAGCACGAGCGCCGGGTCCTCCGGGCGCACCGCCCGGGGCAGGGCGCTGATGTCGGACGGCAGGCCGGACGCGTCCAGCCGGAACGACCCGGCGGCCTCGCCCTCCGGATGCAGCCACAGGATCGGCAGGTCGAGCCGGTCCGCCACGTCCCGCGCCGGCCCGGCCTCGCCTGCCGCCAGCAGGATGGCGGCCGGTTGCAGGTCGGTGAGGTAGAACTCGAACTCGTCCGCCTTGTAGGCCGGGTTCAGCGGCGCCGCGCAGCAACTGGCGGCGACGGCGAGGAAGGCGGTGGCCATCTCCGGCCCGTTCGGCAGCACGATTGCCAGCCGGTCGCCGGGGCCGATGCCGGCGGCGGCCAGGGTGGCGCGGGTTGTTTCGGCGAGGCGGCGCAGGCCCGGGCCGTCCAGCCACGGCCGGCCCGGCGCGCCGATCGCGCGCTCGCCCGTCAGCGAGGAGACGATGTCCCAAACAGTCGATTGCATGCCGCGTCACTCCGATCTGGGCCGCGCCGGCTTTACGTGAGCGGCCGGGTTGCGACTAGGGTTGGTTGCTGCCGAGGCGTCCGCACCGAACGGCGGGACGCTGCTGCTGTGTGGCACGGGAGACACATCTTGCCCGCCAGGCGAGCAGGCAAGCCCCGCGCATCCGGTTGCTTAACCATTTCGGCGATACGATTGCACTCGCAACCATCAAGTCCAGGTCCCGAGATGATCCGTCGCTACCTTGCTGCCCTTGCCGCCTTTGCCGCCCTCCAGCACCAGGCGGCCGCCCAACCGGTGAGCGGCTTGTACGTGGGGCTCGGGGCAGGCGCGGACTTCCTGCAAAACGAGATCGTGAAGCCCGCCGACGGCTTCGGGCCAACCAAGCGCAGCTACAAGTTCGATCCCGGCCTGGCGGTCGCGGGCAGCTTGGGCTACGGCCTCGGCAACGGCCTCCGGGTCGAGGTTGAAGGCGATTACGCTGACAACCACGTCCGCGGCGTCAAGCTGGGCGCGCCGCAGCGGGCCGGCGGGTCCGAGCGGCAGTACGGCGGCTTTCTCGACGTCCTGTACGACCTGAACCTGCGGCTGCCGGTGGTCCCCTATGTCGGCCTCGGCGCGGGCTACCAGGAGGTCGCGCTCGCCCACATCAACTCCGGGCCCGCCCAGCAGGCGCTCTCCAGCGGCGGCACCGAGCAGGCCGGGGCCTTCGCCTACCAGGCGCTGGCGGGCCTGGCCTACCCGGTCGGCTTCGCGCCGGGCTTGTCGCTCACGGCGGAATACCGCTTCATCGGCGTCCTCACGCCGCCCGCGTATGATCGCGGCAACGGGTCCGGCAACACCTTGAACGGCGTGCCCCTGGTGCCGCGCGCCACGTTCAGCAACATCTTCAACCATGAGATTCTGTTCGGCGTCCGCTACGCGTTCGAATCGCCGCAGCGTCTTTTGGCGCCGCCTCAGCCTTTGCCGCCGGCGCCAGCCGCCATGCCGGCGCGCAGCTACCTGGTGTTCTTCGACTGGGATCGTGCCGACCTGACGGATGTTGCCCGGCGCATCATCATGGAAGCCGCACAGGCCAGCACTCATGTCCAGCACACCCGCATCGAGGTGCAGGGCAACGCTGACCGTTCCGGCACGCCGGCCTACAACCAGCGGCTCTCGTTGCGCCGGGCGCAGACGGTCGCGGCCGAACTCGTCCGCCAAGGCATCTCCACCGCGGCCATCGCCATCCAGGCGTTCGGCGATACCAAGCCGTTGGTGCCAACTGCCGAGGGGGTGCGCGAACCGCAAAACCGCCGGGTGACGATCATCCTGCGCTGACACGCTTTATCCTGCCGCGCTACTCGGCCGCCAGTGGCCCGGCCAGCAGGCCGAGGCCCAGCTCCGGGCGGGACGCCCCGACCGGCATGCGCTTGAGCACGAACATCGCCAGCAGCGCGGCCAGCAGGTTGGCGGCACTCGCCAGCCAGAACACCGCCACCCAGCCCTGGCTCGCCTGCAACGTGGCGGACAGCGGCACCAGCAGCGCCGCCGTGCCCTTGGCGGTGTACAGCATGCCGTAGTTCGCCGTGGCGTAGCGCGAGCCGAACCGGTCGCTGCACAGGGCGGGGAACAGGCTGTAGATCTCGCCCCAGGCGAAGAACACCAAGCCGGTCAGCACCACGAACGCCACCGGGTCATGCGCGAAGGCGACCAGGGCGGCGATGCCGACGGCCTCGATCAGGAAGGCGATGAACATGGTGTTCTCCCGCCCGATCCGGTCCGACACCCAGCCGAAGAACGGCCGCGTCACCCCGTTCATCACCCGGTCGATCGACAGGGCGAAGGTCAGCGCCGGCAAGGTCAGCCCGGCGATCGACACGCCCGTGCCGGCCACGCCGTAATCGGTGGCGATGGTCGCCAGCTGCGCCGTCGCCATCAGCCCGCCCGCCGCCACCAGAACGAAGATGGCATACATCAGGTAGAATGACGGCTGCCGCAGCACCTCCCCCGGCGTCATCTCCCGCCCGGCGCGGCGCACTGGCGCTGCCGGCGGCCTGCGCAGCAACACCGCCGCCAGCATGATGCAGCCGCCCTGCGCCAGCCCGAACACCAGGAACGCCGATTGGTAGCTGTGGCTGGCGATCCAGTTCGAGATCGGCACGATGGTCAGCGCCGACCCGGCGCCGAAGCCCGCCGCCGTCAGCCCCGCCGCCAGCCCGCGCCGGTCTGGGAACCACTTGACCGCGTTGCCCACCGCCGTGCCGTACACCAGGCCGGCGCCCACGCCCGTCACCGCGGCGCCGAGGTAGAGCAGCGGCAGGGTGTCCGCCACCGCGTTCAGCGACCAGCCGACCGCCACGAACGCGCCGCCCAGCGCCGTCGCCAGGCGCGGCCCGATGCGGTCGATCAGGTAACCCTCGAACGGCAGCAGCCAGGTCTCGGCGACGATGAACACGGCAAACGCGGCCTGGATGGCCGGGCGGCCCCAATGGTGCGCCGCGTCCATCGGGCCGACGAACAGCGTCCAGCCGTATTGCAGGTTGGCGATCAGGACCATGCCGACGATCCCAAGCGATAGCTGCAACCACCGTCCCATACGCCGCACTCCCACAGTGCAGCCTTATCGCATGCGGCGTCGTCCCGATGGCGGCTGGCAGGCGCTGGACGGTGGTAAACCGGAGTACATGCTGCAAAGCGGTGTAATGAGTTTACACGATCGTTTCGTGGGCCGCCTCGAAGCAGTTGGTCAGCGCGCCGATCCCCTCGATCGCCACCGTCACCTCCATGCCCGGCCGCATCGGCAGCACGCCGACCGACGTGCCGCAGGCGATCAGGTCGCCGGGCAGCAGCGTCATCTCCTGCGACAGCAGGCTGACGATGCGGGCGGGCGGCAGGATCATGTCCGCCACCGGGTAGGCCTGCCGCTCCCGCCCGTTCAGCAGGGTGCGCACGGTGAGGGCCGCCGGGTCGAGCCCGGTGGCGATGGCGGGGCCGACCGGGCCGAAGCTGTCGCAGCCCTTGGCCCGCGCCCATTGAGGAAAGGCCGGGTCCGCCGTCAGCCAGTCGAGCGCGGTCACGTCGTTGACGCAGGTGTAGCCGAAGATCGCCCCGGCCGCCTCCGCTTCGCTGGCTGCGCGGCAGCGCCGGCCGATGACGAGTCCCAGCTCGCCCTCGTACGCCGTGCGGCCCGCGTAGCCGGCGGGCGGGCGGATCGTGCCGCCGGGCGCGAGCAGGGACGTGGTGGCTTTCAGGAAGTATAGCGGCGTCTCTGGGATGGCCTGCCCGGTCTTGGCGGCCAGGGCGTGGAAGTTGTTCCACAGCCCGATGAACTTGCCCGGCATCACCGGCGGCAGCAGCGGCGGCACCGGCATCGGCGCGCCCTGTGGCAGGGGTACGCCGAACAGGTCCCCAGCGTGCGGAACCACCTGATCGCCCGCCAGCACGCCGAACCCGCCCTCCCAGCGCACCCAGAGCGTCATGCCGCCGCCAGCACCGAAACGAGGTAGAACGGCCGGCGGTGCTCGCTGACCCGCTTGAACCCCGGCGACCAGCCGAACGCCTCGTGGATGCGGCGCGACAACCGGCTGTCGCCGTCGGCGGCGAAGAAGTAGTGGTTCGCCAGCAGGCACACCCCGCCTGGCGCCAGCAGCGCCGCCACCCGCAGCGCCATGGCCTTCAGCACGGCGTCGGTGATCGGCTGCGGCAGGTAGTAGAGCATGTCCGCGATCACCACGAGGTCGAAGCCGCCATCCAGCGAGGCGGGCAGGTGCTGCACGTCGCCCTGCTCGAACGCGAGGTTGGGCACGCCGGCGTGCCGCGCCCGCGCCGCCGCGATCGCGCTGGGCGAGATGTCCAGCCCGAGCACGCTGTCCGCCCGCTCCGCGACCCGGCGCGCCAGCAGCCCGAGCCCGGCGCCGAGGTCCAGCGCCCGGCCGAACCGGCGGTCCGGCAGCAGCCCGGCGATCACGTCGTACTTGCGGCGCTGGTACAGGTAGCGGCTCTCGCCGGAGGCCCAGGGGTCGCCGCCGGCATAGGCCTGCTCGAACGCGGCCTGGTCGCCATGGCGCTGCCGGGTGCGGGCGATCGCGGCATCCGTGCGGGCGCTGCGCAGGAACAGCCCGATGTCGCGCGGCGAGATGAAGCGCCAGGCGGCGAGCCGGTCGCGCCACGGCCTTGTCGTGGTTGCATCCATCAATTGCTTACTCCACCGGCCCCGCTTCGACGCCTGGGAACGCCCGCAGCGAATCGAGCGCCGCTTGCAGGATCACCGCCGCCGCCATGCGGTCCACCGAGGCGGCCCGGCGCGCCCGGTTGGCGCCCTGCGCCGTCAGCGCCCGGTTCGCCTCGGCCGAGCTGAGCCGCTCGTCCCACATCGCGGCCGGCAGCCCGGTGGCGTCCGTCAGCGCGAAGGTCCAGTCCCGCGCCGCCTGCGCCGCCGGGCCGAGCCGCCCGTCCATCTGCAACGGCAGGCCCACCAGCAGCCCGCCCACGTCCTCCCGCTTGGCGATGGCGGCGATCGCGTCCGCCGCCTCGGCCAGCTTGCCCCGGCGCAGCGTGCCGAACGGGCTGGCCAGCACCCGGCGCACGTCGCTCAACGCCAGCCCGATCATGCGCGTGCCGGGGTCGAGCCCGAGCAGGCGTTGGTTGCGGCCCAGGCGGGCGTGCAGGTCGGTCAGGTTGAACAGCGGCATGGGCTGCCGTTATGCTTGCCAATCATCGTCTCGCCAAGGAGCCCCATGTCGCTCGATCCCGCGACCGTCCGCCGCATCGCCAGCCTCGCCCGCATCCGCGTGACGCCGGAGCAGGTGCCGCCGCTGCAAGCCCAGCTGAACGGCATCCTCGGCTGGATCGAGCAGCTGAACGAGGTGGACGTGGACGGCATCGCACCCCTGACCGGCGCCGTGGACATGGCGATGCGCCTGCGCGCCGACCGGGTGACCGATGGCGGCATCGCCGAGCAGGTGCTGGCCAACGCGCCGGACCGGGTGGGCGGCTTCTTCACCGTGCCCAAGGTGGTGGAGTGACCCTCACCGAGATCGGCATCGCCGCCGCCGCCGCCGGGCTGCGCGCCCGCCGGTTCAGCGCCCGCGAGCTGGCGCAGGCGCACCTGGACGGCATGGCGGCGCTGGACAGCGAGCTGAACGCCTTCATCACCCCCACGCCCGAAGGCGCGCTGATCCAGGCGGACGCGGCGGACGCGGCGCTGGCGCGGGGCGACGCCGGGCCGCTCGCCGGCATCCCGCTCGGCATCAAGGACCTATTCTGCACCGCCGGCGTGCGCACCACCGCGGCCAGCCGCATCCTCGCCCCCTTCGTGCCGCCGTACGAGAGCACCGTCACCGCGCAATTGCTGCGGGACGGCGCGGTGTTCCTCGGCAAGACCAACCTCGACGAGTTTGCCATGGGCTCCTCCAACATGAGCAGCGCGTTCGGCCCCGTGACCAACCCATGGTCGCCGCCGGGCCGCAAGCTGGTGCCGGGAGGCTCCTCCGGCGGATCGGCGGCGGCGGTGGCGGCGGGGCTGGCGATGGGCGCCACCGGCACCGACACCGGCGGCTCCATCCGCCAGCCGGCGGCGTTGTGCGGCATCGTCGGCATGAAGCCGACCTACGGGCGGTGCAGCCGCTACGGCGTGGTGGCGTTCGCCTCCTCGCTGGACCACCCGGGGCCGTTCGCCCGCTCGGTGGCGGACGCGGCGACGCTGCTGCGCTCGATGGCCGGGTTCGACGCCAAGGACAGCACCTCCGCCGACCGCCCCGTGCCGGACTTCGCCGCCGCCTGCGCCCGCGGCGTGCGCGGCCTGCGCATCGGCGTGCCGCAGGAATACCGGCAGGACGGCACGCCTGCCGCCATTGCCGCGCTGTGGGAGCAGGGGCTCGCCTGGCTGCGCGAGGCGGGCGCCACGGTGGTGGACGTGTCGCTGCCGCACACCCGCTACGGCCTGGCGGCGTACTACATCGTGGCGCCGGCCGAGGCGTCCTCCAACCTCGCGCGCTATGACGGGGTGCGCTTCGGCGCTCGCGTGCCGGGGCGGGATCTCACGGATTTGTACGAGCAGACTCGCGCCGAGGGCTTCGGCGAGGAGGTGCGCCGCCGCATCCTGATCGGCACCTACGTGCTCTCCGCCGGGTATTACGACGCCTACTACACCCGGGCGCAGAAGGTCCGCGCGCTGATCCTGCGGGACTTCACCGACGCGTTCGGCCAGGTCGATGCGCTGCTGACGCCGACCACGCCGAACGCCGCCTTCGCGCAGGGGGAGAAGATGGACGACCCCATCACCATGTACTTGAACGACGTGTTCACCGTTCCTGCCGATTTGGCGGGCATTCCCGCGCTGTCCGTGCCCGCCGGGCTGGACGGCGCCGGCCTGCCGTTGGGCTTGCAGGTGATGGGACGGCCGTTCGACGAGGAGACGGTGTTCGCCGTGGGCGCCGCGATTGAACAAGCCGCCGGGTTCACCGCCCGGCCGCGATTGAGGGCAGGAACCTAAGCAAGTGGCAACCGACCTACGCACCAAGAGTGTCAAGGACCTCAAGACCATCGTGGAGAACCACGAGCGCAGCAACAAGACCGCGGCGGCGTCCTACACCGCAGCCACCGCCGAGCTGGCCCGGCGCGAGACCGGCACGCTCGACGTGGAAATGACGATGGGCATCATCGCCGGCTACGCCAAGCGCCGCGCCTTCCTCAGCTACAAGGACATCGCGGACGCCAGCGGCGCCATCTGGAACAAGGTGACCCACGCGATGCCCAAGCACCTTCTGGCGGTGAGCGAGCACGCCAGCAGCAAGGGCTGGCCGATGCTGTCCGCCATCGTGGTGAACAAGGAGCACATGGTGGACGGGCTGATGAAGCCCGAGACACTCAAGGGCTTCTGCGAGTGCGCCCGCGGCCTGGGCCTGGAGGTGGAGGACGAGGCGGCGTTCCTCAAGGCGCAGCAGAAGGCGGTGTTCGACGCGGCGCGGGAAGGCAAGCTCGCGTGAGCTATCGGCTCGGCGAGTGGGAGGTGGTGTGCGGCCTGGAGGTGCACGCGCAGGTGACCAGCCAGGCCAAGCTGTTCTCCGGCGCCGCCACCGCGTTCGGCGCCGAGCCCAACAGCCAGGTGAGCTTCGTCGATGCCGGCTTCCCCGGCATGTTGCCGGTGGTGAACCAGGAATGCGTGGCGCAGGCGGTCCGCACCGGGCTGGGGCTGGACGCGCAGATCAACCTGGTCAGCCGGTTCGACCGCAAGAACTACTTCTATGC
>CAXTJU010000056.1:0-21952 GCA_964244655.1 uncultured Acetobacteraceae bacterium | reverse complement strand
CGGTCGCCGATGATCAGCTCGCGCTGGCCGCGGCCGACCGGGATCAGCGCGTCGATCGCCTTGAGCCCGGTCTGCATCGGCTCGTGCACCGACTTGCGCGGGATGATGCCGGGCGCCTTCTGCTCGACCAGCATCTCCTTCACGTCGGTCAGCGGCCCCTTGCCGTCGATCGGCTGGCCCAGCCCATCGACCACCCGGCCCAGCAGGCCGCGGCCCACGGGGACGGAGACGATGCGGGAGGTGCGGCTGACCGTGTCGCCCTCGCGGATGGTCTTGTCGTCGCCGAAGATCACCACGCCGACGTTGTCGGTCTCGAGGTTCAGCGCCATGCCGCGCAGCCCGGCGCCGGGGAACTCGACCAGCTCGCCCGCCATCACGTTCTGCAAGCCGAACACGCGGGCGATGCCGTCGCCGACGGAGAGCACCTGGCCGGTTTCGGCCACGTCCTGCTCGCGGTCGAAGCTGGCGATCTGTTGCTTGAGGATCTCGCTGATCTCGGCGGGGCGGATGTCCATGGTGCTTATGCAGCTCCCTTCATGGCGTATTGCAGGCGTTGCAGCCGGGATTTCAGGCTGGTGTCATAAAGGCGGGCGCCCACGCGCACGACGAGGCCGCCGAGCAGCGCCGGGTC
Source organism: uncultured Acetobacteraceae bacterium (assembly GCA_964244655.1). Lineage (GTDB taxonomy): Bacteria > Pseudomonadota > Alphaproteobacteria > Acetobacterales > Acetobacteraceae > LMUY01. Next base: position 21,321 of record CAXTJU010000056.1, on the reverse strand, counting down.
CACCGATTCCTGAATGTTGACGTTGCCGTAGCCGGCCTCGATCAGCCGGGCGCGCAGCTGCTCGCGCTGCACGGAGCTGAGCGCGTGGGCGGAGGCGACGGTGGCGGTGACCACGCCGCGCTTGGTGGCGACCAGGGTGGCGAACGCGGCGACGATGGCACGCAGCACGCCCAGGCGGCGGTTGTTGGCGATCACGCCCACGAAGTCGCACACCGTCTTGCCGAAGCCCTGCTCCGTCAGCACGGCCTGGGCGGCGGCGCGTGCCTGCGTCACGTCCACCAGGGGGGAGGACAGCAGGCGGCGGAACGGCGCGCTCTCGTCGATCAACCGGCCGAGCGCCTGCATCTGGTCCACCACCGAGTCCAGCTCGCGCTGCTCGTCGGCGAGGTCGTAGAGGGCGGCGGCGTATCGCCCGGGCAGTCCGCCAGCCTGCGACACGACAGCCTGGGTAATCGTGCCTTCAGCGGCCACGCGAGGGTCCATCCATGGTCAGGAGAAGCGGAAAACCGGCCTTCCCGCCGGGGGAGGTCGCCTTACCACGCGGGTTTTCACGGTGCAACAAGGTCCAAGCGGCAGGTAAAGCCCTCTCCCCTTGCGGGAGAGGGAGAAGCATCCTTGGTCACCGCTGGCCGAGCCGGGTCTCGCCGAACAAGCGCGAATATTCCCGCGGCTGCGACCGCCAGTACTGCTTGGGCGCCGCCACCGTGGCCCCCAGCGCCGCGGCGGCGTGCCACGGCCAGCGCGGGTCGTACAGCACGGCGCGGGCCAGGGCGATCATGTCCGCCTGCCCCGCCGCCAGGATCGCCTCGGCCTGCTGCGGCTCCGTGATGAGCCCGACCGCGATGGTGGGCAGCCCGGTCTCCGCCTTCACCGCTGCCGCGAACGCCACCTGGTAGTTCGGCCCGAGCGGGATCGCCTGCGCCGGGGACAGCCCGCCGCTCGACACGTGCATGAAATCGCACCCCCGCGCCTTCAGGGCTTGGGCGAACGCCACCGTGCCCTCCAGGTCCCAGCCATGCTCCACCCAGTCGGACGCGGACACCCGCACCCCCACCGGCACGCCCGGCGGCACGGCGGCGCGCACGGCGTCGAACACCTCCAGCGGGAAGCGCAGGCGATGCTCCAGCGGGCCGCCGTAGCCGTCGTTGCGCTGGTTGGACAGCGGCGAGAGGAACTGGTGCAGCAGGTAGCCGTGCGCGGCGTGCAGCTCGATCAGCTGCAGGCCCAGCCGCACCGCCCGCTGCGCGGTGGCCACGAAGGCGTCCCGCACCCGCGCCAGCCCGTCCGCATCCAACGCCGCCGGGCTCTCCTCCTCCGGCTTCGGCGCCAGGGCGGAGGGGGCCGCCGTGCGCCAGCCGCCCTCGGCCAGCGGGAGCTGCTGCCCGCCCTCCCACGGCGCGCGGCTGGACGCCTTGCGCCCGGCATGGCCGAGCTGGATGCCGAGCGGCATGGCCGAATGCTTGCGCACCGCCTCCAGCACGCCCCCGAGCGCCCGCTCGTTGCCGTCCGACCACAGCCCGAGATCCCCCGGCGTGATGCGCCCCTCCGGCTCCACCGCCGTCGCCTCCAGGATCAGCAACCCGGCGCCGGACAGGGCGAGGTGGCCGAGGTGGATGGTGTGCCAGTCGGTCGCATCGCCGCCCTCGGCGGAGTACTGGCACATGGGGGCGATGACGATGCGGTTGGGCAGGGTGAGCCCGGCGAGCTCGATCGGCTGGAACAGGTGCGCGGCCATGGGCGGCTCTCCTTCGGCGGCGTGGCTCTAGCGGCGGCCGGGTTTCAAGGCAATGCGCCGTCGTCTTGCCTTCCGCGCGGTCGGGGGCAAAGGTTGCCGCCATGCGCGTCGCAGTTGTCGCCAGCCTGGCCGTCATGACCTTGCCCGCGGCCATCCTTGCAGCCGCAACCAGCCTGGCCACGGCCGCCATGGCCCGCGCGGCCGATCCGGACGCGCTGTGGAAGATCGTGGCCGGCCGCTGCGTCCCCAACGCCCAGGCCGGGGACCCGGCGCCCTGCGTGGCCGTCACGCCGGATTGGGCGGTGCTGAAGGACATCAACGGCGCGACCCAGTACCTGCTGATCCCCACCGCCCGCATCACCGGCATCGAGGACCCGGCGTTGCTGGCCCCGGACGCTCCCAACTACTTCGCCGCCGCCTGGCAGGCCCGCCGCTATGTCGAGGCCCGGGCCGGGCGGCCCCTGCCGCGCGACGCGATCGCGCTGGCGATCAACCCGCCGGGCGCACGGTCCCAAAACCAACTGCACATCCACGTGGACTGCGTGCGCCCGGACGTGCGCGAGGCCGTGCGCGGCCTGCCGGCCGGCCCGGGCTGGACGCCGCTGCCGGCCCCCCTGGCCGGGCAGCGCTACCAGGCGATGCGGCTGGACACGGCGGCGCTGGACGCCAACCCGTTCGCGCTGCTGGCGGGCGGCGTGCCGGGCGCCAGGGAGGCCATGGGCCAGTACACGCTCGCCGTGCTCGGCAGCGCGGACGGGTTCGTGCTGCTGGCCGGGCGCATCGGCGAGGACGGCAGCGGCCATGGCGAGGACCTGCAGGACCACGCCTGCGCGCTGGCCGGGCCTCAATAGGCAGCGCCGGCCCTGGCGGGCTGTTCGCCAGCCGCCGCCGTGCTAAGGGTCGCGGCGCCGCGAAGGAACGACCCTCAGATGCGCCGCTTTCTCCTGTCCCTGTTCGGAGCCTCGTCGATCGCCATGACCCTGCCCGCATCCGCCCAGTCCTACGTGACGTTCCCCTCCGGCGTGAAATACCATGACGAGGTGGTGGGAACCGGACCGCAGCCGCAGCCGGGGCAGACGGTGACGGTGCAGTACACCGGTTGGCTGGACGACGGCGGCAAGCCCGGCAAGAAGTTCGACAGCTCGCGCGACCGCAACAAGCCGTTCAGCTTCACCCTCGGCGCCGGCCAGGTGATCGCCGGCTGGGACCAGGGCGTCGCCAACATGCACGTCGGCGGCCGGCGCACGCTGGTGATCCCGCCCGACTCCGGCTACGGCGCGCGCGGCGCCGGCGGGGCGATCCCGCCCGGCGCCACGCTGATCTTCGACGTGGAGCTGCTGAGCGCCGGCTGACCCGGAGGCCGCCATGCATCGCCGGCAGGTTCTCGGGGGCGCGGCCGCCCTGCTCGCCGCCCCCGCCCTGGTCCGCGCCGCCAGCGCCACCACGCTGAAGTTCATCCCCTACGCCGACCTCGCCCTGCTGGACCCAGCGGTCAGCGCCTTCGTCACCCGCAACCACGCCATGATGGTGTACGACACGCTGTTCGCGCTCGACGATGCGGGCGTGCCGCAGCCGCAGATGCTGGCCGGGCACACCGTCAGCGCCGACGGGCTGACCTGGGTGCTCACGTTGCGGGACGGCCTGCTGTTCCATGACGGCAGCCCCGTGCTGGGGCGCGACGTGGTGGCCAGCCTGCGGCGCTGGGGCGTGCAGGACGCGTTCGGCCAGGCGCTGCTGGCCGCCACCGACGCGCTGTCGGCCCCCACCGACGCCAGCGTGCAATTCCGGCTCAAGCGCCGCTTCGACCTGCTGCCCGACGCGCTGGCGCACCCGACCAACACCATGGCGGTGATCATGCCGGAGCGGCTGGCGCGCACCCCCGCCAGCACGCGGCTGACCGAGATCGTCGGCAGCGGCCCGTTCCGCACCCTGGCGGACGAGCGGGTGCCGGGTTCGCGCAACGTGTACGCGAAGTTCGACGGCTACCGGCCGCGCGACCAGGGCACGCCCAGCTTCTGCGCCGGGCCGCGCATCGCCTATTTCGACCGGGTGGAGTGGGCCACCACGCCGGAGCCGGCCACCCAGGCGGCGGCGCTGCGCTCGGGCGAGGCGGACTGGGTGGAGCAGCCGCAGATGGACCTAGTGCCCAGCCTGCGCGCCACCCGCGGCATCACCGTGGCGGTGGCCGAGACCCACGGGCTGATGGGCTTCCTGCGCTTCAACCAGCTGTTCCCGCCGTTCGACAACCCGGCCATCCGCCGCGTGGCGCTGCGGGCGGTGAACCAGACCGAGTTCATGCAGGCCGTGGTGGGCAGCGCCCCGCTCGACGACCAGTGCGGCGTGTTCGGCGCGCACTCGCCGATGAGCAACGACGCCGGCCTCTCCGTCCTCGCCGGCCTGCACGACCCGGCGGCGCTGAAGCGCGACCTGGCCGCGGCCGGCTACGGCGGCGAGCGGGTGGTGTTCCTCGCCGTCAGCGACGTGCCGCGCATCAACGCCATCGCCGAGGTGGGCGCCGAGATGCTGCGCCGCATCGGCATGAATGTGGACGAGGTTTTGACCGACTGGGGCACGGTGGTGCAACGCTCCGTCAGCCGCCAGCCGTTGGAGCATGGCGGCTGGAGCGTGTTCGCCTCCTTCACCGGCGGCCTCGACGCGGCGACGCCGGCCAACAACAACCTGCTGCGCGGCAACGGCCCGGGCGCCTACAACGGCTGGCCGGTGGCGCCGGCGCTGGAGGCGCTGCGGGACGAGTGGCTGGCGACGCCGGACCCGGCGGGGCGGCTGGCGCTGGCGCGGCGGATGCAGGAGCAGGCTTGGGAGGACGTGCCGTTCCTGCCGCTGGGGTCGTATGAGCAGCCGACGGCGTACCGGTCGGATTTGACGGGGATGCTGAAGGGGCTGATTTTGTTTACGAACGTGCAGCGCGTGTGATAGAAATAGTCAACTAGATAACTTGCATGATGGCGGTAAACTAGCTGCCTAAGACCGGCAGGTCAGTTCTCTGAATCGATGGTGACCCCGTGCAAACCTCTCGGCAGGCGGCCCGCTTTATCCCGACAACGGCGAAAGCGCTGGAGTGCATCCTGTGGCTCGCGAATGCGCAGCCTGACATCGATATCTATCACATCGTCAAAGCGGTTTATTTCGCCGAGGTCGAACACCTAAACCAATGGGGCCGGCCGATCGTGGGCGACGAGTACCGGGCCGACACCTACGGCCCGCTCGGGCGCACGATCTATGGGCTGCTGCGCAACGATCCACTGGAGCAATTGGCGCTTGGCAGCAACGGGCCGCTGCCGTTCATCATCGGGCCGCGCTGGACAGTGCGGGCCGGGCGAGACGCGAACGAGGCGGTGCTGTCGGAAAGCGACGTGGAAGCGCTTCGTCATGGGCTGGACCACGTGCGCGAGATGAGTTTCGACGCACTGGTGGAGGAAACACACGGCCACCTTGCCTACCGCCGAGCCGCAGGCGCACGGATGCGATATGAGGATCTGCTAGATGAGAGCGGTCCGAGTTACCAGGAGCGTTTAGCTGATTTGGTAGCAAACGCCGCGAGTTCGGTGCTCTGACGATTGCTACTATCAAGGCATGTCTTGCGCCTATTCGACCGTTCCATCGACCCGCCCGGCCGCAAGCGTGTCATCTGCGTCAGCCCGGAACGCAGACTATTCCTGCGGATCAACAGTCATCCTTGGTGGCCACCATACCATACGCTCGAGTTTGGCCCGAATAAGCAATTCCTGGAGTATGAGAGCTACGTAGAAATCTCTCGCCTCTACCGTTATGACCAAGAGACAATTCAGACGGCCTTGCGCCACCAGGGACTGCTAGGCCGACTATCGACTGAAGAAGCGACTGCATTAGCGTGGGCCGCTCAAAAGTGTCGTGCAATGAGCGGTGAGTATCAGCGTATGATTTGGGAGCGCCTGACTGCTGTTTAGTCTTGCCTAGTGCTTGTGAAAGTCTAAGCGGGTTTGCTACGTTGGCCTGAGTGATTCGACTTTTATAAAAACGAAACCGGGTCCACGTCCACATCCACCCGCACCCCCCGTCCCACCTTCACCTGCCCCAGCCAAGCCCGCAGCAACGGCTGCACCGCCACGTCCCGCCGCGCCTTCAGCAGCAGCCGCCGCCGGTGCCGCCCGCGCAGGATCGCCAGCGGCGCCGGCGCTGGCCCCAGCACCGTCACCCCCTCCGCCCGGGGCGCAGCGCGGCCCAAATCCCGCGCGGTCTCGTCGGCGGATTGGGCGTCGTCGGCCGAGACGATCAGCGCCGCCAGCCGGCCGTGCGGCGGCCAGCCGCCGGGGCGCCTGGCGGCGCTCTCCTGCTCCATGAAGGCGTGCAGGTCGCCGCCCACCAGCGCCTGCATCACCGGGTGCTCCGGGCTGAAGGTTTGCAGCAGCACCCGGCCGGGCGCTTCCGCCCGCCCCGCCCGGCCGCTCACCTGGTGCAGCAGCTGCACCGTGCGCTCGGCGGCGCGCAGGTCGCCGCCGGCCAGGCCGAGGTCGGCGTCCACCACGCCCACCAGCGTCAGGTGCGGGAAGTGCCAGCCCTTGGCGACGATCTGGGTGCCGATGATGAGGTCCACCTCGCGGGCCGAGATCGCGCGCGCGGCCTGGGCGGCGGCGTTGGGGCCGGGCATGGTGTCGCTGGCCATCACCAGGGTGCGCGCGTCCGGGAACAGGGCGGCGGCTTCCTCGGTGATGCGCTCCACGCCGGGTCCGATCGGCACCAGGCTGTCGGGCGCGGCGCACACGGGGCAGGCAGGCGGGATCGGCTCGGCATGGCCGCAATGGTGGCAGGCGAGCTGGCGGCGGGCGCGGTGCTCCACCAGCCAGGCGGTGCAGTTGGGGCATTGCATGCGGTGGCCGCAGGTGCGGCACAGCGTCAGCGGCGCGTAGCCGCGGCGGTTGAGGAACAGCATGGCTTGCTCGCCGCGCGCCATGGTGTCGCGGATGGCGGCCACCAGCGGCTCGGCTAGGAAGCAGCCGCGGGGGGGCTGGTTGTCGCGCAGGTCGAGCGTTGCCACTGCCGGCAGGGTCGCGCCGCCGTGCCGCGCGCTCAGCGTCAGGTGGCGGTAGCGGCCGGCCTCCACGTTGGCCAGGGTTTCCAGGCTGGGCGTCGCGGACACCAGCACAGCGGGGGCGGCGGACAGGCGGGCGCGCACCACCGCCATGTCCCGCGCGTGGTACACCACGCCGTCCTCCTGCTTGAACGCCGTCTCGTGCTCCTCATCGACCACGATCAGCCCCAGCTCGGGGAACGGCAGGAACAGCGCCGAGCGCGCGCCCACCACCACCGGCGCGCCGCCCTCCGCCACCGCGCGCCAGGTGGTGCGCCGGACGCGGGAGGGCAAATCCGAGTGCCACACCGCGGGCGGGGTGCCGAAGCGGGCCGTGAACCGCTCCAGCCATTGCGAGGACAGCGCGATCTCCGGCAGCAGCACCAGCGCCTGCCGCCCGGCCGCCACGCACTCCGCCACCGCCTCCAGGTACACCTCCGTCTTGCCGGAGCCGGTGACACCATCCAGCAGGGAGACGGAGAACGCCGCGTCCCGCACCGCCGCCCGCAGCATCGCCGCGGCCGCCGCCTGCTCGACGGACAGGGCGGGGCCGGGGAACGCCGGGTCCGGCACGGCGAACGGGCGCGGCGCGGGCAGCACCGTCGGCAGCAGCAGCCCCGCCCCGGCCATGCCGCGCAGCACCCCAGGCGACACCGCAGCGTCCCGCACCACGGCGGCCCCGGTGCGCGAGACGCCGTCCGACAGCAGCGCCACCACCCGGCGGCGCGCGTCCGTCAGCTTGGCGTCGCCCAGTGCGCCCTCGGGCAGGTCGGCCAGGCTCCAGCCGGATTGCGGCACTGGCGGGGCCAGCGCGTTGATCCGCAGCGACATCGCCAGCACGTCGCCGGGGGGCGCCAGGGTGTAGGCGGCCACCCAGTCGATGAAGCGGCGCAGGGCGGGCTGCATGGCGGGCACGTCCAGCACCGCCTCCACCGGCTTGAGCTTGGCGGCGGGCACCGGGTCCCCGGCGCCGTTGTCCCACACCACGCCCACCTCCGCGCGGCGGTTGAGCGGCACCAGCACCATGTCGCCGGGCCGCACGTCCATGCCCTCCGGCACCGCGTAGTCGAACGGCCCGGTGAGCGGGTAGGGCAGCAGCACGTGAACCCGCTTCCGGGCCGCGCCGGGCGCCGGTAGGGTGAGGTCGAGGGAGGGCAAGCGCATGATCGTTTGGGTGGAGTGCACGGCCGCGCATATCAAGCCCTCGGCCGGGACGGACTGATGCGCGTGGACGGCGAGGACGTGGCGGCCTTCTTGCGCGCCAACCCGCATTGGCTGCGCGACAACCCCGAGATGTACCAGGTGCTGCACCCGCCGCGTCGGCTGCACGGCGAGGCGCTGGCCGACCACATGGCCGCCATGCTGGCCCGCGAGCGCGAGCACGCCCGCGCCGCATGCGCCCGCGCCGACAGCGTGCTGGCCGCCGGGCGCGCCGCCGCCGGCTTGGCCGCCCGCGTGCAGGAGGCCGTGCTCGCCCTGATCCGCGCGCCCGACCCGGCGGAGTTCGTGCACGCCGAGCTGCCCGCCCTGCTCGGCCTGGACGCGGCCAGCCTGTGCGCGGATCTGTGCACGATCGGCGGCGGCCAGGCCGGCCGCCTGCTGCCCACCGGCACCGTGGCGCGCGTGCTCGGCCAGCGCGAGGTGGTGTTCCGCGAGGCCCCGGCGGATGCCAGGCTGCTGCATGGCGCGGCCGCCCCGCTCGCCCGGGTGGATGCGCTGGTGCGGGTGGACGCCGGGTCCCTGCTGGCGCTGGCCTCGCGGGACCGCTCCCGCCTGCACCCGGGCCAGGGCATGCGCCCGCTGGCGTTCCTGGGGCGCGCCGTGGCGGCAGCGTGCGAACGGTGACGCCCCAGGCGGCCTTGACGGCGGAGGCCGCCCGGCTCGCCTTCCTGGCCTGGCTGGAGCAGGAGCGCCGGGCCTCGCCGCTCACGGTGCGGGAATACGGGCGGGACCTGGCCGACTTCCTCGGCTTCCTCACCCGCCACGGCGGCGGCGAGCCGGACCTCGCGGCGCTCACCCAGCCGGACGTGCGCGCCTGGCTCGCCGACCAGGCCGGGCGTGGCCAGGCCAACGGCACCCGGGCGCGGCATCTCTCGGCGGTGCGGTCGTTCTACAGATACCTCGCCCGGCGGCATGGCCTGCTGAACCCGGCGCCCGGCCTGCTGGCGACGCCCAAGGCCCGGCGCGGCCTGCCGCGGGCGCTGCCGGTCGCCGCCGCCTGCGCCGTGGCAGCCGACGCCACCGGGGACGACCCGCGGGTGCAGCACCGGGACGTGGCGCTGTTCACCCTGCTGTACGGCTGCGGCCTGCGCATCGCCGAGGCGCTGGCGCTGAACGTGGCCGATCGGCCGCGCCCGGGCGGCGCGCTGCGCGTGCTGGGCAAGGGCGGCAAGCAACGCCTGGTCCCCGTGCTGCCGGCGGTGCAGGCGGCGATGGACGGCTGGATGGCGCGGCACCCCGACGCCGCCAACCCGGCGGCCCCGCTGTTCCCCGGGCTGCGCGGCAAGCGGCTCAACCCCGGCGTGGCGCAGCGCACCTTGCGGCAGTACCGCCAGCTCACCGGCTTGCCGGACCACGCGACCCCGCACGCGCTGCGGCACTCCTTCGCCACCCACCTGCTGGCCGGCGGGGCGGATTTGCGCTCCATCCAGGAGTTGCTGGGCCACGCCAGCCTGTCCACCACGCAACGCTACACGGCGGTCGATGAGGCGGGGCTGCTGGCGGTGTTCGCGGCCACCCACCCCCGGGCATAGTTCCGTCAAGTCGGCCTGGACGGCGGACAGTCAAGTGCACTTTGTTCTGAACGGCGGCGGCGGAATCTTGCGCCGGGCGAAGCGTTCGGCGGTCGAGGTCGAAGGAGACACCGCATGAGCCAGACGAACAAGACCACAGAATACTACCTGACCGGGCTGCGCAACCAGCACGCCGTCGAGGGCCAGGCCATGGAGACGATCCAGGGGCAGATCGGCCGCATGACGGACTATCCGGAGCTGCACGCCCGCATGCAGATGGAGCTGGAGCAGACCCGCGGCCAGGCGCAAAGGCTGCAGACGCTGCTCAAGCAGCACGGCACGGACACGTCCACGACCAAGGAGGCGGTGACCAGCGTCATCGGCAAGGTGTCCGGCCTGGTGCACATGACCGCCACGGACGAGGTGCTCAAGAACGTCCTCGCCGCCATCGGCTTCAAGGCCTACGAGATCGCATCCTACAAGATGCTGATGACCCTGGCCGAAGCCGCCGGCGCATCAGGCGACAGCGCCGTGCTGAAGCAGTCGATGGACGAGGAGATGCAGATGGGCGATTGGCTCGGCGAGCACCTGCCCGGCATCACCCATACCTTCTTGCAGAAGCAGGCGAGCTGACCGCTTCGCGCGGCAGGCTCTCGGCGTCAGGCTGCGGCGCCGAGGGCTGACTTGTAGGCGGCCACGGCAGCGGCGAACCCCAGCACTAGCGCATCGGCGGTCAACTCATGGCCGATCGAGGCCTCGGTGATGGGTAGCGCCGCCGCCAGGGCCGGTAGGTTATCCAAGTTGAGGTCATGGCCGACGTTGACCGCCAGGCCGACGGCCCGCGCGGCCCGCGCCGTCGCGGCGCAGGCCGCCAGCGTGACGGCAGGCTGGCCGTGCCGGGCCGCCGCCGCGTAGTTGCCAGTGTAGATCTCGATACCGTCCGCCCCCGTGGCGGGCACCCGCGCCACCGTCGTCGGGTCGGGGCTGACGAACAGGATGACCCGGCAGCCATGCGCCTTCAGCCGGGCCACCGCCGCCGTCACCAGCGGCGCGTCCTCCCCCAGTGCCCAGCCTTCCTCCGACGTGAACGCCTCCGGCGCGTCCGGCACCAGGGTGCACTGCTCGGGCCGGACAGCGGCCACGATGTCGAACAGTCGCTCGTCCGGGTAGCCTTCGACGTTCAGCTCGAAGCCGGGCCGCCAGGGCTGCATCAGCTCGGCCAGCGCCAGCACGTCGCTGCGGCGGATGTGGCGCTCGTCCGGCCGGGGGTGCACGGTGATGCCGTCCGCCCCCGCCTCGCGCGCCAGCCGGGCGAAGTGCCGCACGTCCGGCACGCCGGTGTGGCGGGAGTTGCGCAGCAGCGCCACCTTGTTCAGGTTCACGCTCAGCCGTGGGGTGCTCATGCCGCCCTCCGTTCCGCCAGCTCCGCCGCCAGGCGCAGCGCCGCCACCAGGCTGCCCGGGTCCGCCCGGCCTTGGCCTGCGATGCCGAACGCGGTGCCGTGGTCGGGCGAGGTGCGGATGATGGGCAGCCCCAGCGTCACGTTCACCCCGCCCGCCATGTCCAGCGTCTTGAGCGGGATCAGCGCCTGGTCGTGGTACATGCAGACCGCCACGTCGTAGGTCGGCCGCGCCGCGTCGGTGAACAGGGTGTCGGGCGGGTAGGGGCCGGTGGCGTCGATGCCCTCGGCCCGCAGCGCGGCCACCGCGGGGGCGATGATCTCGGCCTCCTCGGCGCCCATGGCGCCGCCTTCGCCGGCGTGCGGATTCAGCCCCGCCACCGCCAGCCGCGGGGCGGCGATGCCGAAATCCCGCCGCAGCGCCACCTCCGTGGCGCGCGCCACCCGCACGATGGCGGCCGTCGTGACGCCCTCCAGCGCCCGGCGCAGCGAGACGTGGACCGTGACCGGGACCACCCGCAGCCGGGGACAGGCCAGCATCATCACGGGCGCGCCGCCGGTGAGCGCGCCGAGGAACTCGGTGTGGCCGGGATGCGGGAAGCCGGCCTGGTACAGCACCGCCTTGCTGATCGGGTTGGTCACCACGGCGCTCGCCTCGCCGGCCTGCGCCAGCCGCACCGCGCGCTCGATGCTGGCGATCACGGCGGGGGCGTTCGCCGGGTCCGGCCGGCCGGGCCGCGCGATCTCCGGCAGCGACAGCGACAGCACCGGCAGGGCGGCGCCGAACACGTCGGCCACCTGGTCCAGCGAGCGGATCACCGCCATCGGCACGTCCAGCCCGCCCACCCAGAACGGGTCGGCGATGATCGCGAAGCCTGGGGCGAAGCCTGGCGCGAAATCAGCCGCCAGGGCGCGCCAGGCCTTGGCGGCCACTTCCCCGCCGATGCCGGCCGGATCGCCCATGGTGAGCGCGAGGGGTTTGAGGGCCATGGCGCACCCAATCACATCCGGCCCGGCGTGCAAACCGCCGCGGGCTGCCCCATAATGGTGACGTAGCCAGGAGCAACCCGCATGTCCGACCGCCCGCGCTTCTTCGACGACCTCGCTGGCGTGGCCGGGGGGGCGTTCTCCGCCCTGACCGGCTTGCGGGACGAAGCCGAGGCCACGCTGCGGGCCCGGCTGGACGAGGCGATCCGCAAGCTCGACCTGGTGCGCCGGGAGGACCTGGAGGCGGTCGAGCAGATGGCCGCCAACGCCCGCGCCGGGCAGGAAGCCGCCGAGGCCCGGCTGACGGCGCTGGACGCGCGGCTGGCGGCGCTGGAAGCCGCTGCCAAGCCGCCGCTGGGTATGGACGCCGCGGAGCCGGGCTTCCCCGACCCGAACGGCATCTAGCCGGGGTTGCGGCCAGGCTTGGCTGCCCGGTAGTCTCAAAAAGCATCGAGTCGGGGCGCGGCATGCCCCCGGCCCGCGCGTCCGGCCTTCCTCCAACTGGGGAGACCCCATGATGCCGACCCCCCTTTCCGTCACCGTGAGCGAGCACGCGGCCAACCCGCTCGACGCCCTGGAGCGCATCGTCGCGGCCAACGAATGGGCGTTCGACCGCCGCAGCGAGGGCGAGATGGCGGCCGAAGCGCCGGGCAAGTGGTGCGACTACGGCCTGTACTTCTCGTGGTCGCGCGAGATCAGCGCCATGCACTTCACCTGCGCCTTCGACCTGAAGGTGCCGGCGGCCCGCCGCACGGCGCTGTACGAGCTGCTGGCGCTGGCCAACGAGAAGCTGTGGATCGGCCATTTCGGCATGGACAGCGACGACGGCATGCCGCTGTTCCGCCACTCCGTGCTGCTGCGCGGCGCGCGCGGCGCCTCGGCCGAGAGCCTGGAGGACATGGTGGACATCGCCATCACCGAGTGCGAGCGGTTCTTCCCGGCCTTCCAGTTCGTGCTGTGGGGCGGCAAGTCGCCGGCCGACGCGCTGGCCGCCGCCATGCTGGAGTGCGTGGGCGAGGCGTGAGGCCGCCCGCCATCCTGCTGCTGGGCGCCGGCCGCATGGGCGGCGCCCTGCTGGCAGGCTGGCAGCGCACCGGGCTGGCGGAGAGCTGGGTGGTGGACCCGGCGTCCAGCGTCGCCGCCGCCCCCGGCCTCGCCGTGGTGGCGGAGCCAGGGCTGGTGCCGCCGGGTTTCCGCCCGGATGCGGTGGTGATCGCCGTCAAGCCGCAGCACGCGGACGTGGCGGTGCCGGCGGCGCGGGGCTTCGCGCAAGGCGCGCTGGTGCTGTCCATCATGGCCGGGCGCAGCCTCGCCAGCCTGCAAGCGCTGACCGGGGCGGACGCCGTCGTGCGGGCCATGCCCAACACGCCGGCCGCCATCGGCGAGGGCTTCACCGCCGCGCTCGCCGGCCCCGGCGTCACCCCGGCGCAGCACGCCCTGGCGGACGCCCTGCTGCGCTCGGTGGGCGAGGTGGCCTGGGTCGAATCCGAGGCGCAGATCGACGCCGTCACCGCCACTTCCGGCGGCGGCCCGGCCTACGTGTTCCTGCTGGCCGAGCTGCTGGAGGCGGCGGCGGTCGAGCAGGGCCTGCCCCCTGCCCTGGCGCGCCGCCTGGCCCGGCGCACGGTGGCCGGGTCCGGGGCGCTGCTGGCGGCGGGCGCCGAGGAGCCTGCCGCGATGCGCCGCGCCGTCACCAGCCCGGGCGGCACGACGGAGCGGGCGCTGGCGGTGCTGATGACGCCGGACGCCTGGCCCGCGCTGGTCAGCCGCGCCGTGGCGGCGGCGGCGGCCCGCTCGCGCGAGTTGTCATCTTGACCGGGGGCACCACCCGCCACCCTTGGCGTTGCATGCGAAACGGTCCAGGTGACAGTCATGGATGACACCGAGTACGACGCCGCCCTGGTCTCCGCCGCCTTCGCGCAGGCGGGGTTGACCGGCTGGCCCAGCCTCAGCGTGGTGGATGCCGCCCGCGCCGCCGGCCTGCCGCTCGGCCCGGCCCGGGCGCGCTTCCCCGGCCCGGTCGCGGTGCTGATGCGCTTCGGCCTGATCGCCGACGCCGCCGCCCTGGCCGAGACCTCTGCGGAGCCGAGCCCGCGGGAACGGGTGTTCGACCTGCTGATGCGCCGCTTCGACGTGTTGCAGGAGCACCGCGAGGGCATGCTGGCGCTGCTGCGCACGCTGCCGCTCAACCCCGTGCTGTCCCTGATGCTCGCGGGCGCCACGCTGCGCAGCATGGGCTGGATGCTGGACGCGGCCGGCGTGTCGGTGGCCGGGCTGCGCGGGCAGGTGCGCGCCAACGCCCTGGTCGGCGTGTGGCTGTATGCCCTGCGCGCCTGGCAGAGGGACGAGAGCGCCGACCTCGCCGGCACCATGGCCGCGCTCGACAAGGCGCTCGACCAGGCGGAGCGGTTCTCCGGCCTGCTCGGCGGCGGCGCGTCGCCCGCGGACGACGACGCGCTCGAAGGCGTGATCGACATCCCGGCCGAGGACATCGCGGCGGAGCAGGCGGCCATGCCGGGGACGGGGCTGGACGCGGCTGCCGACCTGTCGGCGGCCGAGGCTGCCGACCTGTCGGTCATCCGCAACCCCCCGCCTCCGCCGCCCGACGTGCCGGCGTGACAAAACCGGGCTGTCTGCCCTGCATGGGCGTGATAGGCTTTCGGAACCAAGCAAACAGGGAAACCGGCCATGCCTGACGAGCCTGCCAACAAGATGTCCGACGCGGCGCAGATCATGGGCCGGGGCATGGCGGACATGGGAACCAAGGCGATGGGCGAGTTCAGCCGCATGTTCTCCGACATGAAGCTGCCGATGATGCCGGACGTGGAGGCGCTGATGGCCGCCCACCGCCGCAACCTCGAGACGCTGTCCGCCGCCAACCGCGTGGCGCTGGAAGGCGCCCAGGCCGTCGCCCGCCGCAACATGGAGATCATGCAGCAGACCATGGCGGAGCTGACGGACGGGATGCGCCAGATGGCCTCCGGCGAGTCGCCGCAGGCGCACGCCTCGAACCAGGCCGAGATGCTCAAGGCGGCCTACGAGCGGGCGATGGCGAACATGCGGGAAGTCGCCGAGCTGATCCAGAAGTCGAACGGCGAGGCGCTGTCGCTGCTGAACGGGCGGTTCGCCGAGTCGGTGGACGAGGTGAAGCAGCTGATGAGCAAGGCGGGGCAGTCTGGGGGCTGAGCAAGGTCGGGGCGCCGCCCCGAACCCCGCCAGAGGACGGGGTCCTCTGGACACCTGATTTGATGAAGGGGTGCAGGGAAGCCCCCCGCCGCTACAGCGGCAGCCGTATCCGCGCCCGCAAGCCCCCCATCGGGCTCTGCTCCAGCAGGATGTCCCCGCCATGCGCGCGCACGATGTCGCGCGCGATGGTCAGCCCGAGCCCGGTGCCGCCGCCGCCCGTCTCGAACGCGCGGAACACGCTCTCCCGCCGGCCCGGCGCGATGCCCGGCCCGTCATCGTCCACCAGCACCTCCACCGTGCGGTCGCGCGGCACCGCGGAGAGGGCGATGCGGCGGGCGTGGCGGCGGGCGTTGTCCAGCAGGTTGGTCACCGCCCGGCGGGCCGCGTCCGGCCGCAGCGGCAGCGTCAAGGCGGGCGGCGCGTCGAGCGCCACCTCGGCCCCGGCGCGCCGGGCGCCCGCCGCCACGTCGGCCAGCAGGGCGGACAGGTCCACCGGCTGCGCCTGCTCCATGCCCTCGCCGCGGGCGAAGGACAGGTAGCTGCCGATCATGCGCTCCATCTCCTCCACGTCGCCCGTCATGTCCGCCACGTCCTCGCCCTGCTCGCCTGACGCGGGCAGCATGGCCAGCGCCAGCCGCAGCCGGGTCAGCGGGGTGCGCAGGTCGTGCGACACGCCGGCCAGCATTTCGGTCCGCTGCGCCAGGAAGCGGGTGATGCGGGCCTGCATGCGGTTGAACGCCGCGGCGGCCTGGCGCACCTCCGTGGCCCCCTCCGGCTTGATCGGCCCGCGGTCCCGCCCCATGCCGAACGCCTCCGCCGCCGCGGCCAGCCGGCGGATGGCGCGCACCTGGTTGCGCATGAACAGGGCAGCGATGCTGAACAGCAGCAACGCCGAGCCGGCCAGCCACAGCACGAACAGGTACAGCGTGGAGCTGTACAGCCGCTTGCGGGGCGCCTGCACGCTCAGCACGCCGTCCGCCAGCTGCACCTCGATGTGCACGTCGCGCGGGTCGGAGGTCCAGTCCATGCTGTACGGCAGCCCCACCTTCTGCCGCAGCGCCGCCGCGAGGTCGTCGTCCATCGGCCCGGGCTGGTTGACCCAGCGCTGCCCGCTGAGCCGGGCGCCTGGCGCGTAGCGCATCGGCACCTGCAGCTGCATGAGGGCGGAGCTGAGGATCCAGTCGCGGTTCTCCTGCCCCGGGAAGCGGCGCATCAGGTCGATGGACTGCGCTACCTCGCCGGCGATGGCAAAGGCCAGCCGGCGCGAGGTCACGTCCAGGTAGGTGCCGTAGAAGATGCCGAACGCCACGGCCTGCAGGATGACGAGCGGCAGCAGGATGATCAGCAGGCTGCGCCCGAGCAGCGAGCGCGGCAGCATCCGCCGCAAACCCGGGGACGCGCCCGGGGGGGCCATCAGGCGCCCGGCTTCAGCACGTAGCCGCGGCCGCGCACCGTGTGCAGGAAGCGCGGCTCGCGCGGGTCCGCCTCGATCTTGCGGCGCAGCCGGGTCACCTGCACGTCGATGGCGCGCTCGCCCGCCTCGTCCATCCCCAGCGACTGCCCGATCGCCTCGCGCGACAGCACGTCGCCCGGCATGCGCGCCAGCAGGCCCAGCAGCGCCGCCTCGCCCCCGGTCAGGTGCACCACGCCGTCCGGGCCCGACAGCTCGCCGCGCCCCACGTCGAACGCCAGCCCGCCGAGCTGGACGCTGCCGGCCGGCTCGGCGGGCGCCACCCGGCGCAGCATCGCCCGGATGCGCAGCACCAGTTCGTACGGGTCGAACGGCTTGGGCAGGTAGTCGTCCGCCCCCGCCTCGAACCCGGCGATCCGGTCCTCCGGCCCGCCGCGCGCCGTGAGCAGCAAGATCGGCAGGTCGGAGCGCTCGCGGCGCATCGACTCCGTGAGGTCGAGCCCCGTCTCGCCCGGCATGGTCACGTCCAGCACCATCAGGTCCGGCTGCACCGAGCGCATGGTGGCCCGCGCCTCCGCCGCCGTGGCGGCCGTGGTGACGCGAAAGCCGTTCTCCCCCAGGTAGCGCTGCAGCAGGCGGCGCAGGCGGTCGTCGTCATCCACCACCAGCACGTGGACGTCGCCGTTCACTCAACTGCGCCCGCGGTCGATGGCGCTTCTGGCCGCCGGGCCCATGACGGCGCGCAGCACGCGGCCGAAGCCCTCCACCGCCGGGCCGCCGGCCTCGCGGAAGGCGGCGGCCAGGCACTCGCGCTGCCGGTCGAACAGGCGGCGCTCCAGCGCGTGGCCCTCCGCCGTCAGGCTCAGCAGCCGCTGCCGCCGGTCCTGCCGGCCGGGCGCCTGCGCCACGTAGCCGTTCGCCACCAGCTCGGTCAGCACCCGCGCCAGGCTCTGCTTGGTGATGCGCAGGATGCCGAGCAGCTCCCCCACCGTCATGCCGGGGTTGCGGCCGATGAAGTGCAGCGCGCGGTGATGGGCGCGGCCCAGGCCCAGCTCGTCGAGGATCGCGTCGGCCGCCGCGGTGAAGTCCCGGTAGGCGAAGAACATCATGTCCTGCGCCTGGCGTATCTGCTCCTCCCGCAGGAACAGCAGGGCCGCGCCGGCTTGCGGGGCAGGCCGTTCGGCCTTCAGTCCAGACATGGCTGGCGGTCGCTCCAATTAAGGCAGTCTTCTTGACGCTTTACCGGCTACCTCATACCATCACGGCCGTTAAAGCAACAATCTCGCACCGGAAGCGGCAGATGGCACTCATTCCTTTCGACGACCGCGACGGGCTGATCTGGTGGGACGGCAAGATGGTGCCCTGGCGGGACGCCACGCTGCACGTGCTGTCCCACGGCCTGCACTATGCCAGCGGCGTGTTCGAGGGCGAAAGGGCCTATGGCGGCCACATCTTCATGCTGCGCGCCCACACCGAGCGCCTGCTCGCCTCCGGCCGCATCCTGGGCTTCCAGATCCCCTGGACCGCGGAGCAGATCGACGCCGCCTGCCAGCAGGTGCTGGAGGCCAACGGCATGACGGACGCTTACGTGCGCCCGATCGCCTGGCGCGGCTCGGAGCAGCTCTCGGTGTCCGCCCAGAACACCAAGATCCACCTCGCCATCGCCTGCTGGGCCTGGCCCAACCTGTTCGGCGACAACCGCATGAAGGGGGTCCGCCTCGGCATCGCCGAGTGGCGGCGGCCGAGCCCGCAAACCGCCCCCACCGCGTCCAAGGCCGCCGGCCTCTACATGATCGGCACGCTAGCCAAGCACAAAGCCGAGGCGGACGGCTTCGACGACGCGCTGATGTACGACTGGCGCGGCCAGGTCGCCGAGGGCACCGGCGCCAACATCTGCTTCGTGTTCGACGGCGAGGTGCACACCCCCACGCCCGACGGCTTCCTCGACAGCATCACCCGCCGGGCGGTGACGGCGCTGGCCCACCGCCACCAGATCAAGGTGGTCGAGCGGGCGATCATGCCGGAGGAGCTGCCCCGCGCCACGGAGGCGTTCCTGGTCGGCACGGCGGCCGAGGTCACGCCGGTGCGGCAGATCGGCGAATACTCCTACACGCCGGGCGCCATCACCGAGACGCTGCTGGGCGACTACGAGAAGCTGGTGCGGATGAGCCCGGCGGAGGCGGCGGCGAAGCTCGCCGCCTAGTCGGCCGGCCGAGGAGCCTGGCGCATGGCCGCGTCCTCCTCGTCCGTGGCGCCGCCCCAGGACGTGGCGGCCAGGGTGGCCTCGCCGCCGATCGGGTCCGCCGGCCCGGCGCCCTCGGCCCCGGCCGCGTCGGCCGCCGCCTCCGCGCCCTCCTGCATCCCCTCGGCATCGACGCCAGGGGCGATGGTGGCCGGGTCCACCGGGGCGGTGCCGGCGTCGTCTGGGTTGGCCTTGCTCATGGTCGCGTCCTCCTGGCCAGGCCAACGCGCCAGCCCGCCGCCGCGTTCATCGCGGCCAGGGCGGCGGGCAGCAGCACCAGCCAGGCGATCCGCGCGCCATAGCGGTCATGCGGGCCGGACAGCGCCCCCGTGGCGAAGGCGTTGGCCAGCACGCCCGCGAGCACGATCAGGCCCAGCCCGGCCAATGCCGGGTTCCGCCGCCAGGCCCACGGCACGGCCAGCACGGTGCCGGCCGCGCCCAGCGCCAGCAGGGCCAGCCGCAACGGCGCCAGCGGGGCCGCCAGCGGCGCCAGCGCATCGCGCAACTGGCGGGAGGCGGTGAACCGCCGCAGCTCGGCCGCAGGAAAATACAGGCGCAGCAGGCGGCCGACCGTGGAGTCAAGGTATTGCGGCCCGAGCGTGTCGCCCAGCTGCACCCGCCCGAGCTGGCGCGCCGTGTTGGCCAGCGCGGCCTGCATCGCCACCCATGGCTCGAACCGCAGCGCCGCCGCCACGATGCGGCCCGCCTCCGGCGCCACCCGGGTCGGCCCGGAATCGCCCCCCCAGATCGGCCCCTCCGGCTCCCACAGGAAGGCGTCGCTGTCCATCGGCAGCCGGTCGGACCAGGCGCACAGGCGATACCCGGCGGCGGGGCAGGCGGCATGCAGGTAGTCCGCCGCCGGCCCGTCCGCCTGCAGCCGGGCGAGCGCGAACACCGAGCCGTAGGGCGAGACGGCCAGCACGCCGTTGCCGACCAGGTTGCTCGCCAGCAGCCAGGCCAGCGCCGCCGCCAGCGGAGCCGCCGCCAGCAGCCGCCGCGGCCGCAGCAGCACGACCACCGCCAGGCAGCCCGCCGCCACGATCAGGTGGGCCAGGTGGGAGGCGATGGCGACGGCGGCCAGCGCCCCCACCGCCAGCCGGACCGGCCAGGCCAGCACAGGACGGCCATAGGCCAGCAGGAACAGGCACAGCACCGTCAGCGGCGCGAACACGTCCGGCATCATGAAGCTGGCGAACCAGGGCGCGGCGCTGCCGGCCGCCAGCAGGGCGCACAGCCCCAGATGCCGCCAAGGCCCTGGCGCCGCCACCCGCACCGTCAGCCACAGCACGGCGCTGAGCGCCAGCCCCTGCGCCGCCGCCACGCCCCAGAAGCTGACGCCCCCGTGCAGCAGCAGCATCAGCGGGCCGTAAACCCACGGCTTGTCCCAGCCCATGTCGCCGGCCAGGCCCATCTCGGCCAACCCGGCGGTGTCGCTGAACATGATCGGGTAGCCATTCGCCAGCGCCGGCCACAGCAGCAGCAGCGCCCCGGCAGGCACGGACGCCCAGGCCGGAATTGCTGCAGTTTCTCCCTCTCCCGCCTGCGGGAGAGGGCCGGGGTGAGGGCAGCCGCGCGCCAAATCCAGTTCCTGGAGCATGGTGGCACCAAGCCGCAGCCTCATGCCTATTTTAAGGCAGCCTCACCAGCGCGCCGCCGCCGCGTCGTCCGCGCCGCGGGCCTCCACCCACTGCGCCGTGCCGTCGGCGAACTGCTCGTGCTTCCAGAACGGCGCGCGGGTCTTCAGCCAGTCGATCAGGAACGCCGCCGCCTCCAGCGCCGCCCCGCGATGCGCCGCCGCCGTCAGCACCAGCACGATCGGCGCACCCGGCGGCAGCGCGCCCACCCGGTGCACCAGGGTGCAGCCCAGCAAGGACCAGCGCCGGCACGCCTCGGCAGCGATCTCCGCCATCGCCGCCTCCGTCATGCCGGGGTAGTGCTCCAGCACCAGGTGCCGCAGCGGGCGCGCCGGGTCGTCCCGCACCACGCCCACGAAGCACCCGACTCCGCCGACATCGGTGCGCCCGGCGAGCAGCGCGGCCATGGCGGCGCCGGCGTCGAACGGGGCGGCCTGCACCTGGACGCTGGGCGTCATCCGCCGGTCACGGGGGGAAAGAACGCCACCTCGTCGCCGTCGGACACGGCGGCGTCGGGCTGCGCGAAGCCCTGGTTCACCGCGGCGCGCACCGTCGCCGGGTCCGCGAAGGCGGCCGCGCCCGCCGCGTCGCGCGCCCGCAGCCAGGCGGCCAGCGCGCCCACGCTGGCCACGCCCTCCGGCAGCGCCAGGTGCTCCTCGCTGCGCCCCATGCGCTCCCGCAGCCGGGCGAAGTACAGCACGCTGACCATCAGGGCCCAGGTATCGTCAAGGCTTGGTCGGCACCGTTTGCACGCTGCCGTCCGGGCCGATCAGCGTGCTGGTGCCGTTGCCGTTCGGCACCAGGATGCCGCTGCCGCCGGGGTTCGCCCCGCCCTGCAGCTGCCGGTAGCCGCGCCCGGTGCCCTGGCCGGTGACGTCGAGCGCGGGGCCGGCTGGGGTCTGCACCGTGGGCGCGCCGGCCTTGGCC
>CAXTJU010000055.1:0-22818 GCA_964244655.1 uncultured Acetobacteraceae bacterium | reverse complement strand
GGCCTGCACCTGCGCGGCCCCCTGCGCGCGCCCCTGGGCGCCCCCGGCGACGCGCGACGCGCCGCGGGCCGGGCCGCTCAATGCGCCGCGAGCCAGGCTTCGAACCGCTGGCTCAGCCGGTCCTCGTTGTCCCGCCAGAACGCCTCGTCGCCTTGCAGCGCGTTGGCCAGGTTGGCCGGCGCGGTCGGCGACAGGGCCTGCAGCTCCGCCGGCAGCATCTCGTTGGCGCCCTTGGCGGTCGGGCCGTACGGCGCGGCGGCGGCAAAGGCGGCCTGGCGCGCCGGGTCGCCCGCGAAGGCGAGCAGCTTGAGCGCGTCCGCCCCGTGCGGGCTGCCCCGCATCACCACCCAGGACTGCACGGTGAACAGGCTGCCGGCCCATTGCAGGGCGAGCCGCTTGCCCGCCTGGTCGGCCAGCGCCACCGACTTGCTGTCCGCGCTCGACAGCAGCACCTCGCCCGACTCCAGCAGCTCCGCCGCCCGCGCCTCCGGTGCCCGCGCTTCCGGCGTCCACCACACGACATAGGGCTTGATCTGGTCCAGCTTGCGGAAGGCGCGGTCCACGCCCTCGTCGGTGCGCAGGGTGCGGTACACGTCGCCGGGCGCCACCCCGTCGGCCAGCAGGGCGATCTCCATGTTGCTGCGGGCGGTGCGGCGCAGGCCGCGCTTGCCGGGGTAGCGCGCCACGTCCCAGAAATCCGCCCAGGTGGGCGTGGCGGCGAACTTGTCGCGGTCCCAGGCCAGCACCAGGCTGCTCACCGCCGCCCCGGCGCCGCAATCCGTGACGGCGAACGGCTGGTAGTGGTCCCGCCCGCCCAGCGCCGGCCAGGCCAGCTTCTCGAACAGCCCGTCGTCGCAGCCGCCCAGCAGCTCGTCCGCCGCCACCAGGACCACGTCCCACTCGTTGGTGCCGCCCTCGATGCGGCTGCGCAGCGCGCCGAGCCCGCCGGGCCAGGTGGACACGTCCAGGGTCAGCCCGGTGGCGGCGGTGAACGGCGTGAAGTAGGCGTCCCGCAGCGCCTGCTGCAGCAGGCCGCCGCGGCCGGCGACCGCGAGGTCCCGCGCCGCCGCGGGCGGGGCCTCGCGGGCAGCGGCGGGCTGGCCCTCCTGGGCCGCCGCTGGCAGGCCGGCAAGCGCCGCGAGCAGCGCGGCGGCCATGGGCAGGCGGAACGTCATCCGGTGGCGGTCCTGGCGAAGGGTCGCGCGGACCCTAACGGGGACGGCTCCGGTCTAGCAATCCCGCCGCCGGATTCGACGCGGCTGGAAAGAACCACCCGGCGGCAGGCAACCCCGTTCACGGACCCGCGTTCTGCCGCCACACCCGATTGACCGTTCAGGAACCGACACCATGGCCACTCGCTACACCGCCGACGACGCCCAGGCCCAGATCGCAGCGCTGCGCAAGCAGGTCAACCAGCTGATGGGCGACCGGGTCACGCCCGCGCTGACCGACGCGGCCGGCCGCGTCGAGAGCACGGCCCGCCAGGCCAGCGACTACACGATGGAGCAGGCCGACGTGGTGGCCGAACAGGTGCGCGGCCGCCCCCTGCTGGCCATCTTCCTGGCCGGCGCGGTGGGCTACGTCCTCGGCCGCTTCATCCGCTAAGCCGATGCGCACGGTCGATCTGGGGCGCACGGCCGCCCAGGCGGAGCTGCTGCGCATCAAGCGCCTCATCAGCCGCCAGGTGATGCGCGTGGCGTGGGGGGTCGTGGCCGCCGTGTTCGGCATCGCCCTGCTCGTGATGGTTCATGTGCTGGCCTGCGAGTTGCTCGACCTCGTCCTGCCGCCCTGGGCGAGCGCCCTGATCGTGCTCGCCTTCGATGCCGTGCTGGCCATCGTCTTCGTCGTGCTGGCCCTGCGCGGCGCGCCGGACCTGATCGAGATCGAAGCCCGTTTGGTCAGGGACGAGGCGCTGGCGGAGCTGCGTGAGACCATGCTGGTCAGCGCCGTCATGGGGCCGGTCGGGCGCGCGGCGTTCCGCAAGGCGGGGCGCAAGAACATCGGCAGCGTGGTCCTGGCCGCACTCACGGCCAACTACATGCGCCGCAAGCGCAGGTGAGCGACTCGGTCGGCACGGTCCTTGCCCGGCGCGAGGGCCGGGTCGGCCGCATCACCCTCAACCGGCCGCGGGCGCTGAACGCGCTCGACCTCGGCATGATCCGGGCCATCGCCGCCGCCCTGGACAAATGGCGGGACGAGCCGTCCGTCCATGCCGCCGTCATCGAGGGCGCCGGCGGCCGGGCGTTCTGCGCAGGGGGCGACATCCGCGCCGTGCGGGAGGCCGCCCTCGCTGGCCGTGCCGAAGACATCCACGCCTTCTTCGCCGAGGAATACGCGCTCAACCTGGCCATCGCGAGCTATCCCAAGCCGTTTGTGGCCCTGGTGGACAGCATCTGCATGGGCGGCGGCGTCGGCGTCTCGGTGCATGGCTCCACCCGGGTCGTGACGGCGTCCGCCCTGTTCGCCATGCCGGAGACTGGGATCGGGCTGTTTCCCGATATCGGCGCCAGCTACATCCTGCCCCGCCTGCGCGGCCGGCTCGGCCTGTACATGGCGCTGACCGGCGCCCGGCTGAGCGGGGCGGACGCCCTCTACGCCGGGCTCGCCACGCACTTCACCGACCCTGAAACTATGGCAGCCTTGCCTGCTGCCCTGGCCGCGGACGGCATGGCCGCCCTCGCCGGCATCGCCCGGCCCGCCGAAATGACGCTGCCGCCCCACATGGCCGCCATCGAGCACTGCTTCGGCGCCGCCAGCGTGCCCGGCATCGTGCAGCGGCTGGAGGGCCTGGACACGGAATGGTCCCGCCAGACCCTGGCCACGCTGCGGAGCATGTCGCCCAGCGCCCTGTGCTGGACGTTCCGCATCGTGCGGGAGGGCGCCTCGCGCACCCTGCCGCAGTGCCTGGCCGCGGAGCTGGCGCTGACTGGCCCCGTCACCCGCCACCCGGACCTGGCTGAAGGCGTGCGGGCCGCGGTGATCGACAAGGACCGCCGCCCCCGCTGGTCCCCCGCCAGCCTCGCCGACGTGGACCCGGCGGCGATCGAGGCCATGTTCACGCCCTAACGGTCATGCCCGGACTTGATCCGGGCACCCACGCGAGAGCAACGCACGCGGCGGTTGGTGTGCGGCACAGTCCGCATGCAACGCCCACCGCCCGCCCCGCCCCTGCGGCGCAAATGGCCGCATCAAGTCCGGCCATGACGGCCGCAAGGCCTGGCGTTGCCGATTCGCTCACCTTTCCCAAGCAAGATAGGCCTGGTGAAATGGGCCGTCCTCCTCGCCGTCTTGCTGCATGCCGGCCTCGCCCGCGCCAACGAGTGCGAGGCTGCGGGCAGGGCGGCGGAACAGGCGGCAGCCCTGCCGGCCGACCTGCTGGTGGCGGTCGGCCGCGTGGAAAGCGGGCGGCGCGGCGCGGATGGCCGGGTGGCGCCCTGGCCCTGGGCGGTGAACGCGGCGGGCGAAGGCCACTACCTGGCCTCCGCGGCCGAAGCGGTGGCGCTGGTGCAGTCATTGCAGGCGCGCGGCGTCCGCTCCATCGATGTCGGCTGCTTCCAGGTCAACCTGCTGTTCCACCCGGAGGCCTTCGCCACCCTGGCGGACGCGTTCGACCCGGCAGCCAACGCGCTCGCCGCCGGGCATTTCCTCCGCACCCTGCACGACGCCGCGGGCGACTGGGACACCGCGGTCGGGCGCTACCACTCGGCTGACCCGGGCTTAGGCTTGCCCTACATGCGGCAGGTCCTGGCCTCCTGGCATGGTGGTGCGGCGATGCCGTCCCCGCCGGTGTCCCAGGTGGCGGCGCTGGTGCGGGTGATCGTGCCGCAAGCCTATGCCCGCCCCGGGGCGCTGGCGGAAGCGATGGCGCTGCCGCGTCAGCGCGGCCTGCCGGTCGTGATCGTGCCTTCGTCCCGGCTTTAACGGTTTGCTCAGACTTACCTGATTAAATCCGCGTGAGCCGCTCCGGCGGCAAATCAGATCGGCAGGATGCCGGTGCCGTCATAGCAGCACGCGTCCCGGACTGGCCGGGCCGGCGTCGGAGGGAAAGCATAATGTACGCATACGTGAAGGCCTGGGCCGAACTGAACGCCACCAAGCTCAAGTTGGACGAGCGCGCCGTGACGGCCCTGGAATACGGCTTGATCGCAGCGCTGATCGCCGCCGTCATCGTCACCGGCGTGACCGCCGTTGGGTCGAACGTCAGCTCGACGTTCAACAAGATCGCCACAAGCATGTGAGCCTCTGGCTGTCCGCCGGCGGACAACATTCCGCCGGCGGTGGCCGCCCCTGACTTGGAAACCAGAATGGCCTCCTTGCTCACCACCTCGCAAACCTTGCTGCTGTCTTCCGGGTTGGCCCTGTTCGCGGTGGCCTGCCTGCAAGACCTGGCCATGCGGCTGGTGATGAACCGCATCCCGCTCGCCATCGCTGCCGCCGGGTTGGCGCTGCGCGCGCTGGACGGCACGATGCTGCCAGGGCTGCTGGCGGCGGCAATCGTGTTCTTCGTCGCGGCCTGCTGCTGGCAACGCGGCTGGCTTGGCGGCGCGGACGTCAAGTTGTTTGGCGCCGGGGCGCTCCTGGTGCCGCCTCATCTGGCGGCGGCTTTCGTGCTGGTGTCCTGCCTGGCTGGCGGCGTCTTGGCCTTGGCCTATGCCGGGCTTGGCTTGATCGCGCCGGCCCCCTCCGCCCTGCGCCCGCTCACCCGCGCCCGCCGCTACCTGCGAGTGGAGCTGCGGCGGCTGCGGCGGCGCGGCCCCCTGCCTTACGCCACGGCCATCGCCGCCGGCGCTGCATTTATCTCGCTGGGAGGCTGAGCCATGCTGTTGCGCATCGCCGTGTTCGGCCTGTTGCTGCTCGGCCTGGGCGGCTTCGGCACCGTGGCCTGGATTTCCCTCCACCCTGCCAATGCCCCCGCGACGGTGATGGTGACGGACGCGTCGCCCACGCCGGTGGTGGTGGTGATGCATGGGGTGCTGGCCTCCGCCGGCCCGCTGCGCGCCGGCACGCTGCTCAAGCCGGAGGACGTGACGGCCAAGCAGGTGCCGGCCGTGCCGCCCGGCGCGCAGGAGGACACGCCGGCCAACCGCGCCGGGCTGACCGGCGCGATGGTGCGCCACAGCGTCGCGCCCAGCGAGGTGCTGCTGGCCGAGGATGTGATGCGTCCGGGCGAGCATGGCTTCCTGGCCGCGGTGCTCGGCCCCAACATGCGCGCCGCCTCCATCGGCGTGGACGCCACCAGCGGCAGCGCCGGGCTGATCTGGCCCGGTGACCACGTGGACCTGATCCTGAGCCAGCAGCTGGAGGACTCGACGCTGCCGCCGGCCCGCCGGGTCGCGGCCGAGACGGTGCTGTCGGACGTGCGGGTGATCGCGATCGACCAGCTGCTGGCCCGCGGCGTGGCGCCGCCCGCCGAGGGTGCCGGCATCAGCCGCACGGTGACGCTGGAGGTGACCACCGCGCAAGCCGAGCGCATCGCCGTCGCGACCCGGCTGGGCCGGCTCGCCCTGTCGGTGCGCTCCGCCGACAGCACGGACGCCCCATCCGCCGCCGAGGTGAGCGTGCAGACGACGTGGGGCGGAGACGTTTCGCCTGCCCTGGGGCGGCCCGCCCCGACCGCCAAGGATGGCGGTGCAACCCTGCGCCTGTTCTCGGGCGGCGCGGACGGAAAGGAATTCCGGTTCTGATGATCAAACGTACAGGTTTGGTGCTGGCGGCGCTGCTCGCCTGCACGGCGGCGCGTCGGCCGGACCCGGGTGGCCAAGCCCTCGCGCTGGACGCCGGCTCCGGCCGGGTGGTGACGCTGACCGCCGCCGCCGCCAGCGTGTTCGCCGCTGATCCGAAGGTCGTGGAAGTGCGGCCCGCCAGCCCCACGAGCCTGTTCCTGTTCGGCGTGGCGCCCGGCCGCACGACGGTTGCGGCCATGTCCGCCGGCGGCCAGCCGATCGCGCAGTTTGACGTGACGGTGGGGCCGAGCGGCTACGCCGCGGCTTCAGCGGCGGGGCAACTGGCTTCGGCCATGCCGGGCAGCGGCATGACGGCCGGGGTGCGCCCGAACGGCCTTGTGCTGAACGGCGCCGCCTCCAGCCCGATGGACGCGGACCGCGCCGCCACCATCGGCCGCGGCGCCCTGGCGGATGGCCAGAAGCTCGACAACCGCACCAACGTCACGAGTTCGGTGCAGGTGAACCTGCGGGTCCGCGTGATCGAGATGGACCGCAACCTGACCCGCGAGCTGGGGGTGAACTGGCAAACGCTCGCCAATGTCGGCGGGCGATACGGCACCCTCGGCTTCGCCGCCGCCCCGGGCCTTGTGCAAGCCGCCAGCGCCTCGCTCAGCAGCGGCTACAACTTCAACACGCCCGGCAAGGTGCTGGACATCAACAACGTCATCGACGCGCTGGCGCAGGACCAGCTGATCCACGTGCTGGCCGAGCCGAACATCACCACCATGAGCGGCGAGCCAGCGAGCTTCCTGGTCGGCGGCGAGTTCCCCATCCCCATCGCCGAGTTCGGCGGCACGCTCTCCATCGAGTTCAAGCAGTATGGCGTGAGCCTGGGCTTCGTGCCGACGGTGCTGAGCAACGGACGCATCAACCTGCATGTCCGCCCGGAGGTGAGCCAGTTGACCAACCAGGGCGCGATCCAGCTCAACAGTGGCAGCGGCACCAACAACTCGATCCAAATCCCGGCCCTGCAGGTCCGCCGGGCGGACACCACGGTCGAGCTGGGCAGCGGCCAGAGCTTCGCCATTGCCGGGCTGATGCAGGAGACCACGACCATGACCGGCAACGGCGTGCCCTTCCTGGGCGACGTGCCGGTCCTCGGCGCGCTGTTCCGCTCCGACAATTTCCAGCGTGCGCAGACCGAGCTGGTGATCCTGGTCACGCCCTACCTGGTGCAGCCGGTCAGCAACGAGTCGGCGCTCGCCAGGCCGGACGACGGATGGAAGCCGCCCAACGACTTGGAGCGCATCCTGCTGCTGCGGCAGAAGGCGCGCGGCGACGTGGCCAACATCGCGATCCGCCGGACGGTGCCGGGCGATGCCGGGTTCATCGTGCAATGAGGCGCATCCTATGGCTTGCCCTGCTGCTGCCGGCTGGCTGCGCCGCGGAGGATCCGTTGACCCGGGAAGGCCTGTGGCACCCGACCGGCGCCAATGAGGCGAACCTGCGCGCCATGATCGCCGACCCGGAAGACTTGGTGACCGGTGCGGCCGACCGGCGGGCCGATGGCTCCGTCGTGGCGGCCGCGGTGGCGCGCTACCGCGCTGGCAAGCTGAAGGATTTGCCCGACGCATCCGCCTCCAAGATATCGCCGATCTCCATCAGCACCGGTGGCGGATCGGCCGGCGGGAGCGGCAGCTGATGGACGGTGGCAACGCGCTGCCCACGCCGGGCCAGGAGCCGACGTCGCGCACCGACCGCGTCCAGCTGCTGGCCTTCGTGGCCGATGCGGACAGCGAGGCGGTGCTGCGGGAGGGCCTGACCCAGGCGCTGCCCAGCGGCTTCGAAGTGCGGCGCGGCAACGTCAGGACGGCGCTGAACGCGCTGTCCAACATGCCGACCCCGCACTCCTTGATCATCGACATCACGGGGGAGAGCCAGGCGCTCGCGCTGCTGAGCGACCTCACCCACGTGGTCGAGCCGGATGTCCAGGTCCTGATCGTGGGGGAGCGGCAGGACATGGCGTTCTACCGCCAGATCACCCGCACGCTGGGGGCCACCGAATACCTCTACAAGCCGCTGGTGCCGGAGATGGTGGCGCGCCTGTTCGGCTCGCAGATCGCGCGCCAGGCGCCGTCGGCCGCAGCCCTGGGCGGCCACATGGTGACGGTGACGGGCACCCGTGGCGGCGTGGGCGCCACCACGATTGCAGCCAACCTGGCCTGGCACCTGGCCGAAGGGGCCCGGCGGCACACGCTCCTGCTGGATGCGGATTTGCAGACCGGCAGCGCCGCGATGCTGCTGGGGGCGCAGACCGGGTCCGGCCTGCGTTCCGCCCTGGAGCAGCCAAGCCGGGTGGATGAGCTGTTCGTGGAGCGCACGGCCATCCCTCTGGTCGATCGGCTGCACGTCATGGCAGGCGAGGAAGGGCTGACCGAGCAGCCTGGCTATGTGGCCGGAGCCGCGGCCAAGCTGGCGACCTTGTTGCGGCGGCGCTTCAACTTCGTGGTGGCGGACGTGCCGTTCAGCTCCTCCCCGCTCTCGCGCGACCTGCTGGAAGTCACCCAGCAACGCGCGCTGGTGATGCTGCCGACCCTGGCCAGCGTGCGGGACGCGCTGCGCATGCTTGCCCTGCCCTCGGGCGCCGCACAGGCGCGCCGGGCCGTGGTGGTGCTGAACCGCACCGGCATGCCTGGCGGACTGACCCGGCATCAGGTCGAGGATGCCCTGCGCATGGCGGTGGACGTGGCGATCCCGGACCTGCCCCGCCCGCTCGGCGTTGCGGAAAGCCTGGGCGAGCCCGCCGTCAAGACGCGCGGCAGCTTCCGCACCGGCATCATGGAACTGGCGCGCGAGGTATCGTACGCGCCGGCCACCGAAGGCAAGCGGCGCTGGCCGTGGGGCCGCCGGTGAGCGGGTTCGGCCGCCGCGCGCCCGAAACGGCGCCCCTGCCCGTGGCAGCTCCTCCGCCGGCCGAGACGGCAAGCGTTCGCACGCCAGCGCCGATCGCGGAACTGCGGGCCTTGTGCCTGACGCGGATCGACCCGGTCTCGATCGCCGGCATGGCGCAGGACCGCCTGGCCATAGAAGTCGAGCGGTTGCTGGCCGACCTTGCCAACGAGAAGCGCATCCAGCTGAACGGGCGCGAGCAGCGGCAGCTGGCCAGCGACCTCGTGCACGACATGCTGGGCCTGGGTCCGTTGGAGCCGCTGCTGGAAGACGACGGGGTGGCGGACATCATGGTGAACGGCCCGGACCGGGTGTTCATCGAAAAAGCCGGCCGCGTGACCCTCTCGAACGTGCGGTTCCGTGACGCGGCGCACGTCGCCAACATCTGCCAGCGCATCGCCGCCGACGTGGGCCGCCGGGTGGACGAAAGCAGCCCGATGGTGGACGCGCGCTTGAAGGACGGCAGCCGCGTCAACATCGTCTTTCCGCCGCTGGCTTTGGACGGGCCTTACATCTCGATCCGCAAGTTCACCAAGAAGCGCATCGACTTCTCGCGGTTGGTCGAGTTCGGCTCCATGAGCCAGCCGGTCGCGCGCATCCTGGAGATCGCCGGGCGCTGCCGGCTGAACATTATTATCAGCGGCGGCACCGGCAGCGGCAAGACCACGCTGCTGAACGCGATCAGCCAGTTGATCGACACCTCCGAGCGGATCGTGACGGTGGAGGATGCGGCGGAGCTGCAGCTGCAGCAGCCCCACGTGGTGCGGCTGGAAACGCGCCCGCCAAGCCTTGAGGGCCGCGGCGAGATCACCCAGCGCGACCTGGTGCGCAACGCGCTGCGCATGCGGCCCGACCGGATCATCGTGGGCGAGGTGCGCGCCGGCGAGGCGTTCGACATGCTGCAGGCGATGAACACGGGCCATGACGGCAGCATGTCCACCATCCACGCCAACACCTCGCGGGACGCCATCACCCGGATCGAGAACATGGTGCAGATGGGCAATTTCGGCCTGCCGTCCAAGGCGATCCGCCAGCAAATCGTGGGCGCGGTCAACCTGATCATCCAGGTGGAGCGCCAGCGCGACGGCGGCCGCCGCCTGATCCAGGTGACGGAGGTGTGCGGGCTGGAGGGCGAGGTGGTGATCCTGAATGACATCTTCGCCTTCGAGCTGATTGGCGAGGGCAACGACGGCCGGCTGCACGGGACCTACCGCGTCAGCCGGGCGCGCCCGTCGTTCCACGACCGGCTAGCCTATTTCGGCTTGGACCGCATCTGGGCCTCCACGCTCGAGGAGGCGGACCGGTGATAGGGCAAGGCTACGGCTTGGGCCGGGCAGCATCATGATGCTTTCGCCGGCGTTGCTCGCGGCAGGCATGGTCTTGATCTGCCTGGTGCCCGTCTGCTTCATTCTGCTGCGGCTCGACGAGCGAGCTCGGCGGATGGCGTCGCGGCGCAGCAAGGCGCTCAAAGCCTTCCATTCCATGGAAGCGCCCCTGGCAACGTTTGCCCGCCTTTCCGTGGCCTTGCCGACGGCCTCGCTCAAGCGGCGATTGAGCCAGCTTATCGGCATGGATCCTTATCGGCGCGATCCGTACCGTTACAAGCCTTATCTGGTGCTGCCGGCCTCGCTGCTGCCGGGCTACGCCGTGCAATGGCTGCTTCACGGCCTGCTGGGCTCGCTCTCCGTTGGATTATTGCCGCTGACCGCGCTGTTCGCGACCCGGGCCTACTACCACGGCGCCGATGCGAAGCGGATGGCCACACTGTACCGCCAGTTTCCGGACGCGCTGGCAACCATCGTGCGGGCTGTCCGCGTCGGCATTCCCGTGACGGAATCCTTGCGCGCCGTGGCGCAGGATGCCGAAGCGCCGACCTCCGTCGAGTTCATGCGGCTCTACGATCAGGTCGGCATCGGCACGCCGCTGGAGGAAGCGCTGCGCGAGATGGCGGCGCGAAACCGGCTGCCTGAGTACCGCTTCTTCGCCACGGCGCTGGCCCTGCAGAGCCAGACCGGCGGCGGGCTGACCGAAACGTTGGAGAACCTGGCCGAGGTGGTGCGCAAGCGGGTGGCCCTGAAAGCCCGCGGCTACGCCCTGGCGTCCGAGGCCCGGACCAGCTCGGGCGTGCTCACGGCGCTGCCGTTCCTCTCAGGCGGCGCGCTCGCCGTGATGGACCCGCCCTACATCGGTTCCCTGTTCGAGGAAGGACCCGGCCAAACCTTGCTGGGCGCTGGCTTGGTCTGGCTTGGCCTCGGCATCGTGATAATGCGTGCGATGATCCGGAAAAGCCTGTCATGACGCCGGTTCTCGCAACCGCCGGGGCTGTCAGCCTGGCGTGTTCAGGCGCCTCCGTGCTGCTGTTGCGAGTGGTGCAGCGGCAGGACCGCTTGGCCGCCCGGGTGAGCCGCCTGCGGCAAGGCATTGGCTTGGGACTGACGCAGCAGGCCAAATCTGGCAGCACCGCCCTGCGCTTCGTCTCCAAGGTCGGTGCCGGGTTGGCGCGCAGCGGCCTGCTGTCCGACAAGACGGTGACGGATTTGCAGCAGACGCTGGCGGCCGCCGGGTTCCGCGGCAACAACGGCCTCGGATTGTTCGTGGGCAGCAAGCTGCTGCTGCTGGCGCTGCTGCCGGTCGTGGCTTGGTTCGGGCTGGGCCGGCTCGGCTTTTCCTTCACCGTGCACAACGCCGGCACGGCCGTGGCGGCCATGATCGGCCTCCTCGGGCCGGACTACATGGTGAAATCGCGGCGCAACGCGTTCCTCAAACGGTTGGACGGCGGCTTGGCGGACGCCCTGGACATGCTGGTGATCTGCTCGGAGGCCGGGCTCGGGCTGGAACCGGCCATCGCCCGCGTCGCGGTGGAAATCGCCGCGTCGCACCCGGCGGTGGCCGAAGAGCTGCAGCAGACGGCAAGCGAACTGCGCATCCTGTCCGACCGGCGCATCGCGATGCGCAACATGGGAACCCGGACGGGGCTCGATAACCTGAAGCGGCTTGGCTCCACGCTGGTGCAAACCATGCAGTACGGCACGCCGCTGTCGAACGCGCTCCGCACCCTGTCCGCCGAGCTGCGCACCGAGACGCTGACCCGGTTCGAGGAACGTGCCGCCCGCCTGCCGGTGCTGCTGACCGTGCCGATGATCGTGTTCATCCTGCCCACCGTGTTCATCGTGGTGGGCGGACCGGCGATGCTGCATGTCATGGCAACATTCAAACATTAGTCACTGGAGAACCGCAAAATGCGCGCATTCCTGCTTCTGATCCTGCTGTTCCCCGCCGCGTGCGCCACGCCCGGGGATCAATCGAGCACCAAGCTGCCCAGCCTGCGGGTGGGTGCGGCGGCGTTGGCCGGCGGCGCGCCGGAGGCCGCGCTGAACGTCGCCCGCCGCCAACTGGCGACCAACCGGGACGACCTGGCCGCGCTGCTGATGGAAGGGCAGGCGCTGACCGACATGGGCCAGATCCCGCAGGCGGAGGCGAGCTTCCGCCGCGCGGCCCACGTGTCGCCTGCCTCCGCCGCAGCGGAGTTCGGGCTGGGCCGCGTGCTGCTGCTCACCAGCCGCGCCAGCGAGGCCGAGGCGGCGTTCCGCTCCGTGCTGTCGCAACAGCCCTCCGACGCCCGCGCGCTGTGCGACCTCGGCATTGCGCAGGACATGCAGGAGCATCACGCCGAGGCGCAGAAATCCTACGCCGCGGCCATCGTCGCCGCCCCGGAGCTGGACGCCGCCCGGGTCAACATGGGCCTGTCGCTGGCCTTGGCCGGTGACTCGGCGCAGGCCGTCGCCGTGCTCAGCCCCCTGGCCGCCCCGCCGACCGCACAGCCCCGGGTCCGCCAGGACCTGGCCACCGCGCTGGCGCTGTCCGGCGACCAGGCGGGGGCTGAGAAGCTGCTGCGCCGCGACCTGTCCGCGGAGCAGGTGCCGGTCGCCATGGCAGCCTACGCCGAGCTGCACGCGCCGTAGCCGTCCGCTTGCGGCCGCTCGAACTCCTGGCCGGGGATCGAGCGGCCAACGCCTGGGGCTGCCTGCGGCATCGATGTTGCACCACGCAAGCGAACCGCGCCAACCCGGCGCGCGCGGGCGGACGAAGCGATGCGCGGACTGATCGGCTGGGCGGCGCTGCTCCTGCTGGCCTGGGCCTTGAGCGAGAACCGCCGGGCCATCCCCTGGCGCATCGTGGCCGGCGGCCTGGCGCTGCAATGGGCCTTGGCCATCCTGCTGATCGACGCCGCCCCGGCGCGCGCCGCCGTGCTGGCGCTGAACGGCGCCGTGGAGGCGCTGCAACGCGCCACGGACGACGGCACCAGCTTCCTGTTCGGCTACCTCGGCGGCGGCGCCCTGCCCTTCGTGGAAATCCGACCCGGCGGCAGCCTGATCCTCGCCTTCAAAATCTTGCCTCTCGTGCTGGTCATCAGCGCGCTCGGCTCGCTGCTGTTCCACTGGGGCGTGCTGCAACGGATCACCGGCGCGTTCGCCTTCCTGCTGCGGCGCACCCTGGGGATCGACGGCCCCCTGGCGTTGGCGGCGGCGCTGCACGTCTTCGTCGGCAACGTGGAGGCGCCGCTGCTGATCCGGCCCTACCTGCAAGGCATGCAGCGGGGCGAGCTGTTCGCGGTGATGAGCTGCGGCATGGCGGGCATCGCCGGCACCGTCATGGTGATCTATGCCGCGATCCTGGGCCCGGTGATCCCCAACGCACTCGGCGCCATCATCGCCGCCTCCGTCATCAGCACGCCCGCCGCGCTCGCGGTGGCCGCATTGATGGTGCCGTTCGCGCCGATGGCCGCCCGCGCCCCGGCGGCCCCGTCTCGCCCGGCGACGCTGTCCCGCCCGGAAACGCTGGGCAGCCTGGACGCCCTGGTGCGCGGCACGGCGGACGGCATCGGCCCGCTGGTCGGCATCACGACGGCGCTGCTGGTGGCGGTCAGCCTGGTCAGCCTGGCCAACATCGCCCTCGCCCTGCTGCCCGGCGCGCCGACGCTGGAGGGGCTGTTCGCCCTGCCCTTCCGCCCCGTGCTGTGGCTGATGGGCGTGCCCTGGGCGGAGACGGCGCCGGCCGCGCTGCTGATGGGCACCAAGACGGTGCTGAACGAGTTCGTGGCCTACCTGCACCTGGCCGCGCTGCCGCCGGGCACGCTGGGCGAGCGGTCCCGCGTGATCCTGACCTACGCGCTGTGCGGCTTCGCCAACTTCGGCAGCCTGGGCATCCTGGTCGGCGGCATGGGCGCCATGGCGCCGGAGCGGCGGGGGGAGATCACGGCGCTGGGGCTGCGCTCCGTGCTGTCGGGCACCATCGGCACCTGCCTCAGCGGCGCGCTGGCCGGCGTGCTCTCCTGAAGGCGCGGGACCGCGCTACTGCAACCCGATCAGCCGCGTGAAGCTGTCGCCGTGGATGTCCTTCACGTGCACGTCGCCGCGGTTCCACCAGCCGCCGCCCAGCGCCTGGAACAGCGCGGCGGTGTCCGCCAGCCGGGTCGCCTCGGCCTGCACCAAAACCAGGCGGGCCGTCAGCGCCGTGGACTCCGCGTTCAGCACGCCGAGATAGGCGATGGCGCCCAGGCGCAGCTGCTCCTGCGTGATGGCGAGCGCCGCCTGCGCCGTCTTGTCGGCGAACGTCGCCACCCGGACGGCGTCGGCATCGACCTGCAGCGCCCGCAGGGAATCGGCCACGTTCTGGAACGCGGTGAGGACGGTGCTGCGGTATTGCTCCGCCGCCTGGTCGAACGCGGCCCGCGCGCCACGCTCGCGGTGCAGCAGGGTGCCGCCGTCGAACACCGGTTGCGTCAGGCTGCCGGCGAGGGTCCAAAAGCCGTTGCCCGGGCCGAACAGGCCGCTGGCGAACAGCGCCTGGCTGCCGCCCTGCGCCGTCAGGTTCAGCAGCGGCAGCCGGTTGGCCACCGCCACGCCGATCAGCGCGCTGGCCGAGTGCAGGTTCGCCTCTGCCTGCTTGATGTCCGGGCGCTGCTGCACCAGCTCGGACGGCAGGCTGACCGGGATTTGCTCCGGCAGGTGCAGGCTGGCCAGGTCGAACGTCTCGGGCACGGCGTCGCTCGGCAGCTGGCCGCTCAACGCCGCCAGCAGGTCGCGCTGCTGCGCCAGCTGCTTCTGCAACGGCGTCAGGCTGGCCTCGGCCGCGCTGACCGCGGCCTCCTGCGCCAGCTCGTCGATCTTGGCGATGGCGCCCAGGTCGAGCTGCTTCCTGAGGATGGTCCCCAAGCCGCGTGCGATGACCAGGATGTCGTTGGTGGCCTGCAACTGGCCGCGCAGGGAGGCCTCCACGATGGCCGCCGCCACCAGGTTGGAGGTCAGCGTCAGGTAGGTGGCTTCCAGCTGGTAGCGCTGCTGGTCCGCCAGCGCCACCAGCGACTCCACCTGGCGCCGGTTGAGGCCGAACACGTCGGGGTTGTACGAGATGCTGAGCTGCGCCGTGTAGAGGCTGTAGTACGGGTTGCCGGTCGAGGTCGCCGGGGACAGCGAGCCGGTGGCGGTCTTGTTGCGGCTCGGCGTGAAGTTGGCGTCCAGGCTCGGCAGGTAGCTGCCTTCCTGGGCCAGCACGTTCTCCCGCGCCTGGCGCAGCGAGGCCTGCGCGGCCGCGAGGTCCGGGTTGTGCAGCAGGGCGCGGGCGATCAGGTCGTTCAGCGGGCGGGAATGGAACAGCGTCCACCATTCGCCGGGGATGTCCAAGCCCGGCACCAGGCGCTGCGTGGGGTTGGCCACCGTGCGGTCGGCGATCAGCTGCGCGGGCAGCAGCTCCGGCGTGTAGCCGGCGACAGGGGGTGCGGCCGGCGGCTTGAAGTCCGGCCCCACGGCGCAGCCGGCGAGGCACAGCAGCAGAAGGGCGGCCCTCATTCGGCGGGCGCCAGCGCCGGGTCGTCGCTGAGGCGCGCGCGGCGGGAGAACAGGTCCATCATCACCGGCAGCACCGTCAGAATCAGCACGGGCGCCAGCAGGATGCCGCCCACCACGACCAGGGCCAGCGGCTTCTGCACCTGCGAGCCGATGCCGTTGGACACGGCGGCGGGCAGCAGGCCGACCGCGGCCACGACGCACGTCATCACCACGGGGCGCATCTGCACCAGGCAGGTGCGCAGGATGGCGTCCGCCCGGTCCATGCCGGTTTCCATCATGCGGTTGAAGTAGGTGACGACCAGGATGCCGTCCATGGCGGAGATGCCGAACAGCGCCACGAAGCCGATCGCCGCCGACACGCTGAACGGCGTGCCGGTGACGAACAGCACGACGATGCCGCCGACCAGCGCCATGGGGATGACGCTGGCGGCCAGCAGCATGTCGGTGATGGAGCCGAAGTTGAGGTAGAGCAGGAAGCAGATCAGCACGATGCTGAGCGGCACCACGATGGCCAGCCGGGTCAGCGCCTCCTGCAGGTTGCCGAACTCGCCGACCCATTCGGTGTGGTAGCCGCCGGGCATGCGGACCTGGTCGGCGATGCGCTGCTGCGCCTCCAGCACCGTCGTGCCCAGGTCGCGCCCGCGCACGCTGAACTTGACCGGGATGTAGCGCTCCTGCCCTTCGCGGTAGATGAACGAGGCGCCGGACACCAGCTTGACGGTGGCCACGTCGCTGAGCGGGATTTGCAGCGTGCCGCCGTTGGGGTTGGTGGCCCCGATCATGATGCGGCGTATCTCGTCAATGTCCTGGCGGTAATGCGCGGACAGCCGGACGATGATCGGGAAGTTGCGGTCGCTGCCCTCCTCGTACAGGTTGCCGGCCGCCTGCCCGCCGATCGCGGCCTGCACCGTGGTGTTCACGTCGCCGGGGGCCAGGCCGTAGCGCGCGGCGCGGACGCGGTCCACGTCGATGCGCACCGTCGGCTGGCCGAGCGAGCTGAGCACGGCAAGGTCGGCGATGCCGGGGATTTGCGCCATCACCTCCTGGATCTTGTTGGCCGTCCGCTCCAGCACCTCCAGGTCGCCGCCGTACAGCTTGACCGAGTTCTCGCCCTTCACGCCGGAGGCGGCCTCCTCGACGTTGTCCTCGATGTACTGGGAGAAGTTGAACTCCACGCCGGGGAACTTCGATTGCAGCTCGGCGGTCATGTCCGCCGTGAGCTTCGCCTTGTCCACGCCAGCCGGCCAGGTGTCGAACGGCTTGAGCGGGACGAAGAACTCGGCGTTGAAGAACCCGGTCGCGTCCGTCCCGTCGTCCGGCCGGCCATGCTGCGAGATGACGGTGACCACCTCCGGATAGCTCCGCAGCACCCGGCGCATCGCGTCCACGTACGGGCTGCCCGCTTCCAGCGAGATCGAGGTCGGCAGCGTGGCGCGAATCCAGAGGTTGCCTTCCTCGAGCTTGGGCAGGAACTCCAGCCCGAGCCGGGTCACCGCCACGCCGCTGAACGCCAGCATCAGCAGCATGACCCCAAGCGTCAAGATGCGGTTGACCAGGGCGAAGCGCACCAGCGGGGCATACAGCCGGTGCAGCCCGCGCACCAGGAAGGTCTCGCGCTCCTCCACCTGGGCGGGCAGCAGCAGCGCCGACAGCGCGGGCGTCACCGTGAAGGTGGCGAGCAGGCCGCCTGCGATGGCGTAGGCGTAGGTCTTGGCCATGGGGCCGAAGATGTGGCCCTCGATGCCGCTCATGGTGAACAGCGGCACGAAGGCGGCCATGATGATGGCGGCCGAGAACAGGATGCCCTGGCTGACCTCGGTGGCGGCGTGCGCGATTACCGCGAACTTGCCGCGCAGGCCCACGCTCGGCCGCGAGCGGTCCAGCCCCGGCGAGTTGAGGAACCGCTCCGAGGCCGGCTGCGACAGCCGGCGGAAGATGTTCTCCATCATGATGACGCTGGCATCGACGATCAGGCCGAAGTCGATCGCGCCCACCGACAGCAGGTTGGCCGACTCGCCGCGCAGCAGCAGCAGGCCGATGGCGAAGGCCAGCGCGAACGGGATGGTGGCCGCCACGATGACCGCGCTGCGCAGGTCGCCCAGGAACAGCAGCTGCAGCACGAAGATCAGCACGATGCCCTCGAGCATGTTGTGCAGCACCGTGTGCGTCGTCACCCGGATCAGGTCGGAGCGGTCGTAGATCACCTCGATGTGCACGCCGGGGGGCAGGATGCCGGTGGTGTTGATCTTCTCGATCTCCGCCTCCACCCGCTGGATGGTCGGCGTGCTCTGCCCGCCACGGCGCATCAGCACGATGCCTTGCACGATGTCGTCGCTGTCGTCCTGGCCGGCGATCCCCAGGCGCGGCTGGTTGCCGGTGCTCACCGTCGCCACGTCCGACACCAGCACGGGGGAGCCGTTGTTGGACGCCAGCATGGTGTGGCGGATGTCGTCCATCGACTGGATCAGCCCGATGCCGCGCACCACGGCGGACTGGGCGGAGAACTCCACCGTCTGGCCGCCGACGTTGACGTTGGCGTTGTTCAGCGCCGCCAGCACCTGCGGCACGCTCAGCCCGTACTGCACCAGCTTGGCCTGGTCGATCGAGACCTCGAACGTCTTGGTCTTGCCGCCCCAGCCGTTCACGTCGGCAACGCCCGGGATCGCCTTGAAGCGGCGCTCCAGCATCCAGTCCTCGATGGTCTTGAGGTCGGTCACCGAGTAGCCCGGCGGGCCGACCACCCGGTAGCGCATGATCTCGCCCACCGGGCTTTCGGGCGAAATCTGCGGCTGCGCCCCGTTCGGCAGCGGCGGCAGCTGCGACAGGTGGTTGATCACCCGCTGCTCCGCCTCCTCGTAGGTGAAGTCGTAGGTGAACTGCACCTTGGTGTCCGATAGGCCGAACAGCGAGATGGTGCGGATGGCGTTGACGTGCGGCAGCCCCGCCATCTGGATCTCGATCGGGATCGTGATGTTGCGCTCGATCTCCTCCGCCGACTGGCCGGGGTTCTGCGTCACGATATCGACCAGCGGCGGCACCGGGTCCGGGTAGGCCTCGATGTTCAGCAGCGCAAAGCTGATCCCGCCGCCGGCGAACACCACCAGCAGCATGACCAGCACCAGGATGCGCTGCTTGAGCGCCGCCGTGATGAGGGCGTTCACCGGGTCAGCCCGCCTCGGCCGCGCGGTCGATGAAGATCGACCCGGCGGTGACGACGGTGTCCCCCGCCTTCAGGCCGTCCAGCACCTCGACCTGGCCGCCGTCGTTGCGCCCGAGCTTGACCGGGCGGATCAGCAGCGTCTTGTCCGGCCCGGCCAGCCAGACGTGCGCGCCGTCCGCGTCATAGACGATCGCCTGCTCCGGCACCGCGACGGATTGGCTCGCCTGCCCCGTGATGATGCGGAAGGTGGCGAACATCTCGGGCTTCAGCGCCCCGTCCGGGTTGTCGATCGCGGCGTGGATCGGCAGGCGGTGCGTGGTCGGGTCGATGCTGGCGGCGACGTAGATGATCCGCGCGGTGAACACGTGGCCGGGAAAGGCGAGCACGCTCACCTGCGCCGTGTCGCCCACGCGGACCAGCGGCGCGTCCGCCTCCCGCACGTTGGCCACCAGCCAGACGCGGGAGATGTTGCCGATGGTGAACACGGGGGTGGAGCCGTTGTTCGACTGGGACACGATGTTCTGCCCCACGCCAACCTGGCGCTGCGTGATGGTGCCGGCGATCGGGGCGGGCACGATGGCGTCCGGGCTGAACCGGGTCGGGTCGAGCGAGGTCTCCATCGCCGCCTCTTCCCGGTCGCCCTTGCCCAGGATGCGCAGCCGGTTGCGCACCGCCCCCAAGGCCACATCCGCGCTGTTGAGCGTGCCGCGGGCGTTGGCCAGGTCGGATTGCGACTGCTGCCAGTCCTTGAGCGACCCGCCCCCGGCCGCGTAAAGCTCGTGCTCCCGCTTCTCGGAGGTGACGGCGAGCACCAGCGCGGCCTTGGCGGTGCGGTCACCCGCGATGGCGCCGACCAGATCGTTGGCCGCCTGCACGAACTCGGCGGCCTGAACGCCGAGCAGCGGGTCGCCCGCCTTCACCACGTCGCCCGCCTTGACGAACAGCTTGGTCACCCGGCCGGTAAAGGGCGAGAACACCTGGGTGGACAGGTCGTCGTCGAGCGCGATCTTGCCGTCGGTGACCTGGGAGGCGGAGAACACGGCCTCCTTGGCCTGCGCGGTCTTGAAGCCGGCCCATTGCGCGTCGGTCGGCTTGAAGCTGTCCGAGGACGACGCCTGCGGCGCGGCGGGCGCCTCGTCCTTGCTGAACAGGCTGCCCAGCAGCACGTAGGCCGCGAGCAGGGCGGCGCCGGCCAGCACCACCAGGATCTGGACGCCGCGCGGGATGCGGCGGGCCGGCTTGGCTTGGTCCACCTGCCCGTGCCCCTGCTTCTCGTACCCCGGCGGCGTCTGCGTGTTGACATCCATGACGTGACCCAAAACTACGGCGCTGGTTCAGCGCCGCCCTCTACAGCAACCGGCAAACGCTTGCCACCGAAGCGGCGGGCGCCCCTCGCACGCAGGGGCGCCCGCTCCGCAAGCCAGGCTCAGAAATGCGCGATCAGGTCGGAGGCGGCCAGGAAGGTGTGGTTCTCGTTCGGCGCGATGTCGCGGCTCGGGCTGCCGTTGAACGCGTTGCGGCTGGCCGCCCAGTAGCCCACCTCCGGCCGCACCTCAAGCTGCGGCGAGAACCAGTGCTGCCAGCCCAGGGTGAACGTGTAGTAGTCCGCCTTGGTGCCGGTGCGCTGGCCTTGCGGGTCATGGTAGTATTCCGGGCGGAACGAGAAGTTGTTCAGCGGGTCCGGCGAGTAGTTCAGGTAAGACAGCAGGCCGACCGCGCCGGCGGCGCAGCGCAGCACGGCGGGGTTGTCGCACTGCGCCAGGTTCGGCGAGTTGAACCGGATGAACT
This sequence comes from uncultured Acetobacteraceae bacterium, assembly GCA_964244655.1. Taxonomy (GTDB): domain Bacteria; phylum Pseudomonadota; class Alphaproteobacteria; order Acetobacterales; family Acetobacteraceae; genus LMUY01. Next base: position 2,410 of record CAXTJU010000055.1, on the reverse strand, counting down.
GCGGCGAGAACGGCGTGCCGCCGGCCTCGTAGATGGCCACCGCCTGCGCGTTGTTGGCGTTGGGCACGCCGCGCTGATACTCGTAGTAGCCCTCGAAATCGACGTGCCAATGGTCGTTGAACTTGTGGTAGTACGTGCCGCCGTACCATTGCAGGTTGTTGTAGCCCCAGTTGGCGCGGTTGATGGCGTTGACGCAGGGCTGGATGTTGTTGTGCTCGTCATCCCAGCTGTAGCGGATGCAGCCGGTGAAGGAAGGCTGGTTGCCCGGGTCCTTCGGGAAGCTCGCGGTGGGGTACAGCGCGTTGTACGGCACCAGGTTGTTGATGCGGGCGGTGCTGTGGTCCAGCGCCGTCTCCGTGCCGTCGCTGATGCCGAACTGGACGAACAGGTCCTTGGTGATCGCCAGCGTGCTCTGGATGCCGGTGTTGGTGTAGTTGTCCAGCGTGTACGTCAGCGAGTGGGTGTACATGTAGTTGTTGGGCGCCAGCTGCGCCTCGATGTCCGGCAGCGAGATGTAGCGGCCGAAGCGGACCATCAGGCCGCGCAGCACCTGCGGGAAGTACACCTCGCCGTACAGCATGGGGAAGTCGTAGCCGTTGATGTCGTTGCGTTTGAGCAACTGATAGCTGGCCAGCCCGTAGCTGGTGGTGTAGCGGTAGTCCACGCCGTAGATGGCCGAGAGGCGGAAGCCCCAGTCCACGTGGTCCCGCTGCACGGTGTCGGGCGTGCGCTCGATGTACAGCACCGTCTGGTCGTTCTGCACGGTGTTCGGCGTGTAGGCGTAGCCGATCGGCGCGTTGCCGGCCGGGCGGTGGTTGTTGCTGCTCAGGTTGCCGCCGAAATCCTCCCAGCCATAGATCTGCACGTGCCAGTCGGACAGGAACTTGCCCACGTCGGTGTTGGCGATCGCCACCATCAGCGGGCTGTCCACCGAGTTGGGGCGGTTCACGCCGAGCAGGGTGGTGCCGCCGTACGGCCACTCGGTGAACGGCATCGGCGGCGTGGTCTCGGGCGTGGTGGGCCAATCCGCCTGCCGACCCGGCGGCGCTGAGGGGTCCGACGGCGCGGAGGCATGCCCCAGCTCGAGCTTGTAGTAGTTCAGCAGCCGCACGGCCACGTTGCTGCCGAGGTAGCTGTCGAGGCAGGCATAGTCCTTGTACGGGTCCGGGTTCGACGCGCAATCCGCGGGCGGCGCAACTTCTGGTCCGATCGGGGTGGGCGCCTTCGCGGCGGACGGCGTGTCGGCCGCCGAGGCAGCGACGGCCCACAGCAATGCACTTGTCGCGATCGCAGTGCCTGAAACCAGTTGCAGCAGGCGGCTCATCAATGACGCTCCCAGGAATTGATCGGCGGATGCGGTCGGCATTCGTTGAAAGTGACACTACTGCGCTGCAACATATAAAATCGATTGGTTTATTGATCATGTCCCAGGCTGGAACACTGCTTTCCACATTGAATCTTTATGCTGTGCCTGCCTGCCCATTCCGCTTCGCCCCGCGCCACGCCTGCGCGGGCGAAACCAGGCGGCCAAATATCGGCGGCGCGCTCAGCCCTCCTCCCGCCGCAGCAGCGCGTCGTCCACCTGCCGCAGCAGCAGGTCGAAGGTGACCGGCTTGGCGTGGTAGTCGTCGCAGCCGGCCTCCAGCGCGCGGGCGCGGTCCCCGGCCATGGCGTGCGCCGTCAGCGCGATGATCGGCACCGGGTTCGCGTCCGCCCGCAGCGTGCGCGCCACCGTCCAGCCGTCCATCACCGGCAGGTTCATGTCCAGCAGCACCAGGTCGGGCGCTTCCGCCGCCACCTGGGCCAGCGCCTGCTTGCCGTCGTGCGCCAGCACCACGTCGAAGCCGCGCCGGCGCAGCCGCCGGGACAGGAAATCCCAAAGTTCTTCATGGTCCTCGACGAGCAGGAGCTTGGTCACGCGCGGGGCCTTTGGTTGGCAGCCGTACTAGCGATGCCGCGCCGGGCCGTCTAGCTTCCCCATCCGGCCAACTGGAGGCGGCGCGCCCATGGACATGATCCCGACCGACGCCGTCATCCGCGGCCAGCCGCAGGCCAGGTCGGTGCTGGTGGCGCTGAACGCCGGGGCGGTGGTGGTGGCGGGGCTGTACCTCGGGCGGGACCTGCTGGTGCCGCTGGTGCTGGCCGCCCTGCTGGCCTTCGTGCTGGCGCCAGCGAGCGCCCTGCTGCAGCGCATCCGGCTGCCCCGCGCCGCGGCGGTAATCGTGGCGGTGGCGCTCGCGTTCGCCGCCATCGGCGGCATCGGCCTGGTGGTCGGCCGCCAGGTCGCCGCACTGGCGGACAGCCTGCCGGCCTACCAGACCACCGTGACGGGCAAGTGGCGCGCGCTCGCCACCGGCGGCGGCCTGGTCGCACGGCTGACCTCGGGGATGGCGGGCGGCCCGGCCGGCGC
>CAXTJU010000054.1:0-22954 GCA_964244655.1 uncultured Acetobacteraceae bacterium | reverse complement strand
GCCGCCGATCTGCTCGGCGATGCCCATGGCGATCGGCGTGGTGACGGATTTCGGCGCCAGGGACAGCACCACCGTGCGCGACGCGCCTAAGCCCCGCGCGATCAGCATGGCGCTCACCACGGCGGTGAGCGACCCGGCGAGCAGCGCGGGCACGATGGCCGGCGCCGCGCGGCGGATGCGGGCCAGGTTGGCGTGCATCGGCACCGCCAGCGCCACCGTCGCCGGGCCGAGCAGGAACTGCACGTATTGCCCGCCCTCGAAATAGGCGCGGTACGGCGTGCCGGTCAGCAACAGCAGCGTGACCAGCAGCACGATGCTGATCAGCATCGGGTTGGCCAGCACGTTGCCGCGGGCGAGGCCGCTGAGGAAGCTCGCGATCTCCCAGGCGATCAGGGTGGCAGCCAGGCCGAGCAGCGGCGTGGTCTGCAGATAGACCCAGAGCTGCGCCACGCCGATCATTCGTCCCGCCCGCGCGACAGGCGTTGCATGACCCAGCCGGTGACGAGCATGCTGAGCGCGGTGGAGACCAGGATGGAGGCCAGGATCGCCACCCAGTCCCGCGCCAGCGCGTCCAGCTGGGTGACGATGCCGACGCCGGCCGGCACGAACAGCAGCGACAGGTAGCGCAGCAGGCCGTTGGACGTGTCGCGCAGCTCCGCGTCGGGGCCGCCGCGCGCGATCAGGATGACCAGCAGCAGCACCAGGCCGAGCACCGGGCCGGGCAGCGGCAAGCCGAGGGCGCGCGCGACGATTTCCCCTGCGAACTGGCAGAGGATCAGGACGGTGAGGGACCGCAGCACGCGCTACTGCAACGGCATCGTCAGGTTGAGTCCGGCGCCCGGCCTGGATTTACGGTCCTGGCCACTCTGCGCCGAGGAGGATGGCGAGATGCCCTCGCCGCGATATTGGTCGTGCCGGGTGAACAGGCTCGGCGACAGCGACGAATCCTTGGACGCCTCGGTGGCCGGGACGGACGCCTCTGGGTCGGGGGTGGGGGCGGCGGTGAAGCCTGGGATGCCGGGCTTCGGCTGCGGGCGGGGGGCCGGCTTCACGGACTCGGGCAAGGACGGGGTGATGGTGAAGCTGCTGGGCGGGGCCGCGCCGGTCACGGCCAGCCCGGCAAGCGCCAGCCATGCGGCCCGCCTCACGACGCCGGCTCCGGCTGCAGCGGCTCAACGCCGCGCCGGTCCGCCGCCGGGTTGCCGGCCGGCGCGCCCAGCGGACCCGGCCCGGCGTCCCGCCAGGCGTGCAGCGCCCAGGCGACCGTGGGGAAGGCGAGCTGGTCCCACGGGATGTCGTCCCAGGCGAACATGCCGACTTCGAGGCTTTCCTCGCCCGCGGCGATGCCCGGGGTGGCGAGCCGGGCGCGGTACAGCACCTGGACCTGGCCGATGCGACTCACGTCGTAGAGCGCCAGCACGCCGTCGAGCGCGATGTCGGCTCCCGCTTCCTCCATGGCCTCGCGCCGGGCGCCCTCGGCGGTGGTCTCGTTCAGCTCCAGGTAGCCGGCGGGCAGGGTCCAGTAGCCGGCCCGCGGCTCGATGGCGCGGCGGCACAGTAGGACGCGGCCGTCCTCCGCCACGACGGCGCCGACGACGACCTTGGGGTTCTCGTACGCCACGTAGCCGCAGGCGGAGCAGACTTGCCGCTCCCTGGTGTCTCCGGCTGGAATGGTGGCGATGAAATCAGGCACGTCCCCAGCGTGGCGGGGCGGCGAGGACGGATCAAGCCCCCAAGAATGAAATCTGCGGGGCGGCGCTAGACCGAGAGGTCCAGCAGGGAGCCGCGCGGGGCTGCCCGGGGCGGGGCGCTGCCGGGTGCGAGGCCGCCGAGCGGCTTCTGCACCGCGGCCGGGGCGGCGGCCCGCGCGGCGGCGGGCGCGGCGACTCGGGTCGCCGGGTGCGCCGGCTGCACGGAAGGGGTGAATGCGGACAGGCTGCCGGGCGCGATCATGCGGGGCAGGCTAGCCGGACAAGGTTACCGCAAAGTGAACGGCTGCGCTCATTCGGCCATCAGCACCGCGACGCCCGGCAGCGTCTTGCCCTCCAGCCATTCCAGGAACGCGCCGCCGGCGGAGGACACGTAGGTCAGCCGGTCCAGCACCCCGGCCTGGCGCAGGGCGGCCACCGTGTCGCCGCCGCCGGCCACGCTGCGCAGGGCGCCCGCCTCGGTCGCCTCCGCCACGGCATGGGCCAGCGCCATCGTCGCCGCGTCGAACGGCGGGGTCTCGAAGGCGCCAAGTGGGCCGTTCCAGACGATGGTGTGCCAGCCCAGCATCCGTTGCTTCAGGTCCTCCACCGTCTCCGGGCCCACGTCCAGGATCATGCTGCCGTCCGGCACCGCGCCGATGGCGACCGTCTCGGTGGCGGCGTGCGGCTTGAACTCGGTGGCGGTCACCGCATCGGCCGGCAGCACGATCTCGCAGCCGGCTTCCTCGGCGCGGGCCAGGATGGCGCGGGCGATGACGTGCATCTCGGCCTCCTGCAAGGAGCGGCCGACGCCGACGCCCTTGGCGGCCAGGAAGGTGTTGGCCATAGCGCCGCCGATCACCAGGGCATCGACCTTGGTGACCAGGTTGCCCAGCAGCTCGAGCTTGGTCGAGACCTTGGAGCCGCCGACGATGGCCGCGACCGGGCGCTTCGGGTTGCCCAGGGCGGCGTCCAGCGCCTCCAGCTCCGCCTGCATCAGCCGCCCGGCATGGGCGGGCAGCAGCCGGCCCACGCCCTCGGTGCTGGCATGGGCGCGATGCGCGGCGGAGAACGCGTCGTGCACGAAGATCTCGGCCAGGGCGGCGAACGCGCGGGCGAGCGCCGGGTCGTTCTCCTCTTCGCCGGGGTGGTAGCGGGTGTTCTCCAGCAGCAGCACCTCGCCGTCGCCCAGCGCCTCCGCGGCGGCGTGGGCGACGGGGCCGATGCTGTCCTCGGCGAAGGCGACCGGCCGGTCCAGCACCGACGCCAGCGCCATGGCCATCGGCGCCAGCGACATGTGCGGCACGCGCTTGCCCTTCGGCCGGTCGAAGTGGCTGAACACGATGACTCGGGCGCCGCCGTCGGCCAGCTCGCGGATGGTGGGGGAGAGCCGCTCGATCCGGGTAAGGTCGGTGATGGCGCCGTTCCGCACCGGCACGTTGAGGTCGGCGCGCACCAGCACTCGGCGGCCGCGCACGTCCAGCCCGTCCAGCGTGCGGTGCATGGCTATAGGCTGCCGAACAGGGCGGCGGTGTCGCTCATGCGCGAGCTGAAGCCCCACTCGTTGTCGTACCAGCCGGCGACGCGGACCATCTGCCCGCCGTCGATGGAGGCGGTCTGCGTGGCGTCGAACGAGCAGGAGGCGGCGACGTGGTTGAAGTCGCTGCTGACCAGCTTCTCGGTGCTGAACTCCAGGATGCCCTTCATGGGGCCTTCCGCCGCCGCCTGCATGGCGGCGTGGATGTCGGCGACGCTGGCCGGGCGGGCCAGGTTGGCGTCCAGCGAGACGAGGCTGACGTTGGGGGTGGGTACCCGGATGGAGGTGCCGTCCAGCTTGCCCTTCAGCTCCGGCAGCACCAGGCCGACCGCCTTGGCGGCCCCCGTGGAAGTGGGGATCATGGAGATGGCGGCGGCGCGGGCGCGGTGCAGGTCCTTGTGCAGCGTGTCCACCGTGCGCTGGTCCCCGGTGTAGGAGTGGATGGTGACCATGAAGCCGCGCACCACGCCGAACGTGTCGTGCAGCACCTTGACCATGGGCACCAGGCAATTGGTAGTGCAGGAGGCGTTGGAGATCACCGTCATGTCCCTGGTGATGACCGACTGGTTGACCCCGAACACGACCGTCGCGTCCACGCCGTCCGCGGGGGCGCTGATGAGCACCTTGCGCGCGCCGGCGGCGATCAGCTTGGCGGCGTCCTCTTTCTTGGTGAACAGCCCGGTGCACTCCATCGCCACATCGACGCCCTGGTAGGGCGCTTTGGCCGGGTCGCGCTCGGCGCTGACGGCGATGGGGCCGTAGCTGCGGCCGTTGTGATGGATGGTGATGGAGTTGCCATCGACGGCGACGGTGCCGGGGAAGCGGCCGTGCACGCTGTCGTAGCGGAACAGGTGCGCGTTGGCCTCCACGCTGCCGAGGTCGTTGATGGCGACCGGCACCACGTCGGTGCGTCCGCTCTCGACGATGGCGCGCAGCACCAGGCGGCCGATGCGCCCGAACCCGTTGATGGCGACCTTCACGGCCATGGCGGCACTCTCCGTTGTGGGTGGTCGGATGTAACGGGATTGCCGGCGACGCGCCAGGGCGGGGGCGTCAGGGGAAGGCCGAGCGGGGCGGGAACGCCTCGTTTTCCCAAAAGCCCGCTTGCCTTCGGGACGTCATCTGCCAGGCGCCGCGGATGGTGCGGTAGGTTTCGTAGGTGATGGTGAAGTCGCCTTTGTCGTCGGGGCGGCAGTAGGCTTGCTCCAGTTCGTCGGGGCCTCCGGCGCGGCCCGGCACGGCTTGCCACCCCGTCTTGAGGGTTTCGCCCAGCCGCAGGATACCGGAATGTCCGCCAGGCGCGGCGTAGGTGACCGGATCAAGCCCGGACTCGCCCGGCACGAGCAGCGTCACGCTCAGCCCGGCATAGCTGCCCATGCCGATGGAATGATCGACGGTGAGCAGGTAGGTCGGCGCGGCCAGGCCGCGCCATCCCGCCCGTTCCACCTTCGCCAGCGGTTCGTCGAGGAGCTGTTCGGCCTGGGTGATGCCTTGCGCGTCAACGATGCGCACCCGGGCTGCCCGCAGCGGATGCCGGGCCAGCTCGGCTGCCAACGGGCTGTGCTCCGGCAGCACGAACGCCGGGTCGTCGGAGGTGTGCCACATCTGCCCGCGCAACTGCGGCGAGATACGGCTGTCTTCCAAGATCTCGAGCGCTTGGCTAGCCCCGCCGTCCAGCGCGGCCCGGCTCGCCACGGCATAGCCGCTGGGAGCCGGGCCGGATGCCGTACCGGTCGCCGGTTGGAAATCTATGTTGGGAATGGTCAGCCGCACCCCGTTGACGAAGGCCACGGACGTGTTGTGGTACGTTTCCACCGTCGTCACTTGCAGGCCCGGCGCGATGTCGATGCAGCCGCCCGCGGCGGCGGCCCGCAAGTCGGCCGGCGACGGGGCGGGCAGGTGGGTGCGGCTGTCGCCGCCCGGCAGCGTCAGGCGGCCGAGGGCGTCGGCGGAGGCGCACATGATGCCCGGCTTGGTGGCGACCAGCTGGTCCGCCAGGGCCGGGCCAGCGACCGTGCAGACGGGAGCCATGACCAGCAACCACCGCATAAACGCGCTCCCGCCCAGGTGGCCCAGCCTAGCTGGACGGTCGAATTCGTTGCAAGTCCATGAGCATGCCACAGCTGCGTCCGGCGGGCGCCCGAGCTGCACGCCATGTTCAGCCGTGCGCGCAATCCGCTATGACTGGCGCGGCAAAGGAACCCGCGCATGAAGAAAGCCGCCGCCGTCATCGTTCTGGTCCTGCTCGTTGCCGCGGGTGGCGGCTACTTCTACGCCCGGCAACGCGCCGGCCAGGAGATGGAGGCGGGGCTTGCCGCCTTCCGCGCCTCGCTCCCCCCGAAATCGACGTTCAGCTACGCCACCGCCGCGCCGAGCCTGCTCAGCCGCAGCGCCCACCTGACCGATGTGGCCTTGTCGGCTCACGGCGCCGCCTACACCGCCGCGACCGCCGATGTCTCGCCCGGCCCGGGCAACAGCCTGCGCCACCTGGCGCTGAGCAAGCTCACCTCCAAGGCGCCGGGCGGCGAGGCGGCGGCCGACTCGCTGGCGATGGACAACCTCGGCCTGCCCGTGCTGGCCGCCGGCGCTGCCGAGATCGACCCGGCCGCCGTCACCTTCGACCACGGCGAGCTGCACGGGCTGACCGTTTCGGCCACCGACGGGACCAAGTTCGCCGCCAGGGACGTTGCCATCGACCACTACGGCGCGGAGCAGCAAGGCACCGCGGACCTGGCCGGGCTGGACCTGCAAACCGGCGCCACGGCCGCGGTGCACGCGCAGATCGAGCATTTCTACGCCCGCCGGGTGCCGCTGGCGGAGATGGTGGCGCGGGCCGAGGCCACCGGCAGCACCGCCGGGTTCCCGAACCCGCATTACGACGCTGGGCTCTCGGCGCTCAGCCTGAGCGTGCAGGGCAAGAAGCTGCTGACGCTCGCCTCGCTCGACCTCGGGTCCGACCCGGCGGCGTCCGCCAGCTTCGACGACCACCTGGCCCTGCACGGCCTCGTGCTGCAAGCTGATGCGCAGCTCACCCCGGCGCTGGCGCAGCTGGGCTACCAGCAGATGCAGGCCGACGCGCAGATGCATGCCGTCGAGAGCCACGACACCCGGCAGCTGCGGATGGACAAGCTCGACATCGACGCTGCTGGGATGGGCCAGCTGCACCTGGCGATGGGGCTGGATGGCATGCCCGAGAAAACCGCCGGGATCGGCCTCGCCGAGCTGCTGCAAACCCGGCTGCAAGGCTTGACCGTCGCCTATGACGACCAGGGCCTGGCGGCGAAATACCTGGCCATGCTGGCGGCGCAGCAAGGCACGACCCCGGATGCGCTGAAGCAGCAAGGCAAGGCGGTGCTGGCCGGCGCTGCGGCGCAGGCCAGGCTGCCGCCGGCGATCACCGACCCGCTGCGCGCCTTCCTGGACGATCCGCGGCGGCTGGTGATCATGCTGGCGCCGCCGCAGCCGGTGGCGCTCGGCGAGCTGGCGGGCGGGGCCAGCGCCGACCCGCAACGCCTGGGCCTGGCGGTCACGAACTAGGCGGGGCTGCCCAGCCGCCGCAGCACCGCCGCCGCCACCGCCTTCGGCGTTAGGCCGAAATGCTGGAACAGCGCGCCGGCGGGGGCGGACGCGCCGAAGCCGGACAGGCCGAGGAACACGCCGTCCTCGCCCAGCCAGCGCTCCCAGCCGAAGCCGCACGCCGCCTCGATGCCGAAGCGGGGCGCGCTGCCCAGCACGGCGGCGCGGGCCGCCGGGTCCAGCCGGGCGAACAGGCCCCAGGCCGGCATGGACACCACCGCCGCGGCGACGCCCTCCCGGGCCAGCTGGTCGCGCGCGGCCAGGGCCAGGGCCACCTCGCTGCCGCTGGCGATCAGGGTGGCGGCGCGGGGGCCGTTCGCCTCCACCAGCACGTAGGCGCCGCGGGCGCAGCGGTTCTCCCCCGCCTCCGTCCGCAGCGCGGGCAAAGGCTGCTCCGACAGCATCAGCAGGGAGGGGCCGTCGCTGCGGCGGACGGCGATCTCGCAGCATTCGGCCACCTCCATCGCGTCGGCCGGGCGCAGCACTAGCAGGCCGGGCAGGGCGCGCAGCCCGGCCAGCTGCTCCACCGGCTGGTAGGCCGCGCCGTCCGCGCCCAGGCCAATGCTGTCATGCGTGGCCACGTGGATGGCGCGCACGCCCATCATGGCGGACAGCCGCAGCGCCGGGCGCATGCCGTCCGTGGCGGCCAGGGGTGCCACGGCGTAGGGCAGCACGCCGCCGTGCAGTGCCAGGCCGTTCAGGCACGCCGCCATGCCGTGCTCGCGCGGGCCGTAATGCACCTGGCGGCCGGAGAAGCTGCCCGGCCTCACGGGCGCGCCGCTGCTTGGCCCCAGCTCCGTCTGGCCGCCGACCAGCTCGGGGAAGCCCGGTGCCAGCGCCTCCAGCAGCCGCACCGCCGAGTCGCGAGTGCTGGCGGGGCGGCGGTCGGCCGCGAGATCGGCCTTGAAGGCGGCCAGCGCGTCCACCCAGCCCTCCGGCAGCCGCCCGGCGGTTACCCGTTCGAACTCCCCCCGCAGCGGGTGATGCGCCAGGCGCTTCAGCCAGGCCCGGCGGGCGGCGCTGCCCCGATGCCCGACCTCGGCCCAGTGCGCGGCGGCGGCGGGCGGCATGGCGGCACCGCCCGCATGGCCGCCGGTGCGGCAGGCGATCAGCGTCGGCTTGCGGGAGCGGGCGGACGACGACAGGGCTGCCGCCAGCGCCGCCGGGTCGTGCGCGTCCACGCTGCGGGTCGCCCAGCCGCTGGCGGCGAAGCGGCGCAAGGCGTCATCCGGCCCAGCCAGCGCGCTGCGGCAACTGGTGCAGCCGGTATCGTCCTCCAGCAGCACCAGCAGCTTCTCCAGCCGCAGGTGCCCGGCTAGGCTGGCGGCCTCGTGGCTCACGCCCTCCATCAGGTCGCCAAGGGTGGCGAGCACCCAGGTGCGGTGGTCCACCAGGCTCTTGCCGAACCGCGCCGCCAGCAGCCGCTCGGCCAGCGCCATGCCCACCGCCATGCCTAGGCCCTGGCCGAGCGGGCCGGTGGTGGCCTCGATGGCCGGGTGCGCGGTGCGGTCCGGGTGCCCCGCCGCCGGGCTGTGCAGCTGGCGGTGGCCGGCCAGCGCCGCCGCGTCCATGCCGGCGTGCCCCGTCAGGTGCAGCAGCGCATACAGCAGCGGCGCGCCGTGGCCGGGGGACAGCACAAAGCGGTCGCGGTCGGGCCAATGCGGGTCGGCTGCGTCGAAGCGGTGGAAGGCGGACCACAGCACGGCGGCGGCGTCCGCCATGCCGCCGGCGAACCCGCAGGCTGGGTCCATGCCGGACGCCACGGCCCGCAGCGCGCCGGCCAGGCCGTGCTGGTGGCTGGCGGCTTCCGCGGCGCCGTCGAGCCACCTCATGCGCTCTCCTGCATGGCGGCGGGTTTAAGGGGACCGGCAGCGGCAGGCAAGCGGGGCAGGAACCGGGGCGGCGGCGCTGCGCTTGAGGTCATGGACCTTCCCTGAAAGCTGACCCATGGCCGCGAAACTGAAACCGCAGCAGCATTTCCAAATCTGGTACTTCGCCGCCGCGTTCCTGGGGCTGCTGCTGGTGCAGGACTACCTGGCCGGCCTGGCCGGCAACGTGCAGGCGCTGCCCTACAGCGAGTTCCAGGCCATGCTGCAAGGCGGCAAGCTGGACAACCTGGTCGTCTCGCCCAGCCGGATCGACGGCGACATCAAGGACGCCGAGAAAGGCAAGCCGGCCCGCTTCTCCACCGTGCGGGTGGACCCGGCGCTGGCGCAGTCGTTCGGGGCCGACCACGTGACGTTCTCCGCCAGCCCGCCGCCGGGCTGGCTGTCGAGCGCGATCAGCTGGATGCTGCCATTGGCACTCTTCTGGGGCGGCTTCCTGTTCCTGCAGCGCCGCATGTCCGGCGCGGGCGGCGGGATGGGCGGCATGGGCGGGATCATGGGCATCGGCCGCAGCCGCGCCCGCGTCTTCGCCGAAAGCGACACCAAGGTCCGCTTCACCGACGTGGCCGGGGCGGACGAGGCCAAGGACGAGCTGCGCGAGATCGTCGAGTTCCTCAAGGAGCCGCAGCGCTATGGCCGCCTGGGAGCGCACGTGCCCAAGGGCGTGCTGCTGGTGGGTCCGCCCGGCACTGGCAAGACGCTGCTGGCCCGCGCCGTGGCGGGCGAGACGGGGGTGCCGTTCTTCTCCATCTCCGGCTCCGAGTTCGTGGAGATGATCGTGGGCGTGGGGGCGGCCCGCGTGCGGGACATGTTCAAGCAAGCCCGGGAGAAGGCGCCCGCCATCATCTTCATCGACGAGATCGACGCGCTGGGCGGGGCGCGCAACGGCCCCGGCATGGGCGGGCACGACGAGAAGGAGCAGACGCTCAACCAATTGCTCTCGGAGATGGACGGCTTCGACCCCAGCACCGGGCTAGTCATCATCGGCTCCACCAACCGCCCCGAGGTGCTGGACCCGGCGCTGCTGCGCGCCGGCCGGTTCGACCGCCAGGTGCTGGTGGACCGCCCGGACAAGAAGGGCCGCATCGAGGTGCTGCGCATCCACCTGGCCAAGGTGAGCATGGCGCCCGGCGTCGATGCCGAGGCGATCGCGGCGCTAACGCCGGGCTTCACCGGGGCCGACCTGGCCAACCTCGCCAACGAGGCCGCCCTGCTGGCCACCCGGCGCAATGCCGAGAACATCACCATCGACGATTTCGAGGCGGCGATCGAGCGGATGGTGGCGGGCCTGGAGAAGCGCAACCGCATCCTGAGCAAGCATGAGCGCGAGACCGTCGCCTATCACGAGCTGGGCCACGCGATCTCGGCGATGGCGCTGCCGGACGTGGATCCGGTGCACAAGATTAGCATCATCCCGCGCGGCATCGCCGCCCTGGGCTACACAATGCAGCGCCCGACGGAGGAGCATTTCCTGATGAGCCGGGACGAGCTGGTGCACCGCATGGTGGTGCTGCTGTCCGGCCGAGCGGCGGAGCAGATCATCTACGGCCGGGTCTCGACGGGGGCGGCGGACGACCTGATGCGCGCGACCGAGATCGCCCGCAGCATGGTGGTGCGCTTCGGCATGGACCCGGATTTGGGCCAGGTGGCGTACGAGCCGCAACGCCAGCAATTCCTGCAGGGTGGGCGGGACTATACGCCGCGCTCCTATGGCGACACGACGGCGACCAGCATCGACCGCGCGGTGCGGCTGCTGATTGACGGCGCCTATGAGCTGGCGCTGCGTATCCTGCGGGGGAACGAGGAGCTGCTGCGGCACTCGGCGGTGCAGTTGCTGGAGCGGGAGACGATGGAGCGGCCGCAGCTGGAGGCGATGGAGGCGGTGGTGAACCGGCTGCCGGTAGAGGTGCCGCGGCTGCCGGCACCGAAGGCCGCCTGACGGGGATCATCGCCCCGGCTGTTCAGCCTGCCTGGCCGCGGCAGCACATGCCGCGAACGGCGCACTGCGGCACGGGCGCTGTTCCTGCATGGTATCGGTTCCATGGCGGCAACGTCCCAGCGCAGTTTATTATTTAAAACAAACGATCGGCTTTGCAGTCGCTGATTGATCGCAAGCGTGTGATAAACGCTATAAAACCGCCCTGCGCGCCCTTGAACTTTTTTGTTGCTGGTCCTTTGATATAAAGTTAATTAGTTACGAAGCGGCTCTGGATTAAGTCAGTTCTGACAGCCGGTCGGCAAAAAGGGGATCAAACGTCGGATATCACGTTTGGACAATATAGTCTGGTGTATAACGCGTTCTCGTTCACCATTGCGATTATGGGCGCGGCAACGATATTTTTCTTTCTTGGACGCAGCCAAGTATCGAACGATTACAAAATGGCCGTCACCATAACCGGCTTGGTCACCTTGATTGCCTGCTATCACTACTTCCGTATCTTCGGCAGTTGGGAAGCGTCGTACGTAGTCACCGGCGACACGGTGAAGCCGTCCGGCGGACCCGTGTTCAACGACGCCTACCGTTACGTCGATTGGCTGCTGACTGTGCCGTTGCTGATGACCGAACTGGTGCTGGTCATGCGGCTGCCGACCGGAGAGACCTGGGCGAAGGGCACCCGTCTCGGAGTGCTCGCGGCCATCATGATCATCCTTGGCTATCCGGGCGAGGTTGCTGCCTCCTTCACCACCCGCTGGATCTTCTGGGCGCTTGCCATGATCCTGTTCCTGATCATCGTGGGTGACCTGTTCATCGGCCTGCGCGAGTCAGTGGCAAAGCAGCCGCAGAACGTGCGCGGCCTGGTCAACGCCGCCCGCTGGGTGACAGTGATCTCGTGGGCGTTCTACCCGATCGTGTTCGTCTTCCCAATGATCGGCTTTTCCGGCGCGGGTGCGGAAACCGCCGTCCAGGTCGGCTACACGTTGGCCGACATCGTGTCCAAGGTTGGGCTGGGCTTGCTGGTCTATGTCATCTCGGTCCGCAAGTCGGCCACCGAGACGTCGTCCGTGGTCAGCGGCGGCCCACGCGTGATGCCGGCCGAGTAATGGCGCCGGCGCGGCCTCTCGGGGCCGCCCAGGTCGCGTCCCTCATCGCGGACGCGACCCGGGCGGCGGGGCTGCTCGGGGTGGCGACGGCCTACCATCTCGCCCAGCCCGGCGGGGCTTGGCGGATGGGGCTGGCGCTCGATTGCAGCGTCGCCCTGGGGGTTGCCCAGCAAGAGGCAGCCTCGCTCGCGGCCACTTGCGAACTGGTGCACCAGGCCTCGGTCGTGCACGATGACGTGCAGGATGAAGCGAGCAGCCGACGCGGCCGTGAGAGCGTTTCGGCGCGGTACGGTGCGCCGGCCGCGATCTGCGTCGGCGACCACCTGCTCGCCAGCGTGTTCCCGCTGCTTTGCGAACTGCCGCGGGCGCCAGCCCTGGTCCGGCTGTTCGCCGCGTGCATCGCCGAGATGGCTGCTGGCCAAGCCAGCGAGTTCTCGCCTGATTTGTGGCCCGCCATGACGCTCGGCGGCTATCGCTGCCTCATCGGCGGCAAGGCAGGCGCTGCGGTGTCGCTTCCCATCGAGGGGTCTTGTCTCCTGTCTTGCGCGTCCAAACAGGACTTTGCCCTGGCCAGCCAGGCCGGCCGCTCGCTCGGCATGGCCTATCAAGCAGGCGACGACGTGTCGGATATCGCGGCCGACCTGAGCCGGGGCAGCTTGAACGGCGCCGTGGCCCACTTGCTCCATGGTGCCTCGCCCGCCCGACGTAAGGAGTGGCTGGGGCTTCTCGCCCGTGCCAAGCGGCATGGCCTGCCTGATACGGAGGCTGTGCATCATGCCGTCCGGTTGGGGCCGCAAGCCGCCCAGCTCATGGCTTGGGCGCGCGACCTGCTTGCCGGCGTCACGCAGGACATGGCCGGACACCCGCTCCGCCCCACCCTTGCCGCGGCTGCCGCTGGGCTGGGGGCGCGGCTGCAAGCCCTGACGCCGGAGGTCAGCCATGCCGCGTGACGCCGGGCTGCCGGATGCGCCGTGGGCCATCGTGGTCGGCGCAGGTTTCGGCGGCATCGCGGCCGCCTTGCGCGTCCGCTGCCTCGGCTACCACGTGACTGTGGTGGAGCGGATGCCCATGCTCGGCGGCCGGGCGCGGGTGTTCTAGCAGGACGGCTTCACGTTCGACGCCGGGCCGACCGTGATCACCGCGCCGCAGCTGTTCGCCGAGCTGTTCGCGCTGTTCGGTGAACGCTTGGAGGACCACGTGGAGCTGCTGCCGGTGCGGCCGTGGTACCGCATCCTGTTCGCCAATGGCCGCCATTTCGACTACGGCAGCAGCCCGGCGGAGATGCGCGCCGCCGTCGCTGCTTTCTCGCCCGGCGACGTGGCGGGCTACGACCGCCTGATGCGCCGCTCCAAGGCGCTGTACCAAGTCGGGTTCGAGCGGTATGGCGCGCAACCCTTCCACACGCTCGGCTCCATGGCGCGCGCCTTGCCGGCGATCCTGCGGCTCGGCGGCTACCGGTCGGTGTCCGCGCTGGTCCGCGGCTGCATCCGGGACGAATCGCTGCGGCGCGTGTTCAGCTTGCAGCCGCTGCTGGTGGGCGGCCACCCGTTCCGCACCTCGGCCATCTATGCGCTGATCCCGTACCTGGAGCAGCTTTGGGGCGTGTGGTTCCCGCGCGGCGGCACCGGCGCGCTGGTGGCGGCGCTGGAGGCGCTGATGCTGCGCCAAGGCATCGAGATCGTCAGGGGCCGCACGGTGTCGCGCGTCCGCGTAGCCGCTGGCCGCGCGGCCGGCGTGGAGTTGGAAGACGGCACGGTGCTGCCGGCCGAGATCGTGGTGGCCAACGCCGACGCGCCGCAGGTCCAGGAGCTGCTGCCGGCGGCGCCGCGGCGCAAGGACCGCAAGGCCTACTCCATGGGCCTGTTCGTGCTCTGCTTCGGCACCGACCGCACGTGGCCGGACGTGGCGCACCACACCATCATCCTGGGCCAGCGCTGGCGGGCGCTGCTGGACGAGATCTTCGACGGCGCGGAGCTGCCGGCCGATCCCAGCCTCTACTTGCACCGGCCGGCCGCGACGGACCCCAGCTTGCAGCCGCCGGGGCAGGACGGGTTCTATGTGCTGGCGCCGGTGCCCAACATGCGCGCCGGCATCGACTGGGCGCGCGCCGCCCCGCTGATGCGCGATCGCGTGGTCGCCATGCTGGAGGACCGCGCGCTGCCCGGGCTGTCCGGCCACATCGTCACGGAGCGGGCGATGACGCCGCCGGACTTCGCGCACGACTATCTGAGCCGCCACGGCGCGGGCTTCTCGGTGGCGCCCACCCTGCTGCAATCCGCCTGGTTCCGCTTCCACAACCAGGGCCCCGTGCCAGGCCTCTACCTCGTCGGCGCCGGCACCCACCCGGGCGCCGGCGTGCCCGGCGTCGTCACGTCGGCCAAGGTGGTCGAGGCGCTGTTGCAGGGGGAGCCGGTGCGGTGAGCGTTGCCGTGCTGGCCCGGTATGGCCGCAGCTTCCGCCTGGCCGGCCGGTTGCTGCCAGGCGCCACGCTGGCGGACGCCGCCGAGCTGTACGCGTTCTGCCGCACGGTGGACGACCTGGCCGACGAGGCGGCCGACCCGGCGGACGCCCGGGCCGCCCTGGGCGGCATCCGCCGGGCGATCCTGACCGGCGACCGGCGGCGGCCGGACGCGGTGCGGTTCCTCGCGTTGCAGGACCGCACCGGCGTCAGCGCGCATGCCGCGGTCGCCTTGATCGACACCGTGCTGCACGACATCGGCCCCGTCCGCGTTCCCGACGAGGCGGCGCTGCTTCGCTATGCCTACGGCGTCGCCGGCACGGTGGGGCTGATGATGTGCGCCGTGCTGGATGCGCGGGACCCGGGGGCGGAGGCCCACGCCATCGACCTCGGCATGGCGATGCAGCTGACCAACATCGCCCGCGACGTGGCGGAGGACGCGGCCCAGGACCGCATCTACCTGCCCGCGGCATGGCTGCCCCCGGGCACGCGTCCAGAGGGCATGGCGGGGCTGGCTGAGCCGGTGTTCGCCGCCGTCCAGCGGATGCTGGCGCGGGCCGACCAGCTCTATCGCAGCGCGGAGCTTGGCTACCGCTACCTCCCCGCCCGCGTGCGCCCGGCCATCCGCACCGCCGCCCGGCTGTACGAGGAGATCGGCCTGCGCATCCTGCGGCGCGGCCCGTGCTACCTGCATGACGGGCGCTGCGTCGTGCCCATGCCGCGCAAGCTGCGCCTGCTGGCCCGGTGCCTGCGCGAGCGGAGCCGGGCCGGGCCGCACGATGCGGCGCTGCACGCCGTCCTGCACGGCCTGCCGGGCGCGCATTCTTGAGCGTGCCCGAATACGATGTCGCCATCCTGGGCGCCGGGCTGGCTGGCCTGAGCCTGGCCGTGCGGTTGGCGGAACCCCGGTTCTCCGGGCTGCGTATCCTGGTGGCCGACCCGCGCACGGCGTTCGGACGTGACCGCACGTGGTCGTACTGGGCGCTGCGGCCCCACCCCTTCGCCGAAGCGGTCTCGGCGTCATGGGACCGGTGGGCGGTTGCGGCCGATGGGTGCCAGTCCGTGCGGGAGACGCCGGGGCTGCGCTAGGAGACGATCCAGGCGGATGCGCTCTACCGGATGTCGCTCGCGCGCATCCAGGACGCCCCGCACATTGACCTGCGGCTCGGCACGGGCGCCGAGGCGGTCGAGGGCGCGGACGATGTCCGCATCCAGCTCGGCGCGAAGACCGTTCGCGCCAAGATGGCGTTCGACACCCGGCCGACGCCGGAGCTGGGCCACCACGGATTGACGCAGGTGTTCCTGGGCCAGGAAATCGAGACCGAGCGGCCCGTGTTCGACCCGGGGACGGCGACGCTGATGGACTTCCGCGACAAGCGGTCGGGCGCCCATTTCACCTACGTCCTGCCCACCACGCCCCGGCGCGCGCTGGTCGAGGACACTTGGTTCGCCCCCGCCGGCCTGCGCCCGCCGGACCACCGCCGGGCTATCCGCGACTACATGGCGGCCCGGCACGGCGTCGATCGGTTCCCCGTGCTGTTCGAGGAGCAGGGCGCGCTGCCGATGGACCCGGTGTTCCGTCCCCGCCCGGGCCGCCGCCTGCTGCCGCTCGGCTCCCCCGGCGGCGCCAACCGCCCCAGCACGGGATATGCCTTCAACGCCATCCAGGCCCGCTGCGACGCCATCGCGGCGAACCTGGCGGCGGGCCGCATGCCCGGTCCGGCGCGTCCGCGGCCCTGGCTGACGCGCACGATGGACAGCATCCTGCTGCGGCTGCTGGAGGCCCGGCCGGAGCAGGCGCCGCGCGTGTTCGCCGCCCTGTTCTCGCGCTGCCCGCCGGGTGCGCTGGTGCGCTTCCTGAACGATGCGGCCAGCCCGGCGGACTACCTCGCGGTGGCCGCAGCCATCCCTTGGGCGCCCACGCTCGGCGCCGCGGGCCGTATGGCGGCAGGACGGATGCGATGGGCCGCCCCTGGCTAGGCCCCGCCCTGCGGGTGCAGGCGGCGGCGGCGAGCGGCCTGGCGGCGGCGTTCTGCCTCGCGTCGCTGGCCGGGTTGCGGTTCGGGGCCGGCGCGCAGCTGGCCTTGCTGCTGGGCGGGGTCGTTGCCACCGGCTTTCCGCACGGCGCGTTCGACCACCTGGTGGCACGGCCCGTGCTGGCGCCCCAGCTGGGCCGCTCCGTTCCTGGCCGGGGTATCCGACCCGGCGATGCAGCACGCCTTGCAGGGCGCGGCCTGGCTGCTGCCCGTTTGGACGGCGGGGTTCGCCTGGGTCGTCGTCGCGGCATGGCGGGAGCGGCGGGGGGTGGCCGAGCGGCTGGCGATGGTGTCGTGCTTCGTGCTGCTCCCGCCGCTGCTGGCGTTCGGGCTGTATTTCGGCGCGGGCCACGCGGTGCGGCACATGCTGCGCCTGGCCGCCTGGCACGATCCGCGCGACCCGCGGGCGGCGGCGCGCTGGCTGGCCCGGACGGCCGTGCCGGCGGGCGTGGCGTGCGCGGCGGGGCTGGGCGCGCTGGCGCGGCGGGACACGACAGTGACGCTGCTGACGCCGGGTTTCCGGATGATCGCGGCTTTGACGCTGCCGCACATGGTGGTGACGGCGTGGCTTGAGCGGGTGGGAGTGGAGCCGCCAGCGCCGAACGGGGCTTCCCAGGCCCTGCGGACAACGGACTCCTAAGCCTCACCGACCTTCGAGCGTCGGCCTTCCCCCAGGTTCAAGATGGCCGGTCGCGGCCCGCATCGCCTCGTCCAGCTTGGCTTCGGAGAATGCCGACCTGGCGAACGCCAAGCCTAGCCTCGCCATCTCGCGGTTGTACGCTGGGTCGGTATGTAGGCGCATGATCGCAGCGACGGCCGCCCCTGTTTCCGGCGCCACAAGCTCGCGCAGCCCGGCCGGCAGGTCCAGGCCCTCCGCCGCGACTGGAGAGCATACGCATGGCACGCCCGCTGCCAGGCTTTCCATCACCTTGGCCTTCAACCCGGCGCCAAAGCGCAGGGGCGCCACGGTCAGCCGCACCGCATCGAACACCGCTTGCAGGTCAGCGACATGGCCCATCACGGCCAGGCCCGGCTGTGGGGCGGCCAGCGCGGCCGGCAGGTATGGACCAACCAGCCTGCACTCGATCTGGGAGTCCAGCTCGTGGAGCGCGGGCATGATCTTATCCCGCAGGTGCAGCGCGGCCGCCACGTTCGGCGCATGGCGGAAGTTGCCGATGAACGCCATCCCGCTTCGCTCCGCGAAGCCGGCCGGGGCGGACCGGCACGGCACCGACCACGCCATGACATGCACGCGCTCGGAGGGGATGGTGCGGCGCAGCAGGGCAGCCTCCGCCGACGAATGGGTGATCACCGCATCGGCCATCCCTGCGGCCCACAGTTCCTGAGCCTTGACGCGGCGCGCCTCGTCCATCAGATCCTGTCGCCGCTCGACAGCCGCCTGCCGGGCCAGCCGCACGTGGTGCAGGTCCGCCACGGCGTAGATCAGCCAGGCACGTGGCTGGCGGCGGCGAACGAGGTTGGCATAATCGATCGCCGTCGCGACGCGGTGCAGGTACACGAGTTCGTAGCCGTCCGCCTCGCGCCGGAGCACCTCCTCCACCGAGCCAAACCACGGCGCGTGGCAAACGGTTATGCCGGCCCGGCGCAAGCCTGCCGCCGCCGCGCCGCCCGCCATCTGGGGGGCCGCGAACGTCACGTCGTAGCCGAGGCGCTGCAACGAGTGCATGTGCGACATGATCGCGGCTGATCCGCCGTCCCGGTCCTGCTCCGGCACGCCGTGGTCGTCGATCACCAGGGCGCGGCGAGGATGTTCGGGAACCGAGGCGAGACGGAGAAAAGCGGCGTTGCGCACCGCACGGGCAGAGCGCCAATCGGCCTGCACCTGGAGCAGCCTGTCACGTTGGTCGGCCAAGAAGTTGATCCGCCGATCAAGCTCGGCCTCGCTCGAGACGTTGCCGATGGCTGCCGCAAACGCGATCTCGGCCTGTTCGTCGAACTCAGCCGAGGGGGGAAGGTAGATCGGCGAGCCGGCCACCTCTTCGCCGTCGGCCTCGGAGCAGACGCGGATCAGCCAAAGCCGGCTCGGCAGCAAGGGCGTGCTGAGCAGCACGGCAAAGCCAAATCTCCCGTTCCCGAAGCCGGCTTGCTCCAGGTCTGCGCGGTAGCGGTTGGCCACGACTCGCTGCAGCAGCTCGTCATTCACCGTGATCAGCAGGCAGACTGGCGTGTCCGGGAATGACGTGTCCCGAACCCAGCCGTGCAGCCAGCTGCGGTCGGCCCCGTCAATGTAACCGACAAGCGGCACGACTTGCTAGGCGGCGCTGGATCGCGGCTGGGCGCGAGCCTGCGGCAACAGCTTCCTGGTCCCCAGCACTGACTGGTCCGCCGCTCGACGAACTTCGACGGACCGTATGCCGATGCCGGGCGGGACGGCGAACCTAAAGCTGTGGCGCCCGCTGCCCATTCCCGCCGCCCGCAAGTCCGCACGGAACACGTTGGCCAGCGTGCGGCCGGCGATCACCCCGTCCACCAGCACTTCAAGGCAGACTGGCACCTCCGGCCGATCAGAGTCCTGCGCCCAGCCCTTGAGCATCAGGTCCTGCAAGTCATCGACGTGGCCACGCAGCGGCCCGCCCAGCCCCGTCACGGGCAGGCCTGCCCGGTGGTCGATCATGCGCTTGATCGATGCGAGCTGCTCGTCGTCCTCCAGCCGGGGGGCGCAATAGGCTGCCGGGATGCGTTCGCGGCCAGGGTAGAGCGCCTCGAACTCGTGGGCGTTCTGGAACATCCCGCGGCTGTTGTCGTCAACGAACGACTCCGAGGCGGCACCCTCGGCCCAGATCACTGCATGCTCCTCCAGCTCGACGTGGATGTAATGGATGGATTCGGCTGTCAGGGCTTGGGTGATGGACACGCCGTTGACCAGCAACCAGGCGGGCACCAGTACGCCTTCCAGGAACATGGCATGGCGGGGCGAGACGAAAAGATCGCGGCGCGGCATGCCGCCGCCCAACGCCCCAGCATGGATGCGGACCGGCAGGATTTCGCGGCGTCCGGACACGAAATCTCCGGCGTAGGCTCGCCGCCCTATCCACCGGATTGGCTTCAGGTCCCTAGACCAGGTGACGAGCTCGTCGCCAAGGGCGAGATCCTCGATCGCAACCTCACCCGTCCGTGCCTGGATCAAGGTGCCCGGGGCATAGCAAGCCACGTAGGTGTTGGCCCCAAGCACCAGGCCGGCGTCTCCCAAACCGCCGATGAGCGCGGTCAGGTTGCCTACGGTGACGTCCGCCGCCGCGACAGCCAGAGGCGTGTTCGCGACGATATACGTGTTTCCGCCGCTGCTGTAGGTGAACGCGTTCAGGCTTTGCAGGTCATTGGCTGTGCTTATATCCTGCGTGATGCTTGTGCCGTTCTGTTCGACATAGGTCACCTTTTCCGAACCGGTTGCCTGATCCGTGCCGAAGCTGACCGTCGATCCGCCGTGAGATGTCAGGAGGTCTGCTGCCGTCACCCCGACCAGGACGCCGACGGTGGCATTCGCAAGAACCTGATAGACATAGGCGCCAGTCAAGGATGCACCGGAGACAGGTAGCGCCATGTGGGCCGTCCCTTTGTTTCTTAGAGGGGCAGGCTGTTCTCAGCCGGTTTGACCAGCAGCAAGCAATGCCAAATGATCGCAGCATGCGGACTGAAGCCGACGCCGAGACAGCCCAAGCGCAACTTAAGGTATGAAGGCACTGCTTGGATCAGAGATCGGGCAACAGCCAATTTGAGAATATTCTGAACGCTCTTGCCGACAGTTCAGCTCGATGACCTTGTCTAATTCTTGATCTAAAGTAACGCGATTGTCTGACGGAGTCTGTCTGACACAGTACGCAGGACAACGATGCGTCGAGCCATGCGATCAAGCATCGACTAGGCTTTCAGAGCGCCTTGCAGGGGCTTGAAGCGTTGCCGGACCGACGCGTAGCACTCGCAAGCGGTGGCCTCGAGACCGGCGCGGTCGGTTATTGCTATGTTGCCCCGATCGTAATGGATGAGCCCGGCCTTCTGAAACACCCGGGCCGCCACGGTCACGCCGGGGCGGTGCACGCATAGCATGAGCGCCAGCTGTTCCTGGGTGAGGGGCAGGTTGTCGCCTCCTGACCGGTCATGCGCCATCAGCAGCCAGCGCGCCAGCCGCTGGTCCAGGGCGTGGTTGGCGTTGCAGGCTGCGGTTTGCGTGACCTGCTGGTGGAAGGCCAGCACGTAGCGCAGCAACAGCCGTTTCAGCGCCGGGGTGTCCTCGAGCGCCTGGCGCAGCGCGTCGGCGCCCAGCCGCAGCATGTGCCCGGCACCTGGACCACTCCTTCGACCGAGCTTGTGTCGCTTCCGAGCACGAGAGGCAGGCCGACCAAGCCTTCGGAACCCACTACGCCGACTTCGGCGGACCGTCCGTCCGCGAGCCGCGTCAGCATCGAAACCAGGCCGGATTGCGGAAAGTAAATGGACGCCACGCGCTGTTCCGGTGACAGCAGGACATGGTGCCGGTCCAGCTTGACAGGCTCGAACAGCGGCCAGAGCCGACCCAGATCTTGGGACGGCAAAACTGTGAGCAGGCGGTTCTCAGGCTTTAATGTCCTGTATTGCTCTTGAGCCATAGCATAAACACCCTGTGACCGTCGTCGGCAGGAGAACGCGCATCTATCAAGTATTCATACCGCTCAAATTCCGGCATGTAGTGAGCACAATGCCGCATGATCCGGCCCCAGGATCGGCTGCGTGTCAATGCTGGCCAACTTCTGGCAGGTTGGCTGGCTGCGGCGCCTCGGTTCGTCATGGTTGTTGACAGGCTTGCCCTGTCGAGGCGGCGCGGAAACGGCGCTCTGGCTCGGATCACCGCCTGCAAGGGAGCGTCACGTCCGGTTCGCCCGCGCTAGCACCACCTCCAGCAGCACCTGGCACCCCGCTGCCGCCTGCTCCGGCTCGACGCTCTCCGCCTCGTTGTGCGACAGCCCATCCCGGCAGGGCGTGAAGATCATCGCCGTCGGCGCGTGCGGCGCCACGAAGATCGCATCGTGTCCGGCGCCGGACACGATCTCCCGCGACGGATAGCCCAGCCGCGCCGCCGCTTCGCGCACCAGCGCCACGCACGCCGGGTCGAACGGCTGGGCGGCGATGCGGACGCGCTCGGACAGGTCCAGCCGCACGCCGGAGCCCCGCGCGACCCGCCCGGCCTCCTCGGGGAACCCGGCGGCGATGCGGGTCATCTCCGTCTCGTCCGGATGGCGGAACTCGACGCTGAAGCGCACCTCGCCGGGAATGACGTTGCGGCTGTTCGGGCTGACGAACAGCTGGCCCACCGTGCCGCGGCCCAGCTCGCCGCGGGCGCGCATGGTGCGGTCCACCAGCTCGATGACACGCGCCGCCCCCACCAGCGCGTCCCGCCGAGCGGCGGGCGGGGTGGTGCCGGCGTGGCTGTCCTGGCCGGTGACCACGGCGTCGTACCAGATTTGCGCCTGCCCGCCGGTCACCACGCCGATGGTGCAGCCTTCCGCCTCCAGGATCGGGCCCTGCTCGATGTGCAGCTCGAAGTAGCTGTCGGCGGGGAAGCGCCGGGCCGGCTCGGGGCCGCGCAGCCCGTGGCCGTCCAGCGCCTCGGCCACGCTCACGCCGTCCGGGTCGCGTAGCGCCTCCGTCTCGGCCTGGCTGAACGCGCCGGCCCACACGCCGGAGCCCATCATGGCCTTGCCAAAACGCGCGCCCTCCTCGTCGGTCCAGTTCACCAGCTCGACGGGCGCCTCGGTCGTGAGGTCCAGCTCGTTCAGCGTGCGCATCACCTCTAGCCCGGCCAGCACCCCCAGCGCGCCGTCGAACTTGCCCCCCGTCGGCTGGCTGTCCAGGTGGCTGCCGAACAGCACGGGGGCGCGGCCCGAGTCGCGTCCGGGGCGGCGGGCGAACATGTTGCCCATCGTGTCGGTCCGCACCGCGAGTCCGGCTGCGTGGCACCAGGCGGAGAACTGCTCGCGCCCGGCCTTGTCCACGGCGCTGAGGGCCAAGCGCTTGACGCCGCCCTTGGCCGTGGCGCCGATGGCGGCCATTGCCATGAGGCTGTCCCAAAGCCGGCGGCCGTCGATGCGCTGGTTGCTGGCGGACATGCGGGCGCTCCGGTGTGAGCCGCCATCTTGCCCGGGTGCGGCATTGATGCAACGTGGCGGCATGCTCCGCGCCTCCGCCCTGCTGCTGTGCCTCGCCACGTTAGGTCTCGCTACCTTGGCCGGCTGCACCCTAATCGACCAGCGCACCTTCAACCCGCAGGCTGGGCGCAAGCCGCCGGACCTGGCGGGACCGGCCGGGCCAGGCCCAGCGCCGCCGCTGGTTACGGTGGATTTCGGCCGGCCGAACCCGGACTACGCGACTGAGCTGCACCAGGCGGTGATCTCGGCCGTCAGCCGCAAGCCGGACGTGCAGTTCGACGTGGTGACGGTGGTGCCCGCGACCGGCGCCCCGGCCGACCAGGTGGGCGCGGCGACCGGCCTGACCGCGGAGGCCCGCGCGGTGGCGCGCGCCATCAGCGCGGACGGGGTGGACGACGACCGCATCCACCTGCTGGCCCGGGCGGAGGGGGTGGCGACGCGGCAGGTGCAGGTGTTCGTGCGGTAAAGCGTATCTTCATGAAGCTGCCGCCGGGTTTGACAGGGTGCAGACCCGCGCTTCGGGATCGCGGGTTTCCGGCTGCGGCGCTCAGGCCATCACGGACCAGGCGTTGTCATGCGCCACGACTTGCC
>CAXTJU010000053.1:0-24106 GCA_964244655.1 uncultured Acetobacteraceae bacterium | reverse complement strand
GCAGTACATCAAGCTCAACAAGAAGATCGCGCCCGAGGTGCTGGTCTCGCTCAACGGCATCGACGAGCCGACCAAGCTGGCGGACACCATCGCCAGCCACTTGAACCTCAAGATCGCCGAGAAGCAGGAGCTGTTGGAAACTGCCCCCGTGGGCGAGCGGCTGGAGCGCGTATTCGGACACATGGAGTCCGAGATCGGCGTGCTGCAGGTGGAAAAGCGCATCCGCAACCGCGTCAAGCGGCAGATGGAGAAGACGCAGCGCGAGTACTACCTGAACGAGCAGCTCAAGGCGATCCAGAAGGAGCTGGGCGAGGGAGAGGACGGCAAGGATGAGACTGCCGAGCTCGAGGACCGCATCAAGAAGACCAAGTTTACCAAGGAAGCCCGCGACAAGGCGATGGGCGAGCTGAAGAAGCTGCGCACCATGAGTCCAATGTCGGCCGAGGCCACGGTGGTGCGCAACTACCTGGACTGGATGCTGTCGATCCCCTGGAAGAAGCGCTCCAAGAGCCGCAACGACGTGGCCGTGGCGCAGAAGGTGCTGGACGACGACCATTACGGGCTGGACAAAGTGAAGGAGCGCATCCTCGAGTACTTGGCTGTCCAAGGCCGCTCGCCGAAAATCCGCGGCCCCATCCTGTGCCTGGTCGGCCCCCCCGGCGTCGGCAAGACCTCGCTCGGCAAGTCGGTCGCCAAGGCGACGGGGCGCAACTTCGTCCGCATGTCGCTGGGCGGGGTGCGGGACGAGGCGGAGGTGCGCGGCCACCGGCGGACCTACATCGGCTCCATGCCCGGCAAGGTCATCCAGGGCATGAAGAAGGCCAAGACCTCCAACCCGCTATTCCTGCTCGACGAGATCGACAAGCTGGGCGCCGACTGGCGGGGCGACCCATCCTCTGCCCTGCTCGAGGTGCTGGACCCGGAGCAGAACGCCACTTTCGCCGACCACTACCTCGAGGTCGATTACGACCTGTCGGACGTGATGTTCATCACCACGGCCAACAGCCTGCGCATGCCGCAGCCGCTGCTGGACCGCATGGAGATCATCCGCATCCCCGGCTACACCGAGGACGAGAAGGTCGAGATCGCCAAGCGCCACCTGATCGCCAAGCAGGCCGAGGCGAACGGGCTGAAGCCGGAGGAGTGGTCGATCCACGACGAGGCGCTGCACGACCTAATCCGCTACTACACGCGGGAGGCCGGGGTGCGCTCGCTGGAGCGCGAGATCGCCAAGCTGGCGCGCAAGGCGGTGATGGAGATCGTCACCAAGAAGGCCAAGAAGGTCGCCTTCACCCGCAAGAACCTGGAGAAGTTCGCCGGCGTGCGGGTGTACCGCTACGGCGAGACCGAGGACGAGGACATGGTCGGCGTCGTCACCGGGCTGGCCTGGACGGAGGTGGGCGGCGAGATCCTGACCATCGAGAGCGTGCTGCTGCCGGGCAAGGGCAACCTGAAGTACACCGGCAAGCTGGGCGACGTGATGCAGGAGAGCGTATCCGCGGCGTTGAGCTACGTCCGCAGCCGCGCGCCCCAGTTCGGCATCAAGCCGACCCTGTTCGAGCGCCGGGACATCCATGTCCACGTCCCGGAGGGGGCGACGCCGAAGGACGGCCCCTCCGCCGGCGTGGCGATGGCGACCAGCCTGGTGAGCGTGATGACCGGCATCCCGATCCGCCGCGACATCGCGATGACCGGGGAGATCACCTTGCGCGGCCGGGTGCTGCCAATCGGCGGCTTGAAGGAGAAGCTGCTGGCGGCACTGCGCTCCGGGATCACCACCGTGTTCATCCCGAAGGACAACGAGAAGGACCTGGCCGACATCCCGGACAACGTGAAGAAGGTGCTGAAGGTGATTCCGGTCGCCCACGTGGACGACGTGATCGCCCAGGCGCTGTCCCGCCGGCCGGAGCCGATCGAGTGGCAAGAGCCGCCGGAGCCGGTGACGCCGCCCATCGCGGCCCAGGTGGCGTCCTTGCCGCACTGAGCCCCGCGGCGTCCACGCCGCATCGAAGAGCAACGCCCGGCCCGGGGATACCCTGGCCGGGCGTTTTCTTGTAAGGCTCCGGCAGGGCGGTTAGCTCAGCGGTAGAGCGTCTCGTTTACACCGAGAGGGTCGGCGGTTCGAAACCGTCACCGCCCACCAGTCGCCTTGACGGCCTTCCGCCCCCCCTCTAAACGCTGCGGCCTGCTGCGGGTGTAGCTCAGTTGGTTAGAGCGCCGGCCTGTCACGCCGGAGGTCGCGGGTTCGAGCCCCGTCACTCGCGCCACAGCAGCGCCGGACCTGTGCGGTTTCCCGCGCCTTAACATAGCCCTGTCAAGACCTTCCCCATGGCGGCGTGGTGCCAATATGCGTATGGTGCAGCGCGGGCAAGACCCGGCGGCCAGGGAAGGTTCTCACCGATGCAGTCGGTCGATGCGTTGCTGCTCAACTACTACCCCATCTTGCTGTTCCTGCTGATCGCGGGCGTGGTGGCCGGCGTCATGGTCGGCGGCTCGCGCATCGCGGCGCCGCAGCGGCCGTATCCGGAGAAGCTATCGGCCTACGAGTGTGGGTTCGAGCCGTTTGACGATGCCCGCCGCCGGTTCGACGTGCGCTTCTACCTCGTGGCCATCCTTTTCATCATCTTCGACCTGGAGGTCGCCTTCCTGTTTCCATGGGCGGTGACGCTGGGCGACATCGGCGTGTTTGGCTTCCTCTCCATGATGGGCTTCCTTGCCGTGCTGACGGTTGGGTTCATCTACGAGTGGAACAAGGGCGCCCTGGAGTGGGAGTGACATCATGAGTGCAATCACAGCTGACACCTTGTCGCCGGGCGCGCTGGCCTGGAACCGCGACGCCCTCGCCCGCGGCCCGGAGCAGGACGCCATCATCAAGGGCATCACCGGCGAGATCACCGACAAGGGCTTCGTCGTCGCCAACCTGGACAAGGTGGTGAACTGGGCCCGCACCGGCAGCCTGTGGCCGATGACGTTCGGCTTGGCCTGTTGCGCCGTTGAGATGATCCACGCCTACATGCCGCGCTTTGACCTCGACCGCTTCGGGGTGATCCCCCGCGCCAGCCCGCGGCAGAGCGACGTGATGATCGTTTCCGGCACGCTGACCAACAAGATGGCCCCGGCGCTGCGCAAGGTGTATGACCAGATGAGCGAGCCCCGCTGGGTGATCTCCATGGGTTCCTGCGCCAACGGCGGGGGCTACTACCACTATAGCTACTCGGTGGTGCGTGGCTGCGACCACATCGTCCCGGTGGACGTGTACGTGCCGGGCTGCCCGCCCACGGCCGAGGCGCTGGTGTACGGCATCATGCAGCTGCAGAAGAAGATTCGCCGCACCGGGACCATCCTGCGTGGCTGACATGCTGGACAGTGCTACCTCTCCGCTGGAGGCCCTCGCCCACGCCGCGGCGCTGCTGTCCGGCGTGGCGCGGGCGACGGTGGATGCGGGTGAGGTGGTGGTGCACGCAGAGGTCGGGTCGTTGATCGCGATCCTGACGGCATTGCGCGATGACGAGCAGTTCGCGTTCGAGCAGATGATGGATCTCTGCGGCGTGGACTTCCCCGAGCGTCCCATGCGGTTCGACGTGGTGTACAACCTGCTGTCGGTATCTCGTAATCAGCGCATCCGCGTCATTGTGCAGACGGACGGCATCAACCCGGTGCCCTCGATCCATGAGCTGTGGCCCTGCGCCACCTGGTGGGAGCGCGAGGCCTGGGACCTGTTTGGCATCCTGTTCAGCGGCCAGCCAGACCTGCGGCGCATCGTCACGGATTACGGCTTCGACGGCCACCCGTTGCGCAAGGACTTCCCGCTGAGCGGCTTCGTCGAGGTGCGCTACGACGAGGAGCAGAAGCGCGTGGTGAATCAGCCCGTCAGCTTGACGCAGGACTTCCGCAACTTCGACTTCGTTTCCCCCTGGGAAGGCATGGTCACGTTGCCGGGGGATGAGAAGGCGCACACCGATCGCCAGGCCGCCGGCACTGGCACCAAGCAGCAGGCAGACCAAGGTAAGCCAGCATGAGCACAACACTGGACCACGTCCCCGGCGACAGCCGGATCGACACGCTTCCCGCCGCCGACCAGGCCGGCAACGAACGGCCCGAGATGCCGGCGTCGCTGTTGCCGGACCGCAACCGCAAGCTGACCAAGACGGTCGAGATTGACAGTCACTCCATCAACTTCGGCCCGCAGCACCCGGCGGCGCACGGCGTGTTGCGCCTGGTGCTGGAGATGGACGGCGAGGTGGTGGAGCGCGCTGACCCGCACATCGGCTTCCTGCACCGCGGCACCGAGAAGCTGATCGAACACAAGACCTACTTGCAGGCCATCCCGTATTTCGACCGGCTGGACTATGTCTCGCCCATGTGCATGGAGCACGCTTTCGCGCTCGGCACCGAGAAGCTGCTCGGCATCGTGGCCCCGGAGCGGGCACAGTGGATCAGGACGATGTTCGCGGAGATCACCCGCATCCTGAACCACATCCTCAACCTCACCAGCTACGCGCTGGATGTCGGCGCGCTCACCCCCACGCTGTGGGGCTACGAGGAGCGCGAGAAGCTGATGGAGTTCTACGAGGCCGCCTCCGGCGCGCGCCTGCACGCCAACTACTTCCGGCCCGGTGGCGTCGCCAAGGACCTGCCGGCGGGGCTCGAGGAGCGCATCGCCGCGTGGGCCGAGGAATACCCCAAGTTCATCGACGACCTGGAGACGCTGCTGACCACTAACCGCATCTGGAAGCAGCGCACGGTCGATATCGGCGTGATGAGCGCCGAGCAGGCGCTGGCCTGGGGCTTCAGCGGCCCCAACCTGCGCGCCTCCGGCGTGCCGTGGGACCTTCGCCGCTCGCAGCCGTACGACAAGTATGCCGAGGTCGAGTTCGGCATCCCGGTGACGCGCAACGGCGACTGCTATGACCGCTACCTCGTGCGTGTGGCGGAGATGCGGGAGTCGGTCAGCATCATCAAGCAGTGCCTGGCCAAGATGAAGCCCGGCGCCATCAAGATCCAGGACCGCAAGTTCACCCCGCCGAAGCGCGAGGAGATGAAGCGTTCGATGGAGGCGCTGATCCATCACTTCAAGCTTTACACGGAGGGTTACCACGTGCCCGCCGGGTCAACCTACTCGGTGGTAGAAAGCCCGAAGGGCGAGTTCGGCGTCTATCTGGTCTCGGATGGCAGCAATCGCCCGTATCGCTGCAAGATACGCCCGACTGGGTTCAGCCACTTGCAGGCGATGGACGTCATGGCCCGGCGGCACATGCTGGCCGATGCCGTGGCGGTGATCGGCTCGATCGACATTGTGTTTGGCGAGGTGGACCGCTAGATGGCCGAGAACGTCGGCGACGGCTCGACGGGCGAGAACCCGGACGTCGCCCAGCCCGCCCACTTCGAGTTCGACGAGCAGAGCCGCAAGGCGATCGACGGCTATGTGCTCAAGTATCCGCCCGGCCGCGAGGCCAGCGCGGTGATCTCGGCGCTCTACATCGTGCAGCGTCAGATGAAGCGGCAGACCGGCAGCGCCTGGGTGCCGCGCGTGGCGATGGACGCTGTGGCGGAGCGGCTGAACATGGCACCGATCCGGGTATACGAGGTCGGCACTTTCTACTTGATGTTCAATACCAAGCCGGTCGGCCGCTACCACCTGCAACTCTGCACCACGACACCCTGCTGGCTGCGCGGCTCGGACGAGATCGAGAATACCTGTCGCAAGCTGACCGGCATCAAGGGCTGGAACGAGACCAGCGCGGACGGCATGTTCACCTTGAGTTCGGTGGAGTGCCTGGGCGCGTGCGTGAACGCGCCTGTGCTGCAGGTGGACGAGGACTACTACGAGGATTTGGATGGCCCGGCGACCGAGCGCCTGCTCGCCGCCTTGGCCCGCGGCGAGCGCCCGCAGCCTGGCAGCATGATCGGCCGCCAGACCTCGGCGCCCGAGGGCGGGGCCACAACGCTGCTGACGGTGACGGAGTAAGGACTGTGCTGGCAGACAAGGACCGCATTTTCACCAACCTCTACGGCATCCATGACTGGACGCTCGAGGGTGCCCGCAAGCGCGGCGATTGGGACGGCACGGCAGCCATCCTGGCGCGCGGCCGGGACGCGATCATCGACGAGATGAAGGTGTCCGGCCTGCGCGGCCGCGGCGGCGCCGGGTTCCCGACCGGCATGAAGTGGTCGTTCATGCCCAAGACCTCGGACGGCCGGCCGTCCTACCTGGTGATTAACGCGGACGAGTCCGAGCCTGGCACCTGCAAAGACCGGGACATCATGCGGCACGACCCGCACAAGCTGATCGAGGGCGCGCTGATCGCCTCGTTCGCGATGGGTGCGCACGTCTGCTATATCTACATCCGTGGCGAGTACTTCAACGAATCCAGCAACTTGGATGCCGCCATCGCCCAGGCCTACGAGGCGGGGCTGCTCGGCGCCAACGCGTGCGGCTCCGGCTGGGACTTCGACCTGTTCCTGAGCCGCGGCGCTGGCGCCTACATCTGCGGCGAGGAGACCGCGTTGCTGGAGTCGCTGGAGGGCAAGAAGGGCATGCCCCGCATGAAGCCGCCCTTCCCGGCGGCCGTGGGCTTGTATGGCTGCCCCACCACCGTCAACAACGTCGAGACGATCGCGGTGGTGCCGACCATCTTGCGGCGTGGCGGCGCATGGTTCGGTGCGTTGGGCCGGCCGAAGAACACCGGCACCAAGATCTTCTGCATCTCCGGCCATGTGAACAAGCCGTGCAACGTGGAGGAGGAGCTTGGCATCCCGCTGCGCGAGCTGATCGACAAGTACTGCGGCGGCGTGCGCGGCGGTTGGGACAACCTGCTGTGCACCATCCCCGGCGGCTCCTCGGTGCCGCTGATCCCCCGCAGCGTGTGCGACACGGTGCTGATGGACTTCGACAGCCTGCGGGAGGCGCAGACCGCGCTCGGCACCGCCGCCGTGATCGTCATGGACAAATCGACCGACGTGATCGCCGCGATCGCCCGGCTGGCGCACTTCTACAAGCACGAGAGCTGCGGCCAGTGCACGCCCTGCCGCGAGGGCACCGGCTGGATGATGCGGGTGATGAACCGCATGGTGCAGGGCCGCGCCGAGCTGGACGAGATCGACGTTCTGCTACAGGTGACCAAGCAGGTCGAGGGCCACACGATCTGTGCCCTGGGCGACGCGGCGGCTTGGCCGATCCAGGGCCTGATCCGGCATTTCCGCCCGTTGATGGAAGAGCGGATCGCCGCCTACAAGCACAGCCGGATGCCCGCCATGGCGATGGCGGCGGAGTGAGGCGATCCCGCTTTCTAGTCCCTCTCCCGCTTGCGGGAGAGGGCCGGGGTGAGGGCAGCCGCGCGGCATGATGAAGCCCATCGACGCCCGCGACGCCGACCTGCACGGCAGCCGGTTCACCGACGTGAACCTGAGCCGCGCCACCTTCCACCGGGTCGATCTGTCCCACGCCGCACTGTCGGACGTGACCTTGGCTGGAGCCGTGTTCCACACCACTTCCTTGGTCGGAGCACGGTTCGAGGACGCGTCCCTATCGGGCGCAACCCTGGTGGACGCGGACCTCTCCGGAATGACGATCAACGACTGCAACATCGCCGGGCTGCGCATCGACGGCGTCGATATCGCGGCACTCCTGGCGTCTCACGAGAAGAGCTGAGCCATGGCCAAAGTCACCGTTGACGGGCACGAGATCGAGATTGCGAACGGCTCCTCCGTGCTGCAAGCCTGCGAGGCTGCCGGCGTCGAAATCCCGCGCTTCTGCTACCACGAGCGCCTGTCGGTCGCCGGCAACTGCCGCATGTGCCTGGTCGAGGTCGAGAAGGCGCCCAAGCCCATCGCGTCCTGCTCCTACCCCGTCGCCGACGGCATGGTGATCAAGACCGACACTCCCATGGTCCGCAACGGCCGCCGCGGGGTGATGGAGTTCCTGCTCATCAACCACCCGCTGGACTGCCCGATCTGCGATCAGGGCGGTGAGTGCGATTTGCAGGACCAGGCCTATTCCTACGGCAGCGACCACTCGCGCTACAACGAGAGCAAGCGCGCCATCAAGGACAAGTACCTCGGCCCCCTGGTCAAGACCGTGATGACCCGGTGCATCCAGTGCACCCGCTGCGTCCGCTTCGCCACCGAGATCGCCGGCGTGCCCGAGCTGGGTGCCACCGCGCGCGGCGAGAACATGGAGATCACCACCTACGTCGAGAAGGCGCTCACCACCGAGCTGTCGGGCAACATGATCGACATCTGCCCGGTCGGCGCGCTGACCTCCAAGCCCTACGCCTTCGTGGCGCGCCCGTGGGAGCTGCGCAAGACCGACACCATCGACGTGCTGGACGCGGTGGGCGCTGCGATCCGCGTGGACGCCCGCGGCGCGGAGGTGCTTCGCATCCTGCCCCGCCCGAACGATGACGTGAACGAGGAGTGGCTCGGCGACAAGTCGCGCTTCTCGTTCGACGGCCTCAAGCGCCGTCGGCTCGACAAGCCCTGGATCCGCGAAGGCGGCCGCCTGCGCCCGGCCAGCTGGCCGGAGGCGTTCGGCGCCATTGCGGCCAAGCTGCAGCGGCTGCCTGGCGAGCGCATCGGTGCGGTCGCGGGCGACCTGTGCGATGCCGAGAGCATGCTGGCGCTCAAGGACCTGATGGCCTCGCTCGGTTCGGCGAACCTGGATTGCCGGCAGGATGGTGCGCGCTTGGACGCGACCCGGCGGGATTTCTATGCCTTCAACACCACCATCGCCGGCATCGAGGAAGCGGATGCGTTGCTGATCATCGGCAGCAACCCGCGCCGCGAAGCCCCCGTGCTGAACGCGCGCATCCGCAAGCGCCACCAGAATGGCGTCTTCCCAGTTGGCTTGATCGGCGAGAAGGCCGACCTGACCTACACCCACCAGTGGCTGGGCGATACGCCTGCCGTCATTGGCGCGTTGCCAGAGGCGTTCGCTAAGCTGCTGTCTGATGCCAAGCGTCCCATGGTGATCGTGGGGCAGGGCGCGCTGCGCCGTCCGGACGGCGCAGCCGTGCTGGCGGCAGCCTGGAAGCTGGCGGCCAGCATCGGTGCGCTGACGCCGGAGTGGCACGGCTTCAACGTGCTCCACACGGCGGCCGGCCGGGTCGGAGCGCTGGACCTCGGCTTCGTGCCCGGACCCGGCGGCAAGACGTTCGATGCCATGATGAACGGCGGCGTGGAGCTGCTCTGGCTACTCGGGGCCGACGAGTTCGACACTGGCCGCATCGGCGCCAACACCTTCGTGGTGTACCAGGGCCACCACGGCGACCGCGGCGCTGCCCGGGCGGACGTGATCCTGCCCGGCAGCGCCTACGTCGAGAAGCAGGGCACCTACGTCAACACTGAGGGCCGGGTGCAGCGCGGCAACAAGGCCGTCATGCCGCCGGGCGAGGCGCGCGAGGACTGGACGATCCTGCGGGCCTTCTCCGCCGTCATCAACCACCCACTGCCGTACGACACGCTCGATGCGTTGCAGGCCCGTTTGGAGCAGGTGAACCCGGTGTTTGCCCAGGTCGGCTTCCTGCCCCGCTTCGGCGCCAACGACCTATCGGCCCCCGCTGGAGACCCGGCGGCCGTCAGCGACGCCCCGTTCGTGCCCGCCGTGCCCGACTACTACCAGACCAACGCCATCAGCCGCGCCAGCGCCGTGATGGCGGAGTGCTCCGATATCTACGTGACACCGCCCGCCCCCGCCATGGCGGCCGAGTGATGCTGGGCACCTTCCTCGCCACCGGGCCTGGCCTGGTCTTGATCACCCTGGTCGAGACCCTGGCCCTGCTGGTGCCGCTGTTGCTGTGCGTCGCCTATCTCACGGTGGCGGAGCGCAAGGTGCTGGGCGCGATGCAGCTGCGCAAGGGCCCCAACGTCGTGGGCTTCTGGGGCATGCTGCAGGCGTTCGCGGATGCGCTGAAGATGTTCATGAAGGAGATGATCATCCCCACGGGCGCCAACCGTGTGCTGTTTGTGATGGCGCCCATGCTGACCATGATCCTGGCGCTGATCGCCTGGGCGGTGATCCCGCTCAACAACGGCTGGGCGATCGCCAACATCAACGTCGGCGTGCTCTACCTGTTCGCTATCTCCTCGCTCGGCGTCTATGGCGTCATCATCGCCGGGTGGGCGTCGAACTCGAAATACGCCTTCCTCGGCGCCCTCCGCTCCGCCGCCCAGATGGTCAGCTACGAGGTCTCCATCGGCTTCGTCATCGTGACGGTGCTGCTCTGCGCCGGTACCCTCAACCTGACCGGCATCGTGCTGGCGCAGCGCACCATCTGGTTCGCCGTGCCGCTGTTCCCGATGTTCGTCATCTACTTCGTCTCCGCCCTGGCCGAGACCAACCGCGCGCCGTTCGACGTGGCGGAGGGCGAGAGCGAGATCGTCGCCGGGTTCATGGTGGAGTACAGCGGCATCTCGTGGGCCATGTTCTTTCTCGGCGAGTACGCCAACATGATCCTGCAATCCGCGATGATGACCATCCTATTCCTGGGCGGTTGGCTGCCGCCGATCTCCATCGCCCCGTTCACCTGGATTCCCGGGCCGATCTGGTTCATCGTCAAGATCATCTGCGTCCTGTTCCTGTTTATCTGGGTCCGTGCCACTTTCCCGCGCTTCCGCTACGACCAGCTGATGCGCCTCGGCTGGAAGGTGTTCCTGCCGCTTTCGCTGCTGTGGCTGGTGCTGACGGCGGGCGTGCTGGTGTTCGCGGGCTGGCTGCCGCACTCGGCTTGATGTAAGCCGCAGTTTCTCAGAGGTTTCTCGTCATGGCATTCCTGGACCGCACCGCGCGCTCCTTCCTCCTCACCGAGCTGCTCACCGGGCTCGGGCTGACCTTCCGCTACATGTTCAAGCCCAAGGTCACCATCAACTACCCCTACGAGCGCAACCCGTACTCGCCGCGCTTCAAGGGCGAGCATGCCCTGCGCCGCTACCCGAACGGCGAGGAACGCTGCATCGCCTGCAAGCTGTGCGAGGCGGTGTGCCCGGCGCTTGCCATCACCATCGAGGCCGAGCCGCGTGAGGACGGGTCCCGCCGCACCACGCGCTACGACATCGACATGACCAAGTGCATCTACTGCGGCCTGTGCGAGGAGTCCTGCCCGGTGGACGCGATCGTCGAGGGGCCGAACATCGAGTTCAGCACCGAAACGCGTGAGGAACTGCTCTACAACAAGGATAAGCTGCTGGCGAACGGCGACCGCTGGGAGCCCGA
This sequence comes from uncultured Acetobacteraceae bacterium, assembly GCA_964244655.1. GTDB lineage: Bacteria > Pseudomonadota > Alphaproteobacteria > Acetobacterales > Acetobacteraceae > LMUY01. The sequence continues at coordinate 12,897 of CAXTJU010000053.1, read as the reverse complement.
GCTGGCCAAGCGGCTCGAGCTGGACGCGCCCTATCGATGATCGGCGCGATCGCATTCTACGTTTTTGCCACCGTGCTGGTCGGCTCCTCTGCCTTGGTGGTGAGCAGCCGCAACCCAGTGCACTCGGTGTTGTTCCTGATCCTCGCCTTCTTCAACGCGGCGGCACTGTTCCTGCTGGCCGGCGCTGAGTTCCTGGCGATGATCCTGGTCATCGTGTACGTGGGTGCGGTCGCCGTGCTGTTCCTATTCGTCGTGATGATGCTGGACGTGAACTTTGACCAGTTGCGCGAGGGCTTCCAGCGCTACACGCCGATCGGCGCCGCCATCGGCGCGGTGCTGTTCTTGGAGGTCGTCATCACGTTGACCGGCCTGAAGTTCGCGCCGGACGCCGCGCTGCACCTGGTCTCGGCCACCCCCGCCGGGGTGTCCAACACGGCCGCCCTGGGGCACCTGATCTACACGAACTACATCTTCGTGTTCGAAGGCTCCAGCCTGGTGCTGCTGGTGGCCATGATCGGCGCCATCGTGCTGACCCATCGTGACCGGGCCGGCGCGTCCCGCCGACAGGACATCACCCGGCAACAGGCCCGCACCGTGGGCGACACCATGCAGATGATGACGTTGTCCCTCGGCGCCGGCACTGGCATCGGCAAGTCCGGCTTCCTGCGCCCCCTGCCGCTGCCTGCTCCGGTGCAGGAAGAGGAGGACGCGCACCAGGAGCAGAAGCCCGAGCACGCCCACCCGGGAGAGCACTGACATGGTGGTGGGCATCGGCCACTACCTCGTCGTCGGAGCCATCCTGCTGGTGCTCGGCGTGTTCGGCATTTTCCTGAACCGCAAGAACATCATCGTCATCATGATGTCGATCGAGCTGATCCTGCTGGCCGTGAACATCAACCTGGTTGCGTTCTCCGCTTCCCTGGGGGACATGGCGGGGCAGGTGCTGGCAATGTTCGTGCTCACCGTGGCTGCGGCGGAGGCGGCGATTGGGCTGGCCATCGTGGTGGTGTATTTCCGCAACCGCGGCTCGATCCAGGTCGAGGACGTGACGATGATGAAGGGCTGAGATGATCTACGCCACGGCTGTCCTCAGCCCGCTGTTCGGTTGCCTGCTCGCCGGCGCGTTCGGCCGCAGGCTCGGTGACCGCTACGCCTTCATCATTACCATCGCCTTCATGCTGCTCGCCTCCGTCTGCGCCGAGGCCTCGCTGTTCCAGGTCATCTACGCCGACCCGCAACCGGAGCCGGTCGTCCTTGGCAACTGGTTCGACATCGGCGGCTTCCGGCTGGACTGGGCGCTGCGGCGGGACACGCTGTCGGCCGTGATGGTGGCCATGGTGGCGCCGGTTTCAACGCTGATCCACATCTACAGCGTGGGCTACATGGCGCATGAGCGCCGCTCGTTCCGCTTCTTCGCCTACTTGTCGCTGTTCAGCTTCGCCATGCTGATGTTGGTGACGGCGAACAACCTGGTGCAGCTGTTCTTCGGCTGGGAGGGCGTCGGCCTCGCGAGTTACCTGCTGATCGGCTACTGGTACGACCGGCCGAGCGCCTGCCGCGCCGCCATGAAGGCGTTCATCGTCAACCGGGTCGGGGATTTGTTCTTCGCCATCGGCATCGCGCTGGTGTTCTCGCTGTTCGGCTCCGTCGAGTTCCCGGTGATCTTCGCCGCGGTCGATCAGCACAAGGATGCGCTGTACCATCTGTTCGGCCAGGATTGGCGCGCTTACGAGGTCATCGGCGTGCTGCTGTTCCTGGGCGCCATGGGCAAGTCGGCGCAGATCGGCCTGCACACCTGGCTGCCGGACGCGATGGAGGGGCCGACGCCGGTCTCCGCGCTGATCCATGCCGCCACCATGGTGACGGCGGGCGTGTTCTTGATGGCGCGCATGTCCTGGATCATGGAGGACGCACCCGGCGCGCTGGACTTCGTACTGTTCATCGGCGCCACGACCTGCTTCTTCGCCGCCACGATCGCGTGCGTGCAGACCGACATCAAGCGGGTGATCGCCTACTCGACCTGCTCCCAGTTGGGCTACATGTTCATCGCCGCCGGGGCCAGCGCCTACCAGGCGTCGATATTCCACCTCATCACCCACGCCTTCTTCAAGGCCCTGCTGTTCCTGTGCGCCGGCTCGGTGATCCACGCCATGAGCGACGAGCAGGACATGCGCAAGATGGGCGGCATCTGGCGCAAGGTGCCCATCACCTACGCCACCATGTGGATCGGCAGCCTGGCCATCGCCGGCGTGCCGTTCTTCGCCGGCTACTGGTCCAAGGACGCGGTGCTGGAGACCGGCTACGCGATCCACACCGCAATGGGCATGTATGGCTTCGTCTCGGGCACCTTCGTGGCGTTCCTGACCGCGTTCTACTCCTGGCGGCTGCTCATCATGACATTTCACGGCGCGCCACGGGCAAGCGCGCGCACGATGGAGCACGTGCACGAAAGCACGCTGTGGATGACCGCGCCGCTGATGGTGCTGTCGCTCGGGGCGATCTTCTCGGGCTGGGCGCTGCACGACGCCTTTATCGGCAACGACCAGCTGGCGTTCTGGGCCGGGTCGATCCACTCCGGGCCGGACAGCCATATCTTGGTCGATATCGAGCACGTGCCCTGGTACATCTCGTGGCTGCCGACCGTCACCAGCGGGCTCGGCATCGCGCTGGCCTACGTGATGTACATGCTGCGCCCCGAGCTGCCGGCCCGCCTCGCCGGGGCGTTTTCGCCGGTTTACCAGTTCCTGCTGCACAAATGGTATTTCGATGAGCTGTACGACTTCATCTTCGTCCGCCCGGCGCTCTGGCTGGCGCGCACCTTCTGGCACGTGGGCGACGAGACGCTGATCGACGGCATGCCCAACGGGGCGGCGGCGCTGGCGGCGGGCGGCTCCGCCCAGGTGGTGCGGATTCAGACTGGGTCGATCGCCGTGTATGCCTTCACGATGCTGATTGGGCTCGTCGTGCTCATCAGCGTCTTCCTCCTGTTCCGGTGAGCGTGCTTTGAATTTGTCCAACGCCGCCGGTTTCCCCGTGCTCTCGCTGGTGACCTGGCTGCCGCTGGTCGGCTGCCTGGTGCTGATGACCATCCGTGGCGAGGACGCCGTCGTCGCCCGCAACGCCCGTTGGACCGCGCTGTGGACCAGCTTGGTCGTGTTCGCCATCAGCCTCGAGCTGTGGTGGAACTTCGACCCGGCGCAGGCGGGCTTCCAATTCAACGAGAGCCTGGACTGGCTGCCCACTTTCAAGGTTGGCTACCGCATGGGGGTGGACGGCATCAGCGTGCTGTTCGTGCTGCTGTCCACCGCGCTGACGCCGATCTGCATCCTGGCCAGCTGGGAGTCGGTGCAGACCCGGGTGCGCGAGTACATGATCGCCTTCCTGGTGCTGGAAACCATGATGGTGGGTGCGTTCGCCGCCACCGACTTCCTCGTATTCTACATGTTCTTCGAGGGCCTGTTGATCCCGATGTATATCATCATCGGCGTGTGGGGCGGGCCGCGCCGGGTCTATGCCTCGATGAAGTTCTTCCTCTACACGCTGGCCGGCTCGGTGCTGATGTTGCTGGCGCTGCTGGCGATGTGGTACACGGCGGGCACCACGGACATTGCCGTGCTGATGCACACGGCCTTCCCGCCGCGCACGCAGATTTTCCTGTTCCTGGCCTTCCTGGCTTCCTTCGCCGTCAAGGTGCCGATGTGGCCGGTGCACACCTGGCTGCCGGATGCCCACGTGGAGGCACCCACCGCCGGGTCGGTTATCCTGGCCGGCGTGCTGCTGAAGATGGGCGGCTACGGCTTCCTACGCTTCTCGGTGCCGATGTTGCCCTACGCCTCGCAGCAGTTCGCGCCGCTGATGTTCGCGCTGGGCGTGATTGCGGTGATCTACACCAGCCTGGTCGCCATCGCGCAGGCGGACATGAAGAAGCTGATCGCCTACTCCTCCGTGGCGCACATGGGCTTGGTGGTGATCGGCACCTTCACCTTCAACATGCAGGGCATCGAGGGCGCGATCTTGCAGATGCTGAGCCACGGCATCGTCTCGGCGGCGCTCTTCCTCTGCGTCGGCGTGGTATACGACCGCATCCACACCCGCGAGATCGCGCGTTACGGCGGCTTGGGCGACCGGATGCCGGCCTACGCCTTCGTGTTCCTGTTCTTCACCATGGCCAGCATGGGCCTGCCCGGCACCTCCGGCTTCATCGGCGAGTTCATGGTGCTGGTGGGGGCGCTGGAGGTGAACTTCTGGGTGGCGATCCTGGGCAGCACCGGCATGATCCTGGGCGCGTGCTACGCGCTGTGGCTGTATCGCCGCATCATCTTCGGCAGCATCACGCGGGACGATCTGCGCTCGATCCTGGACCTTTCGCCGCGGGAGGCCGCGATCTTCGGGCCGCTCGTCGGACTGACGCTCTGGATGGGCATCTACCCCAGCAGCTTCACCCAGTTCTTCGACGCGAGCGTGGGGGCGATGGTGGACAACCACGTGGCGGCGATCGCGGCAGCAACCAAGGTGGCGGGAATGCTGCCATGACCCTGATGAACTGGACCCTGGCCATCCCGGAGATCGTCCTGGCCCTGAGCGCCATGGCGATCCTGATCTTCGGCGTGCTGTGGAAGGCTGGCAACCCGGCGTTCACGTGCTCGATGCTGGGCCTGGCTGCCCTGGTGCTGACCGCCGCCCTGGTCGTCACGGCACCACTCGGCACCGCTTATGCCGGCCTGTTCTCGGTGGACCGCTTTGCCGTGTATGCCAAGCTGCTGATCTTGGCCGGCTCGGCGTTGAGCCTGGTGCTGTCGATCGACTACAACGAGAAGACCGGCATCGACCGGTTCGAGTTTCCCGTGCTGATCCTGCTGTGCACCACCGGCATGATGACCATGGTGTCGGCCACCAACATGATGTCGCTCTACATCGGGCTGGAGCTGCAATCGCTGTCGATCTACGTGATTGCCGCGTTCAACCGCGACGATTTGCGCTCTTCCGAGGCCGGGCTGAAGTATTTCGTGCTCGGCGCGCTGGCCTCCGGGCTGCTGCTTTATGGCGTCTCGCTGGCATACGGCTTCTCCGGCACCATGGATTTCGGCCAGTTGGCGACGGCGTTCGGCAATAGCGTGCCCGCCGCCGGTCTGGTGGTGGGCATCGTGTTCATCGTGGCCGGGCTGGCGTTCAAGATCAGCGCCGTGCCGTTCCACATGTGGACGCCGGACGTGTACCAGGGCGCCCCCACGGCGGTGACGGCGTTCATGAGCACTGCCCCCAAGGTCGCCGCCATCTGCCTGCTGCTGCGGGTGCTGGAAGTGCCGTTCGGCCACATGACCCCGCAATGGACCCAGCTGATCGTGCTGATCTCCATCGCCTCCATGCTGCTGGGCTCGCTCGCCGCCATCGGCCAGACCTCCATCAAGCGGCTGATGGCGTATTCCTCGATCGGCCACATGGGCTACGCGCTGATCGGCTTGGCCGTCGGCACTCAGGCCGGCATCCAGGGCGTGCTGATCTACATGGTCACTTACGTGTTCATGTCGGCCGGCGTGTTCGCCTGCATGATCGCCATGCGCCGCCGCGGCCGCCCGCTGGAGCAGATCGCCGACCTTGGCGGCCTGGCCCGCACGGACCCGATGCTGGCGCTGGCCTTCGCCGTCTTCATGTTCTCCATGGCCGGCATCCCGCCGTTCAGCGGCTTCTTCGGCAAGCTCTACGTGTTCTACGCCGCCGTGCAGGCCGGCTACTGGACGCTCGCCGTCATCGGCGTGCTGACATCCGTGCTCGGTGCATACTACTACCTGCGCGTCATCAAGGTGATGTATTTCGACGAGACCCAGCCGGCGTTCGACCTGCGCGCGCCCTCCCTGTCGTTCGTCGCCGCGGTCGGTGCCATCGTAACGACGCTGTTCTTCGTGTTCCCAGCGCCCATCGTGGGGGCGGCGCAGGCAGCGGCTGCGGCGCTGTTCGGGTGACGGCCGGGGGCGCCGCCCCTAGCGACGTGGGATTGCCCGGCTAATGCTGCTCGTCGTCGATGCCGGCAACACCAACATCGTCTTCGCCGTGCATGACGGGACGGCCTGGTGCGGCACCTGGCGCATCCGCACGGACGCGCAGCGCACTTCCGACGAGTACGCCGTCTGGCTGCTCGCCCTGCTGGCGCATCGCGGCCTCAAGCCGCTGGCGGTCCAGCGCGCCGTGATCGGCACCGTGGTGCCGGCCGCGCTCTACCATCTGCGCCGCCTGTGCCGCGACTGGTTCGACGTGGAGCCGCTGATCGCCCGCTCCAGCCTGGACTGGGGCTTCGAGATCAAGGTGGACAGCCCGGCTGAGGTGGGCGCCGACCGGCTGCTCAACGCCCTGGCGGCCCACCAGCGCTACACCGGGCCGCTCACGGTGATCGACTTCGGCACCGCCACCACCTTCGACGTGGTGGACGCGGACGGCGCCTACATCGGCGGCGCCATCGCGCCCGGCATCAACCTGTCCATCGAGGCCCTACACCAGGCCGCCGCCCGCCTGCCGCGCATCGGCATCGGCCGGCCGCAGGCGGTGATCGGCCGCGCCACCGTGCCGGCGATGCAGTCCGGACTGTATTGGGGCTACATCGGCATGATCGAGGGCCTGGTCACCCGCATCCAGGCCGAGTTCGAACGCCCGCTCAAGGTGCTGGCGACCGGGGGGCTGGCGCCGCTGTTCTCCGAAGGCACCACGATCATCGAGCATATCGACCCTGACTTGACCCTGGATGGCCTGCGGCTGTTGGCGCAGCGCAATCCCGCTCCCACATCTCCCAAAGACCGAACGAGATCTTTAGAAAGCGAGTAACTTGGACGCAATGACAGACGATCTGGCCTTCCTGCCGCTGGGCGGGACCGGCGAGATCGGCATGAACCTCAACCTATATCGCTGCAACGGACGCTGGCTGGCGATCGATTGCGGCATCGGCTTCGGCGGGTCGGAGAACCCTGAAGTCGAGGTGATGATGCCCGATCCGGCCTACATCGCCGAGCGCCGGGGCGACCTGGTCGGCCTGGTCATCACCCACGCGCACGAGGATCACCTGGGTGCCGTCGCGCACCTTTGGCGCCAGCTGCGCTGCCCGATCTTCGCCACGCCGTTCGCCGCCGCCGTGCTGCGCCGCAAGCTGGGCGAGGCCGGGTTGGTGAACGAGGCCAAGATCACCGTCGTCAAGCCTGGCGGCGCGTTCGACCTGCTGCCGTTCCGCCTGCAGTTCATGCCGGTGACGCACTCGGTGCCAGAGGCGCAGGCGCTGGTGATCCGCACGCCGTACGGCATCATCCTGCACACCGGCGACTTCAAGCTCGACCCCGAGCCGATGGTCGGCCCCGCCACCGACGAAGAGGCGTTCCGCGCCCTCGGCGACGAAGGCGTGCTGGCCATGGTCTGCGACAGCACCAACGCCATGGTGGAAGGTCACTCCGGCTCCGAGTCCGAGGTGCGCACCAGCATGGCAGCGCTGATCCGCCCCATGCGCGGCCGGGTCGCGGTGACCTGCTTCGCCAGCAACGTGGCCCGCGTGGAAAGCGTGGCACTGGCGGCGCAGCAGGCCGGCCGCTCCGTCGCCCTGGTCGGGCGCTCCCTGCGCAACCTCGAAACCGCGGCGCGCGAGTGCGGCTATCTCAGCACGGTGCCCGAGTTCGTGCCGGAGGAGGCAGCCGGCGAGGTGCCGGACGACAACCTGCTCATCCTGGTCACCGGCAGCCAGGGCGAGGCCCGCAGCGCCCTCTCGCGCATCGCCAACGACACCCACCGCAACATCGCGTTGGGCAAGGGCGACACGGTGGTGTTCTCCTCCCGCGTCATCCCCGGCAACGAGCGCGCCATCGGCACGGTACAGGACAACCTGATCCGCCGCGGCGTGCGGCTGATGACGGCGGACGACCACATGGTGCACGTCTCCGGCCACCCGGCGCGGGACGAGCTGCGCCGCCTCTACGCCCTGGTCCGCCCGACCTACGCCATCCCCGTGCATGGCGAGTGGCGGCACCTCTCGGCCCACGCCGCCCTGGCGAAGGAGGCCGGGTCCACCCCGGTCATGCTGGAGGACGGCGACGTGCTCAGCCTGTCCCGCAACCGTCCCACCGTGATCGACTCGGCCCCGGTCGGCCGGCTCGCGCTGGACGGCAACCGGCTGGTGCCGCTGAACGGCGGCGTCATGGCGGCCCGGCGGCGCATGCTGTTCAACGGCATGGTGCTCGCCAGCGTCGCGGTCGATGCCGCCGGCAAGCTGCGCGGCCAGCCGGTGATCAGCGCCCCCGGCCTGTTCGAGCCGGACGACGAGGAGAGCGTGCGGGTGACGCGCGAGTTCTCCCAGGCGTTCTCCGACCTGCCGCTGGAGCTGCGGCGCGACGACACGGCCCTGCTCGACGGCGCCCGTGCCGTGCTGCGCCGCGCCCTGGGACGCCGGCTGCAGAAGCGCCCCCTGGTGGATGTGCACCTGCTGCGCGTCTGATGGGCTGGTTCACCGCCCTCGTCCTGTACGCGTTGATCTGGTGGACCGTGCTGTTCGCCGTGCTGCCCTTCGGCACCCGCCCGGTCTCCGAGGCGACCGAGGCGATGGGGGGCTGGCGCGGCGCGCCGGAACGCCCGCTCCTGTTGCGCAAGCTCGTCGCCACGACCTTGGTGGCGGCGCTGATCTGGGGGGGAAGCATCGCCTTGATCCGCAGCCCGTTCCTGAGCTTTCGCGACATGGCGGCGCGGATGCCCGACGATTGAGCACATGCCTCGGTGTTTGCGCGGGCGTGCCGACTGCGTGGGCACATTGCGCCTCAAGCCGCAAAATAGCGTCCTCGGCAGCCCATTATTTGGTGGAAGTCTAGGAGCCGCCAAGCAATCATCACGCCAGGAAGAGGATTTTCCTCCTTCTGACGTGTGACTGGCGTTTTCTCCCTAAACTTGGCCCGCTGCGCCTTATGGTGCGCGGGCCGCTTTGTTGCTTAATATTTCTGGTCCCATCTGTCACCTATTTAATGCAAAATATCATCGATATTTCGGTGAAAGCGCAGCTTTAGTATTGTGCAGTGCAGCATCCGCATGCCGAAAACCAAAACGAGTGCGTGGATGGCGCGGCATCGATCGACACGGTGCGCCATGGCCGCCAAATGATCGTCACAGGCCTGATCTCAGGCACCTCGCTGGACGCCATCGATGTTGCGAGCGCCCGTTTCGAGCAGCACGGCAGCACGCTCACCATGCAGCTCCTCGGCGCCGCGGAGCAGCCCTGGCCGCCCGGCGCCCGGCGTTGCCTGCTCGCCGCGCTGCCCCCCGCCGCCACCAGCATGGCCGAAGTCTGCGCGCTCGACGTCCTGGTCGGCCAGGCCTTCGCCGAGGCCGCCAAGGCCGCGCTCCATGGGGCGGGCCGCGGCGCGACCCTGGTGTGCAGCCACGGCCAGACCGTGTTCCACTGGGTGGAGGGCGGCACGGCCCGCGGCACGTTGCAGCTCGGCCAGCCGGCCCTGATCGCCGAGGCCACCGGCCTGCCGGTGATCTCCGACCTGCGCGCGCGCGACGTGGCGGCGGGCGGGCAGGGCGCGCCGCTGGCCAGCACCCTCGATGCGCTCTGGCTGGCCGGACCCGGCGGCCCCCGCGCCGCGCTGAACCTCGGCGGCATCGCCAACGTCACGGTCGTCGCCGGGGCGGGCGAGCCCGTGCGCGCCTGGGACACCGGGCCGGCCAGCTGCCTGCTGGACCACGCCGCCGGCCAGCTCGCCGGCCTGCCCTACGACCGCGGCGGCGCCCTGGCGCTGGCGGGCGCCGTGCGGGACGACCTGCTCGCCCGGCTGCTGGCGGAGCCCTACTACGCGCTGCCCCCGCCCAAGAGCACAGGGCGCGAGCTGTTCCACACCGGCTATGCCGCCGCCCACTGCCAAGGCCTGCCATCCGTCGCCGGCCCCGACCTGATGGCGACGCTGACGCAGCTGACGGCGCTCACCGTCGCGCAAGCCTGCCATGCCGCTGGAGTGCGTGAGGTGGTGGCGTCCGGCGGCGGCGTGCGGAACCCGGCGTTGATGGCGGCGCTGCGCCGCGCCCTGGCCCCCGTGCCGCTGGTCACCAGCGCGGCGCGCGGACTGCCGCCGGACGCGAAGGAGGCCTACCTGTTCGCGCTGCTGGGCTGGCTGAGTTGGCACGGCCTGCCTGGCACCGTGCCCGGCGGCACCGGCGGCCCGGGCGGGCGCATCCTGGGCGTCGTCTCGCCGGGCCGGGGGCCGCTGGCCATGCCCGCCCCGGCTGACCCCGTGACCCGGCTGGTCATCCAGCCAGACGCACCGTGCTAGACTTGGTCGATCGTGCGGATCGAGGTTCCCGGGATCAGCGTGGGGCTTGGCCGCAGGGTCTGCACCTCGCGCTCCAGCAGCCGCACCTGGTTCTCCGCCCGGCGCGCCCGGCGTCGCTGGCCGAGCGAGCCCACGCCCGCCACCAGCGCCCCCAGCACGAAGAACACTGCCCCTGCGCCCAGCACCGCCAGCGAGAGCGGCGTCACCAGCGCAAGGTCGGTCGGCCACAGGCCCAGTTGCACGGTGCCGCGGTTGGACAGCGCGAACACCACCAGCAGCAGCAGGAAGGGGGCGGCGAAGATCAGGCCCAGCACGTCAGGCCACCACCCGCTCGCGCAGCTTGCGGGCCGGCTTGCCGCCGCGGTTCACCCGGTCCCGCAATTCCTTGCCGGCCTTGAAGAACGGCACGACCTTCTCGTCCACCGGCACGGCCTCGCCGGTACGGGGGTTGCGGCCGGTGCGGGCGTCCCGCTTCTTGACGGTGAACGCGCCGAACCCGCGCAGCTCCACCCGTTCGCCGCGCGCCAGGGCGCCGGTGATCTCATCGAAGATGGTGCCGACGATGATCTCCACGTCGCGCCCCAGCAGGTGCGGGTTGGCCGCCGCCAGATCCGCGATCAGCTCCGACTTCGTCATGCCGCATCCTGTCCCATGACGGCGGACGCTGCCAGACCGGGCATGGGGCGTCAACGATCCGACGCCCCCGCCAGGCGAATGCGCTTGCCGGGCCGGGCGGAGCCGTGGTGTCTGGCGCCCATGCCGCCGCTCACCGCCCGGGCACGGCTGGCCGGGGTGATCGGCTGGCCGGTGTCGCACTCGCGCTCCCCCCTGCTGCACAACCACTGGCTGGCGCGCTATGGCATTGATGGCGCTTACGTGCCGTTGCCGGTGCGGCCGGACGACCTGGCGGCGGCGGTGGCGGGCCTGGCCGCCGCCGGGTTCCGCGGCGTCAACGTGACGGTGCCGCACAAGGTGGCCGCAGCGTCTCTGTGCACGGAGCTGCGTCCGGCGGCCCAGGCGGCCGGGGCGGTCAACACGCTGCTGTTCGAGGAGGGCCGCATCGTGGGCGACAACACGGACGGCGCAGGCTTCCTCGCCAACCTGCGCGCCCACGGCGCAGCCCCAGCCCCGGCGCTGCTGCTGGGGGCAGGGGGCGCGGCCCGCGCCATCGCCGCAGCACTGCTGGCGGCCGGCGTGCCGGTGACGGTCGCCAACCGCAGCCCTGGCCGGGCGGCCAGCCTGGCCGACGCGCTGCCGGGTCTGCAACAGGTCGAGTGGAGCGCCCGCCCCGCCCTGGGCGGCTACGGCCTGCTGGTGAACGCCACCAGCCTCGGCATGCAGGGCCAGCCCCCCCTGGACCTGGACCTGTCCGACGCCCCGCCCGGCCTCACGGTGTGCGACATCGTCTATGCCCCCCTGCGCACGCCCCTGCTGGAAGCGGCGGAGGCGCGCGGGCTGCTGGCCGTGGGCGGGCTCGGCATGCTGCTGCACCAGGCGGTCCCCGGCTTCGCCGCCTGGTTCGGCGTCACCCCCGCCGTGGACCCGGCGCTGCACGACCTGGTGGCCGCCTCGCTGTGAGGGTCATCGGCCTGACCGGCGGCATTGGCATGGGCAAATCCACCGCCGCCGCCGCGTTCCGCCGCGCCCGCATCCCGGTGTTCGACGCGGACGCCGCCGTCCACCGCCTGCAAGCACCGGGCGGCGCGGCGCTGCCGGCCATCGCCGCAGCGTTCCCCGGCACGGTCGCGGCCGGCGTGCTCGACCGCGTCCGGCTGCGCGCCGCCGTGCTCGGCCACGAGCCGGCCATGCGCCGGCTGGAGGCCATCCTGCACCCCCGGGTGCGGGCCATGGAACGCGCCTTCCTGGCCCGCGCCCGCCGCTCGGGCGCGGGCGCTGCGGTGCTGGACGTGCCGCTGCTGCTGGAAACCGGCGGCGCCGCGCGGGTGGATACGGTGGTGGTGGTCTCGGCGCCCCGCGCCGTGCAGCTGGCGCGGGTGCGCCGCCGCCGGGGCATGACGGACGCGCAGGCGGCTGCCGTCATCGCCCGCCAGATGCCCGATCGGCAGAAGCGCCGCCACGCCCACCTGGTGGTCCGCACGGGGCTGTCCCGCCACGCGGCCTTGCGCCGGCTGCGCCGCTTCATCACATCGTTGAGGCCCAAGGATCACTGAGACATGAGTCGCTCCGTCCTGTTCGACACCGAGACCACCGGGCTCGACCCGCTGACCGGGGATCGCGTCATCGAGTTCGCCGCCCTGGAGCTGCTGCGCGACCTGCCGAGCGGCAGGACGTTCCACCACCTGATCGACCCCGACCGGGACATCCATCCAGACGCCACCCGCGTGCACGGCCTCACCCGGTCCGACCTGCAAGGCAAGCCGCGCTTCGGCGCCATCGTGGACGAGCTGCTGGCCTTCATCGGCGACGACCCGCTGGTGGCGCACAACGCGACCTTCGACTTCAGCTTCCTCAACGCGGAGCTGGCCCGGCTGGGGCGGCCCTCCGTCAGCCTGTCCCGCAAGATCGACACGCTGGAGCTGGCCCGCAAGCGATTTCCCGGCCTGCCGAACAGCCTGGACGCGCTGTGCCGCCGCTTCGGCATCGACCTGTCGGA
>CAXTJU010000052.1:0-24226 GCA_964244655.1 uncultured Acetobacteraceae bacterium | reverse complement strand
TCCTCCGCTTCTCGCGTCAGGGTAGCGTCACAACTCTCCGGGACCAAACACCTAGTCTCAGTGCTGCGCTATGCCAACTGAGACGGTGACGGTGCCGGTCGTTTGCATGATGCGGTGGACCAGATGCTTGCCGTTCAGCGCCTCGCGGATCTGCTGTCCGACCACGGTGCCGGCCCACATGTCCGCACCTGTCAGGGCAACCGTAAACTTCTTACCGCCGTAGCAGGCTACCGTGTCGCGGCCCTTCACGTTCTCCGCCAGCAGGCGCGACCAGGCGCAGCACTAAGTCCCCGATGCGGTGGCCGTTAGTATCGCCAAAATGCTCGAAATGGTCCACGTCCAATAGCAGCACGCTGACCACCATCGCCGAGTCGTTGCGGGACTGCGCCACAGCGCGCTTGAGCCTGGCCTCGAACGTCTTGCGGTTGAGAATGCCGGTCAGCACGTCCGTTATGGCTTCGTGCTTCAGGTCCGCCAGAGATTGGCGCAGCTCCAGGATGCGCGTGGCTGACTAGGAGAGCTGGCGCTTCAGCTCGCGGTTACGCTCGGCGGCCTGGGTCGTCTCGGCGGTCAGGCTCGCGACGGCCTTGAGCAGCCCGCACAGGGGCGAATCGTCGGCGAGATGCTCCGCCGAGTGCGCGAGGGTGTCGCCGTAGCCCTGCAGGGCTGCCTGGCTGGCGGTTAGTTGGGTCGCGAGGGTGTCGGCCACGATCTCGATCTCGCCGGCACAGTCGCGGACCGCGTCCGGGTTTGAGGCGGTCCAGGCCACGAACTCGGCGTGCGGAGCTTTCATGATCACTGTGGTCAGCAGCGGGCGACGGCCCAGAATTTCTGTCAGCCGCTCCGTCAACGTCGCGCTGACACCGAAGCGATGGGTGAACCATACCGCGTAGGCGTGCGGGGTCGGGGCGACGTCGTGATAGTGCAGCTCCGCCTACACTGCGGAGTCGAGCCGCCGGGTCGCCGCCGACTTGCGACGCTAAGGATCAGGCTCTCGACTTAAGCAGTTTGTTCGGCATCGCTCCTCCTGACCAGTTCCTGCAAGACGATCCAATCGGCTTTTCCCCGATTAACTGGGGTGATGTGTCAATCTGAAACAAGCCGGAGACTAAACCGCAACGAAGCGCGCCGGGCGGTGGACAGCACTGGACCGTCAAGGGACATTCCTCCCCGCAAATCTTCTGCTCAACCTTCAATGTCATGGCCGATGACGCCTCACCTGCTTTGTCGCCTATCTAGGACCATTGCCTACCTGAAATGCAAAATTACATGGCTGACGTTGTGTAATGAATTTTCGGCAGGTTAGCCTCGCCGGGTGGAAGCAAATCCCATGCAGAACCGCGTCACGGCTTCGAATTTGACGCTGCGCCCTCCGTTGCAGAATGTTATCCTTGTGGGCCTGCCTCATAACGAGTTGGCCCAGGTGCAGCAGGTACTCACCAGGTTCTGTCTCATGCCGCGCCAGGTGCTGATCGACTACTGGCACGTCACTGAGCATGCCTTCTTCATAGAAAATGGCAGCATCTTGCTTGTGGCTGAAACGGCGCCACGGTGGGTGGCCGTGCAGGTCGCGATAATCGGGCATGAAGGCATGGTCGGCGGCCAAGCCCTGCTCGGGCAAGACCGCAGTGCATTTGTTGCTTCCGTCACCCAAGTTCCTGGCATTGCACATCGCCTGCTGATCAGCGCACTGCAACGCCTAACCCGATCGTGCCCGGCATCAGCCAAGACTTACCTAAAAGCAGCAGATGCTCTACTCTGTCAAATAATGCAGACGGCTGCCTGCAACGCGCGCAAAAGCGTAGCCGAACGCTTTGTCCAGTAGCTGCTGATGGTCGATGACCGAGTCGACGGGCCTGATCTGTGCATTACGCACGAAACGCTGTCGAACAGCTTGGGCGTACACCGCTTCGGCATAACAATCGTTGCGTCCAGCTTGCAAGAGGTGGACCTCGTGCGTGTCAACCGCGGCAGGATTACCATCCCAGACCGGACCTGACTGGAGCGGCAAGCCAGCCCTCCATTCAGAACGGCCGTCCAGAAACCCTTCGCATAGTGCGAACGGCTGGGAAGCAGCTACGTTGGCATCCGCTGGCTGCATTTGTCTCCCAGCCTCAAGGCGCAGGCCAGAACAGACCATGCGGAGCGGCATTGCAAGTCGCCAGGATTTCGCCCGGCAAGTCGTCCAACGCGGCCTGGCGCTCTACCGCCAGCATCTCGAACGCCACCTTCGGCATGCCGTACACCACGCTGCTGGCCGCGTCCTGGCCGAACGTGCGCGCCCCGGCTTGCCGCATGGCAAGCAGGCCACCAGCGCCGTCTCGGCCCATGCCGGTCAAGATAACGCCGACCCCGCGGGGACCCGCCGCCTTGGCCACTGACGCGAACAGCACGTCCACCGAGGGGCGGTGGCCATTGACTGGGCTCTGTTCTGGCAGGGTGCAGCGCCATTGTCCGCTGCTGCCTGATACGGCCAGGTGACGCCCGCCAGGCGCCAAGAGCACTTGGCCCGGCAGCAGCGGCGCTCCTTCCTCTGCCTCGGCAACGCGGGCCGCGCTACACTGGTCCAGCCGGAGCGCGAAGCTGCGGGTGAAACCTTCTGGCATGTGCTGTGTGATTACAGTCGGAGGACAATTTGCAGGAAAGCGTGAAACAATGGCTAGCAGCGCCTCCACCCCGCCCGTTGACGCGCCGACTGCCACTAGGCGACCATTCGGTTCGAACCAGGTTGGGAATGGACCCGGTGCTACGGCGCGGATGCTCCCGTCAGCAACCCCTCGCGGCCGAGGACCCGAGGCGCACACGTTGGCTACCGCTGCCGCCCGTACGATCTCCGGCAAGCTGGCAAAGCCATTGCCCAAACCCGGCTTGGCCACGCAATCCACTGCGCCCAACTCCAGTGCCTGCAGTGTCTTCTTGGCACCCCTGGCAGTCAACATGGAAACCATTACGACAGGCATTGGATGCGTTCGCATCAAATGACCCAGGAACTCCAAGCCGTCCATGCCGGGCATCTCGATATCAAGGGTGATCACGTCGGGTTCCATCACCCGGATCAAAGCCTGGGCCTCGACCGCGTTGGCAGCTTTGCCCACCACGATAATGCCATTGTCCTGACTCAGCGCACGGCCGATCATGCTGCGCATGGCAGCGGAGTCATCGACGACGACGACACGGATCAAGGCTCCGACCGGCGCCAGGTGGATCATGGTGTGCCCCGGCGCTGGTAGGTCGTGATACCGACTACGTCAAAGCGCGCCGTCGCAGGTCCGCTAAGCTGTTCGGAGCGTCCTATGTATAGCAAGCCTTGGCTGGCCAAGTAGGGTGGAAAACGCCGCCACATCGCTGCCTGCGTCGCAGCGTCAAAATAGATGGCGACGTTGCGGCACATGATGATGTCGAACGGGCCGCGCACCGACCAGTTGCCGACCAGGTTGAGCGGGCGGAATACGACGAGTCGGCGCACCGTCTCGTTCAGGGTGAAAGTACTGTCCGCCGCCGGGTCGAACCACCGCGCTCGCAGGGCAACCGGTATGTGGTCGAGGCACTCCACGCCGTAGCCACCGGTTGCCGCCTGGGCCAGCGCGTCAGGATCGATATCCGTCGCGATCACCCGCACATCCAGCCGCGCCGCATTGGGAGCCAATTGCAGAATGGTGAGCGCGATCGAGTAGGGTTCCTGCCCGGTCGAGCAACCAGCCGACCAAATGCGCACGCGGCGACCGCTCTGGGCCGCCTGCAGCAGGCGTGGCAGCACGTTGGCGCGCAAGTGGTCGAAGTGGTGCGGCTCCCTAAAGAACCGTGTAAAATTGGTAGTGAGCGCGGCCACCATGCGGCCCCGCTCCTCGCAGCCATGAGAGGATTCGAGTAGGCCACGATATTGCGAAAAGTCCGATAGATTAAGAGCGCGCAATCGTTTGGCCAGGCGCGAGTACAGCAACACTGCTTTGCCTGGCCCGAGCGCAATCCCTGCCTCATTGCGCAATATGGCCGCGAGCGCCTCGAAGTCGGCGGCAGCCAGGGTGTAGTCGCCCTCTACCAGGCTGGTTTCCGCAGCCACTCCGGGTGTCATGGAGCTATGCGTCATACACAGGCTGCACCTAACTTAGTCATAAGTGATTCCTGTAATCGGCCCCTGGGAAGCGAGATCTGTGGTAACAGGACGGATAGTGGACCCATGCAAGCTCTTGATTGCGGGGCAGTCTCCGGCGTCTGCCATAACAAAGGGTGAAGGCTTGGCTTGCGGCACCATGGTGTGCCCACAACCGAGGCAGTTCATGTCCTATCGCGCCCTATGATAGTAGGGCTCAGGCGAATATTGGCGTCCGGCTTTGTTTGGTGTATGAGACTCGTCAGCTGGGATCGGCAATACCCAGTGCAGCTGTTCCAAAGCCGCGGCGAGGTTCCAATTCAAGGATGGTAGCCGCGCTGCTCACCTGAAAAGTGCTCATGGCCCCTTTATCGATCCCAAGCGATCCCGAAACATCGAGTCTGGAGGCAGATGAGGCACGTATGCGGCGCTCACTTGAGCGTGCCGGCGGCCCCCAGCCAGCCGTGCGGCCGCAACCCAACGCTGCCTTCGACAATTTTCAATCGCGCGGCCCGGCCACCCGCCCTCGGCAGCGATTTGTACAGGACGGCGACGTGCCAGTTACCTTGGTCAGCCGGCCACGCCAGGGCGAGCCCGGCCCGGTGTCGCAAAGTCGGCTCGCCGCATCTGAATCCGCCCTGGCCACCGAGCGGACCGCCCGCATCAAGGTCGAACGCTCGCTGCAGGCTGCCCTGGCCACCTTGCAGGACCTCCAAACCAAGCAGCGTCACGCAGAGCTTGCCCAACAGGAAGCCCTGCAAGCCGCCGCCGCCGAGCGACAGGCCGCCGAAGCCCAACTGGCGGAGCGGGCCGAGCATGCCGCCCGGCTAGAGGTGGAGGTCGCGGCCTTGCGGGCCAGCCAGCTCGCAGCCCAGGTCCAGCCCGTGCCCGAAAGCCCAGCTAAGTCCAAGCGGGGACCTGGAAAGGGGTGCAAGCCAGACACGGCCCGTACCCCACGGGAGCCGAAGCCGGTCAAGTGGTGGCTCGGCCAAATGGCCAAGGCGCGCCCACCCAAGATCGGCTAGCCGCCACTTTATCATTGGGGCTGCCAGTTCCATTTGGCCGGGATGGGGTCCAAGCATCTGCAAATCACCGCACCGAGCGATACGGAGCAACCGCTCTGCCTTCTGTGCGGCCGGCCCATTCCGCCCACCGCCCGCTCCTCCCTGCACCACCTGACACCCAAGCTAAAGGGCGGCATGCACCAAGGCACCGTGCGGCTGCACCAGATCTGCCACTCCGCGATTCACGCGCGCTACACGGAAGCCGAGATCGCCCGCCACTTGGCCGATCCGACCTCCTTGCGCGATGATCCTGAACTGGCCCGCTTCGCCGCCTGGGTGCGGACCAAGCCGGACGATTTCCATGCGCCGACCCGGTGGGCGCGTGGGCGGACGGCAAAGTGGAAGTGATCGCCAGAAGGCAATACAAATGTGCGCTCTTGGCAACACCGGCCATCTCACGGAGAGAGACAAAACATTATTCTATTGACATGCCTGCGGACGTCGGGCTGTAAACGTAACGATAAGACGAGCGCTTGAGAGCCATGCCATGACCGTTCAGTTCTCTTCACCGCTCACCATTCCGGCAGGCAGCGATCCACAGCAGACACTTCTGGCCGACATGAACGGCGACGGGGTTCCCGACCTGATTGTGGCTGATGATGGGACACAGTCCGTTTCTGTTCTGCTGGGCGATGGCAAGGGCGGCTTCGGCGCACCGACCTCGTATGCCGCGGGTGCATACTTATTTGGCATCGTCGCAACGGACGTGAATGGGGACGGGCTGCCAGACATCGCCGGCGTCAGCAGGTTCAACGGAGACTCTGTCACCACGTTGCTGAACAACGGCCATGGCGGCTTTAGCATCGGCCCGAGCTATGCAGTTGGCTCGACACCCACGACCATCGTGGCGGCTGATGTCAACAGCGACGGCAAACCCGACCTGGTCACCGCGAACTCTGGTGATGGCAGCTTGTCCGTGCTGCTCAACAACGGCCAAGGCAGCTTCACGACCAAAACCTACCTGAACCTGCCGCCTGGAACGACCGGGTCTAGCTTGACAACCTACAAGGCTACCGTCGCCGACGTGACGGGGGACGGCAAGCCCGACATCATCGTGGCTGACAAATGGGACAATACAGTGGACGTGCTGCCCGGCGACGGCCTTGGCGGCTTCGGCCCGGCAGTGCGTTACAATACTGGAATGAATCCGGCTTCCGTCGCGGTGGCTGACCTCAACGGGGATGGCCGGCCAGACATCATTACTGGCAGCGACGGCATCGCCGCAAGCGTTTCCGTTCTGCTTGCCAATGCAACCGGCGGCTTTGCCGCCCCTGTCGCCTATGGCGCCGTGTATGATGTGAATTCCATCGCAGTCGCTGACTTGAACGGTGACGGCCATCCGGATTTGGTGGCCGCCGGATACATTTCAGCCGCCGTGTCTGTGCTGGTCAACGACGGAACTGGCAAGTTCGCGCCGCAAGTTCAGCTCGCCACTGCCAGTGTGCCCACCACCGTACTCGCAGCCGACCTTAACGGCGATGGCAAGCCTGACATCGTCACCACCAACCTACTGAACAGCACCGACACCGTGCTGCTGAACGCGACGCCGTCGCAGAGCCTCGCTGTGCACGGCGCTCATGGCGACTACCAGGTCGCGGTAGGGACGGACGGCACGTTGACGCTGACCGACAGCATCGCCGGACGGGATGGCGTCCAAGTATTGAACGGCATCCAGGACATCCAGTTCACCGACGGCACCGGGCGCATCGATGCCACCGGCACCGCAGGCGAGGTCGCCCGGCTTTACCAGGCGGTGCTGGACCGGCCGGCCGATACCGCCGGCCTTGACTACTACACGGGGCTGATTAACAGCGGCAAGCTCAACCTGGGCGGTGCGGCAGCGTTCTTTATCGGCTCCAACGAGTTCACCACGCGCTATGGCGCGCTGTCCCACCAAGCCCTGGTGCAGCAGCTCTACCATAACGTGCTCGGCCGTGCCGGAGACGCTGCGGGCGTGCAGTTCTGGACGGGCGCGCTGGACTCCGGAACGAGCGTCGGCACCGTCCTGCTCGGCTTCTCCGACAGCGAGGAGAACAAGGATCTGACCCGGGCCACGATCGGCGACAAGAACCAGTCGGAGGCGTCGCGGCTCTACCAGGCGGCTTTCAACCGAACGCCGGACACGCAGGGCCTGGACTACTGGACCAGCCTGCTGGACCAGGGCAACACGCCGCTCTACGACGCGGCCGGGTTCGCCCAGAGCAGCGAGTTCGCCGGGCTGTATGGCGGCCTGGGCAACGGCGCATTCGTGGATGCACTCTACCAGAACGTGCTGCACCGGGCAGGCGATGCCACGGGCCGCAGTTTCTGGACAGACGCCCTGAACAACGGCAGATCGAAGGCGCAGGTCCTGCTTGGCTTTTCCGACTCGCCGGAGAACCGGGTCGCGACCGCCTCGACCACGCATGACGGCTGGGTTTTCGTCCCGAACCACTAGAGCCGGCCTCCGGCATTTGACAGCGGCGCTGCGCCGGGCAGTTTGCCGCCATGACCAGCCATCGCACTCGCATTCCAGCCATCGGCCCGCCGTGAGGGTCGTCTTCATCGGACTGTCCATAACGTCCTCCTGGGGCAACGGTCACGCGACCACCTACCGCTCGCTGATCTCCGGCCTTGCCCAGGCCGGCCACGAAGTCTTGTTCCTGGAACAGGACCAGCCCTGGTACCGCGACCACCGCGATCTGCCATGTCCGCCCTACTGCCGCGCGGCGCTCTACGCCGACGCAACCGAGCTGGCGTCCCGCCATGCCGAATCGATCGCCGGGGCGGACCTGGTGGTGGTTGGCTCCTATGTCGCGGATGGCCAGGCCGTCTGCCGCTTGGTGCAGCGAGCCGTGCGCGGGGTGGCGGCATTCTACGACATCGACACCCCCGTCACCCTTGCGGCTCTCGCGCGAGGCCGCTGCGACTACATCACGCCGGAGCTGGTGCGCGGCTTCCACCTTTACCTGTCCTTCACCGGCGGCCCGACCCTCCGCCTCATCGAGCGGCAATACGGCGCACCCGCCGCCCGCGCGCTGTACTGCTCCGCTGACCCGGCGCTGAACGCCCCGGACCCAGCCGTGCCGCGCACCTGCGACCTGGGATACCTCGGCACCTACTCGCCAGACCGGCAGCCCACGCTGGAGCGGCTGCTCTGCGAACCTGCCCGCGCCTGGCCGCAAGGTCGGTTCGATGTCACCGGGCCGCAATACCCGCCGATCGACTGGCCCGCCAACGTGGACCGCGGCGAGCACGCGCCGCCAAGCCTGCACCCGCTGTTCTACGCCTCGCAGCGCTACACCCTGAATGTCACCCGCGCCGACATGGTCCGCGCCGGCCACAGCCCCAGCGTCCGCCTGTTCGAGGCCGCGGCCTGCGGCACGCCCATCATCAGCGATTGGTGGCCGGGGCTCGACACGCTGTTCGAGCCGGGAACGGAGATCGTGGTGGCGCACGACGCGGCCGACGTGCTGCGCGCCCTGCGCGACGTGCCGGAGGCAGCGCGGGCGGCCATGGCCGAACGGGCGCGGGCACGCGTGTTGCAAGGCCACACCGGGCGGCACCGCGCGGCGGAGCTGATCGGGCATGCCGAGGAGGTCGCGCGTTCTGGACTTCGATCCTGATGCCGAATGGCTGGAAGCGGACGGCCAGGGCGGGTTCGCCTCTGGCATGGCCGGGCTGGTCCGCACCCGGCGCTACCATGCGCTGCTGCTGGCCGCCGGCCCCTCCCCGTCGCGCCGCTTCGTGCTGGTCAACGGCCTGGAGGCCTGGGTGGAGACGCCGGGTGGCCGGTTCGCGCTCAGCAGCCAGGCCTACGCGCCCGACTGCGTGTTCCCGGACGGGCGCTGGCACGTCACCCGCTTCACCGCCCAGCCCTGGCCCTGCTGGCGCTTCACCCTGCCGGACGGCACCCGCCTGACGCAGGAGCTGTTCGTCGCCCGGGGCTCTGGCGAGACCGTGCTGCGCTGGCAGGCGGACCGTGCGGTGCGGCTGTCCATTCGCCCCCTGCTGTCCGGCCGTGACTACCATGCCCTGCACCGGGAGAACCCGGCGTTCGACGCGACGACCCGGCGCGAAGGCGGCGCGCTCGCCTGGCGGCCGTATCCCGGCGTGCCCGCCATCACCGCCCGCGGCAACTTCGCCTGGGCGGACGGCCCCGACTGGTACCGCTCCTTCACCTACGCCGCCGAGGTCGCCCGCGGCCTAGACGACGGCGAAGACCTGCTCTCTCCCGGCACTTTCACCTGGGAAGGCAGCGCGCCGGCGGTGCTGGTGCTGCGCGCCGGGTCCGCCGGCACGGCTGGAGTCGCGGAGCTGGAAGCGGCGGAGCGCGCACGCCGCACCCGTCCGGCGCGGGACGTGGCCGCCGACGCCTATCTCTGTGCCCGCGGCGACGGGCAAACCATGCTGGCCGGGTTCCCGTGGTTCACCGACTGGGGCCGCGACGCTTTCATCGCCCTGCGCGGCCTGCTCATCGCCCGTGGCCGGTTGCTGGAGGCGGCGGATGTCCTGCTGGCCTGGGCAGGGCATGTCAGCGAAGGGATGCTGCCCAACCGCTTCCCCGACGGCGACGGCCCGCCCGAGTACAACGCGGCCGACGCCTCATTGTGGTTCATCGTGGCAGCGCACGAGCTGATCGAGGCCGGCACGTCCGCTGGCGTCGCAGGGCGCCTGCGGGCCGCTGCCATCGCCATCCTGGAGGGCTACGCCGCTGGCACCCGCTACGGCATTGCCGCCGACCCCGGGGACGGGCTGCTGCGGGCTGGCGTGCCCGGCGTGCAGCTCACTTGGATGGATGCGAAGACAGGGGACCACGTCGTCACCCCGCGCATCGGCAAGCCCGTGGAGCTGCAGGCGCTTTGGGTCAACGCGCTGGCCATCGCCGGGCGCTGGCCGGGCGGCAGCCGGTGGGTGGGCGCAGCGCTGCGGGCGCGGGACAGCGTGACCACCCGGTTCCCGGACCGCGACACTGGCGGGCTGATCGACGTGCTGGACGCCGATGGCGTGCCCGGCGCGCGCGACCGCCGGGTGCGGCCGAACCAAGTGCTGGCGGCGGGCGGCCTGCCCATCCCCGTGCTGACCCCGCGCCAGGTGGCGGGGGTGGTGGCGCTGGCGGAGCGCACGCTGCTGACGCCGCTCGGGCTGCGCACCCTGGCGCCGGATGACCCGGCCTATTGCCCCCAGTACCGCGGCGGCCCGGCTGCGCGGGATGCCGCTTACCATCAAGGCACCGTCTGGCCGTGGTTGCTGGGACCCTTCGTCGCCGCCTGGCTCGCTGCCCGCGGCGGCACGGCGGAGGCGAAGGCGGAGGGCCGCGCACGCTTCCTGCCGCCGCTGCACGCGCATCTGGGCCTCGCCGGGCTTGGCCATGTGTCAGAAGTGGCGGACGGCGACGCGCCGCACGCGCCGGGCGGCTGCCCGTTTCAGGCCTGGTCGCTGGGCGAGCTGATCCGCATCGAAGCCATGCTGGGAGTCCCCGAGGGAAATCATGGACGCTGACCCGATCTTCGACACCGCCGAGGGCAAGCGCCTCCTCGCCGTAGCGCGCGGCGAGGACTGGCGGCGCTGGGGGCCATACCTCAGCGAGCGCCAATGGGGTACGGTGCGCGAGGATTACAGCCCCGGCGGCACCGCCTGGGAGTATTTCCCGCATGACCACGCCCGCAGCCGCGCCTATCGCTGGGGCGAGGACGGGCTGGCCGGGTTCGCCGACGACAAGCTGCGCTGGTGCCTTGGCCTGGCGTTGTGGAACGGCGCCGATCCCATCCTGAAGGAGCGTCTGTTCGGCCTGACCAACGCCCAGGGCAACCACGGCGAGGACGTGAAGGAGCTGTACTACTTCCTGGACGGCACCCCCACCCACTCGTTCATGCGGATGCTCTACAAATACCCGCAAGCAGCCTTTCCCTACGACCGGCTGATCCAGGAGAACGCCGCCCGCACGGCGCAGGACCGCGAGTTCGAGCTGGTCGATACCGGCATCTTCGACCAGCGCCGCTACTTCGACGTGATGGTCGAGTATGCCAAGGCCTCCACCGACGACATCCTGATGCAGGTGACGGTGCACAACCGCGGGCCGGACCCGGCGGCGCTGCACGTGCTGCCGCAGCTTTGGTCCCGCAACACCTGGAGCTGGACGCCGGGCCAGCCGAAGCCGCTGCTCTCCCAGCAGGGCCGCCGGGTGCAGGCCAGCCACCCGTCATTGGGACGAACCCGCACCTGCGAAGTGGACGCGCCCGACGCCGAGTGGCTGTTTTGCGAGAACGAGACCAACGTCAACGCGCTGTACGGCGCATCCCTGCCCGGCCCGTTCAAGGACGGCATCAACGACCGCGTGGTGCATGGCCGCCGCGACGCCGTCAGCAGCCTCCGCCGCGGCACCAAGTGCGCCGCCCACGTCCTGCTCGACATCCCACCGGGCGGCGAGGCCACGCTGCGCCTGCGCTTCCGCCCGGAGGCGACGGATGACGCCTTCGCCTGGTTCGACCCGCTGATGGAGGGCCGGCGGGCCGAGGCCGACGCGTTCTATGCCGCCCTGCAACGCGGCATGCCCGACCCGGACGCCCGGCTGGTGCAGCGCCAGGCCCTGGCGGGGATGCTGTGGTCCAAGCAGTTCTACGGCCTGGACGTGCGCCGCTGGCTGCAGGGCGACGCCGGCCAGCCCACCCCGCCGCCGCAGCGCAAGCAGGGGCGCGACGCGGACTGGCGACACATCGACAACCTCGACATCGTCTCCATGCCGGACGCCTGGGAATATCCCTGGTACGCCGCCTGGGACCTCGCCTTCCACACCGTCACCTTCGCCATGGTCGATCCGGAGTTCGCCAAGGCGCAGCTGCTGTTGCTGATGCGGGAGCGCTACATGCACCCGAACGGCCAACTCCCCGCCTACGAGTGGGCGTTCGGCGACGTGAACCCGCCGGTGCACGCCTGGGCGGTGCTGCGGGTGTTCCAGATGGACCGGGTGATGACGGGGGTGGCGGACCGCAAGTTCCTGGAGATGGCGTTCCACAAGCTGCTGCTGAACTTCACCTGGTGGGTGAACCGCAAGGACGCGGACGGGCAGAACATCTTCCAGGGCGGCTTCCTCGGCCTGGACAACATCGCCATCTTCGACCGCTCCGAGCCGCTGCCCACCGGCGGCACCATCGACCAGGCGGACGGCACCGCCTGGATGGCGATGTTCGCGCTCAACATGATGCGCATCGCCCTCGAGCTCGCCCTGGCCGACGACGCCTACCAGGACATGGCGACCAAGTTCTTCGAGCACTTCCTCTACATCGCCGAGGCCATGACCAGCACCGGCGGCATCGGCCTGTGGGACCAGCAGGACCAGTTTTTCTACGACGTGCTGCACCTGCCCGACGCCGAGACCATCCCGCTGCGCGTCCGCACCATCGTCGGCCTGATCCCGCTGTTCGCCGTGGAGGTGATCGGCAGCCGCGCCTTCGAGGCGCTGCCCGAGTTCAGCGAGCGGCTGCAGTTCTTTCTCGACAACCGGCCGGACCTTGCCGCGCTCATCTCCCGCTGGGGGGAGCCCGGCACCGGGGAGCGCCACCTGCTGTCCTTGCTGCGCGGCCACCGGGTCAAGATGCTGCTGCGCCGGATGCTGGACCCGGCGGAGTTCCTCTCCCCTCACGGCGTGCGCGCCATGTCCAAGGTGCATGAGGCGCACCCCTACGTGCTGCAGGTGAACGGCCGCAGCTTCAGCATCGGCTACGAACCCGGCGAGGGCACCACCCGCTCGTTCGGCGGCAACTCCAACTGGCGCGGCCCGGTGTGGATGCCGGTGAACATCCTGCTGGTGGACAGCCTGCGCGAGTTCCAGCGCTACTACGGCGACGACTTCCAGGTGGAGTGCCCGGTCGGCTCGGGCCGGATGGCGCCGCTGCGGGAGGTGGCGGACCAGCTGGCGGAACGGCTAAAATCGCTGTTCTTGCGCGATGCCGACGGCCGCCGGGCCTGCTTCGGCGACGACGAGATCGCGCAGGGCGACCCGCACTTCCGCGACAACTTGGTGTTCAACGAGTATTTTCACGGCGACACCGGCCGCGGCCTGGGCGCTGCGCACCAGACCGGCTGGACCGGCTGCATCGCCCTGCTGCTGGCCGGCCCGGACAGCCCCTGGGCCAAGACGACGGCGCAGCATCCGCAGGCGACGGTGGGGGTAAACCCGTCGCGGGTGCAGGCGACGTAAGAAGGGCGGGCAAGCAGGTGCAACCACCGTGTCTGCAAGACGCTTTGCACTGCATCATTCGCCACAGGATCTCAGCATGAGCCAGTCAACTAGCCCATCCATCCAGGAGGGCCGCCCCTTCCCGCAGGGTGCCACCTGGAACGGCCTCGGCGTGAACTTCTCCCTGTTCTCCGCCAATGCTACCAAGGTGGAGCTGTGCCTGTTCGACGACTCCGGCGAGACCGAGATCGCCCGCGTCGCGTTGCCGGAGTACACCAACGAGATTTGGCACGGCTTCCTGCCCGACGCGCGCCCCGGCACCGTCTATGGCTACCGGGTCCATGGCCCCTACGAACCCGAGAACGGCCATCGCTTCAACCCGAACAAGCTCGTGCTCGACCCCTACGCTAAGGCAGTCATCGGCCAAATCACCTGGGCGCCTGAAGTGTTCGGCTACGTGCTCGGCGAGGACGACACCACCTACGACGAGCGCGACAGCGCCAAGTTCATGCCCAAGGGCCGCGTCATAGACCCGGCGTTCACTTGGGGCGAGGACCGTGCGCCCAGGGTGCCGTGGGACCAAACGGTGATCTACGAAACCCACGTCAAGGGCTATACCAAGCTGCATCCGGGCGTGCCGGAAGAGCTGCGCGGCACCTTCCGCGGCCTGGCGAGCCCCGAGGTGGTCCGCTACATCCGCGACCTCGGCGTGACCTGCGTCGAGTTGCTGCCGATCCACATGTTTGCCGACGACAGCTACCTGCTGGAAAAAGGTCTGGTGAACTACTGGGGCTACTCCACCCTCGCCTTCTTCGCCCCCAGCCGCCGCTACGCCAGCGTGCCGGACTTCGCATTCTCCGAGTTCAAGGAGATGATCAGCCGCTTCCACGCCGCCGGCATCGAGGTGATCCTCGACGTGGTGTACAACCATACCTGCGAAGGCAACGAGAAAGGCCCCACCCTCTCGTTTAAGGGCATCGACAACGCCAGCTACTACCGCCTGCTGCCGGACCAGAAGCGCTACTACATCAACGACACCGGCACGGGCAACACGGTCAACTTGTCTAACGCCCGCGTCATCCAGATGGTGATGGACAGCCTGCGCTACTGGGTGACCGAGATGCACGTGGACGGGTTCCGCTTCGACCTTGGCACCATCCTGGCGCGCGAGGACTCCGGCTTCGACGTGGAGAGCGGCTTTCTGCGCGCCGTCGGCCAGGATCCAATCCTGAGCCAGGTCAAGATGATCACCGAGCCCTGGGATTGCGGGCCCGGCGGCTACCAGGTCGGCGGCTTCCCGCCTGGCTGGGCCGAGTGGAACGATCGCTACCGCGACAACGTGCGCGCCTACTGGAAGGGCGACGCCGGCAAGACCAAGGACCTGGCCACCCGCTTCACCGGCAGCAGCGACTTCTTCAACCGCCGCGGCCGCCCCGCCTGGTCCTCCGTCAACTTCCTGACGGCGCATGACGGGTTCACGCTGAACGACTGGGCCGCGTACAACGAGAAGCACAACGAGGCGAACGGCGAGGACAACAAGGATGGCAACAGCAACAACGAGAGCTGGAACTGCGGCACCGAAGGTCCCACGGACGATCCGGAGGTGATGGGCATCCGCGAGCGCCAGATCAAGAATATGCTGGCTACCCTGTTGCTGTCCCGCGGCACGCCGATGATCCTAGCCGGCGATGAATTCGGCCGCACCCAGGACGGCAACAACAACGCCTACTGCCAGGATAACGAGATCAGTTGGCTGAACTGGGACCTGCACGAGAAAGGCATCAACCTGGTCCGCTTCGTCTCGCAAATCACGGCGCTGCGCCGTCGCCTGCCGATCCTCACCCGCTCCCGCTTCCTGACGGCGGAGTGGAACGAGGAGCTGGGCATCAAGGACGTGACTTGGCTCAAGCCCAACGGCCACGAGATGGATCAGGCCGCGTGGGACGACGCGAACGCCCGTTGCATCGGCATTCTGCTGGACGGTCGGGCGCAAGCCTCTGGCATCCGTCGCCGTGGCGCCGACGCGACGGTGCTGGTCATCATGAACTCCTACCATGGCGGGATCGGCTTCCGGCTGCCCGAGGTGCCCGGTGGGCTGGCTTGGCGCTGCTCGGTTGACACCAACCAGGAGAACTCCGTCATCGACTCGCGCTTCGAGTTCGAGGCCGAGTACCTGGTGACCGGCCGCTCCCTGCTGCTGTTCGAGCTGGTGCTCGACCAAGCCTACTCGGAGGCGCGCGGCGTTCCCTACGTGATCGATCCCCCGACTGCGGAGATCAACGAGGAGGCGCTCACTTGAGATAATCGTCCGCATCGGTTGCTGGACGGCGTTGCCATCCATTATAGGAGGCAGCGCCGATCGCGGCACATGAAGCGGGAGTTTGCCGGCCGATGGATAGCATGGAGATCAACAAGCTTGCATCGGCCGCCTTGGTCGCGGGCATTGCCTTCATGGTAAGCGGGCTTGTCGCCGAAACCCTGGTCCACCCGGCGAAGCTCACCCAATCGGCCATAAAAATCGAGGGGGCGGCAGCGCCCGTCACCGCCGCGGCCCCGCCGGCTGAGGCGCCGCTGCTACCGATAGCGCCGCTGCTGGCCAAGGCTGACCCGGCAGCCGGCGAGGCCGACACCAAGAAGCTTTGCGTCTCGTGCCACAGCTTCAACCAGGGCGGCAAAGCCGGCGTCGGCCCCAACCTGTACGGCGTGGTCGGCGGCCCGCACGCGCACATGGAAGGTTACAGCTACTCCGCCGCCATCAAGGCCAAGGCCGGCCCGTGGACCTATGACGAGCTGAACGCCTGGCTTCGCAACCCACGCGTCTATGCGCCGGGCACCAAAATGGGCTTTGCCGGCATCAGCAACGACAAGGAGCGGGCCGACGTCATCGACTATCTCCACACCCTGGCGCAAAGCCCGGAAGCCTTACCACCCGTGATCGACGTCGCCGCACCCGGCGGGGCAGCGGGTGGAGCCGCCATTGGCGGCACGGCAGCGGGCGGCGCCCCAGCCGGAGCAGCCCCTGGTATAGCGGCAGGCGGCCGGGCGGCAGCGCCCGGCGGCGTCGTCGCACAGGGCGCCAGCGCTGCGCCGGGCACGGCAGGCTCTGCGGCCCCTGGCGGAATCGCGCCGGCCGGAGGCGCCGGCCTGGCCGCCCCGGCCATCGGCGCCAAGCCGTCCCAGCCCGGTGCCGCCACGCCGGCGACTGGCCAGACATCCTCTGCTCCCGCCGTCAGCGGCGCCGCAGCGAGCGCACCCGCCCCGGTGACGGTGCCGAACCAGCCGGTGGCGCCCAATGCCGGCGCGGCTGGCAGTTCGGACGTGGCGAACAGCTCGGCCCTGGCGGGCGTGCGCACGGCGCCGCAGTCGGACAGTGGCGGCCAGGTGCCGACCTCCGCACCGGGCACCGCGGCCGGCACGCCGGCCCCGACTGCCTCGCCGCCTGCCCAGCCGGACTCGGCGCCCATCAGCAACGACTAAACGATTGGGCCTGCCGCCGCGCCGGGTAACGGCGCGGCGGGTGCCCCAAGAAGGAGCGCGGCCATGCCGGAAGCCTTCATCTGCGACGCGGTGCGCACGCCGATCGGCCGCTACGCCGGAGCCTTGAAGGATATCCGGGCCGATGATCTCGGCGCCATTCCGTTGCGGGCCCTCGTGGATCGCAACCCCGGCGTGGACTGGGGCGCTGTGGACGACCTGTACTACGGCTGCGCCAACCAAGCGGGCGAGGACAATCGCAACGTCGGCCGTATGGCGCTGCTGCTAGCCGGGCTGCCGGCCAGCGTGCCGGCCGCCACCATCAACCGGCTGTGCGGCTCCGGGCTGGACGCCGTGGGGACCGCCGCGCGCGCCATCCGCTCGGGCGATGCCGAGCTGGTCGTCGCCGGCGGAGTGGAGAGCATGACCCGCGCGCCATTTGTTCAGGGCAAGGCGGCGGAGGCGTTCAGCCGCGCAGCCGAGGTCCACGACACCACCATCGGCTGGCGCTTTGTCAATCCGCTACTGAAGGCGCAGTACGGCGTCGAGTCCATGCCGGAAACGGCGGAGAACGTGGCAGGTGATTTCCAGGTCAGCCGTGCCGACCAGGACGGCTTCGCCCTGCGCAGCCAGCAGCGGGCCGCCGCCGCGCAGGCCGCCGGGTTCTTTGCGCGTGAGATCACGGCCGTTACGGTCCGCACCCGCAAGGGCGAAGTCGTGGTGGACCGCGACGAGCATCCGCGCGAGACCAGCCTGGACGCGTTGGCCAAGCTGAAGGCGCCGTTCCGCGAGGGCGGCAGCGTCACGGCCGGCAACGCGTCCGGCGTAAACGACGGCGCTGCGGCGCTGATTCTCGCCACTGAGGCCGCCGCCCGGCGTCACGGCCTTACGCCACGGGCACGCGTGGTGGCCCTGGCAACAGCCGGGGTGCCGCCGCGGATCATGGGCATGGGGCCGGAGCCAGCCACCCGCAAGCTGCTGGAGCGCACCGGGCTAACCCTGGCGGACATCGACCTGATCGAGCTGAATGAGGCGTTCGCGGCGCAGGGCTTGGCGGTGATGCGGCGGCTGGGCCTGCCGGACGATGCCGAGGCGGTCAATCCGCACGGCGGCGCCATCGCCCTCGGCCACCCGCTTGGCATGTCCGGCGCGCGCCTGGCGCTGACGGCGGTGAACGCGCTGGAGCAGCGCGGGCAGCGGTTGGCGGTGGCGACAATGTGCATCGGGGTGGGCCAGGGCATCGCGGCGCTGATCGAGCGGGTTTGACCGCCGGCCTGGCTGGCTCTGCGCAGCCTGCTAGGCGAGCCGCTCCGCCAGTTCGTCGATCCCGTTCGCCACGTAGTCCCACGCCCCAGTCGCCGCGAAGTCCTTGTCCTGGTGCGGCCCGTACTCGGTTGGGCGGGCCACGAAGGCGGTCCGCAACCCGTGGCGCTGTGCCGCTTGCAGGTCATCGTTGTGGGCCGCGCACAGCATCACCTCGGCCGGTGCCAGGGACAGCATGCGGCAGGCGCCGAGGTAGGTTTCTGGGTCTGGCTTATAGTGGCCCGAGGTGTCGGCGCCGAAGATCATGTCCCACGGCAGGCCGTTGAACCGCGCCAGATCAACCAGCAGCGACACGTTCCCGTTCGAGAGCGGCGCCGTGATGTAGCGGCGGTGCAGCCGCACCATGCCCTCCACCGCGTCCGGCCAGGCGTGCAGCCGGTGCCAAGCCATGGTGAGCTGCCACCGGTCCGCCTCGCTCAGCCCGGTGATGCCGCTCTCCTGCAGCAGCGCGTCGAGCGACTGGTGGTGCAGGTCGTCAAGCTTGGTCCAAGGCAGCTCGCCCCGGCGCACCCGGTCCATGGAAGGTTTGTAGGCGCCGCGCCAGGCATCGACCAGCGCCGCCCAGTCCGTCGCGATCTCCCGCGCCTCACCGAATGCGGCCAGCTCGGCGATCAGGCTGGAACGCCAGTCCACGACGGTGCCGAACGTGTCGAACAGGATGGCGCGCAGGGAGGTCATCGCGCGGTTCTAGCCGATCTCAACATTCCGGCAACCTTCGCGTGTTAACACCTTGGCATGCGGTTGAAGCTGTACCGGGCGCTTGGCGTCACAGAGGCCATGGCGCAGGTTCGGGCCGAACTTGGGTCGGACGCATTGATCCTGGCCACGCGCCGGGTCGCGGACGGCGTGGAGATCACGGCGGCGCTGGACCACGATGATGGGCCGCCGCCGCTCGCCCCCCCAGAGCGGGAGCGCATGCTGGCCTGGCATGGCGTGCCCGCGTCCCTGGCTGCGCAACTCGCCACAGGGCTGCTGGATCAGGCGCTCGCCCGTCGGCTGCGTTTCGGCGGCCTTGGGCTGGAGCGGCAGGAGCCCAGCCCCCTGCTGTTCGCTGGCCCGCCGGGTGCGGGCAAAACGCTGACGGTGGCGCGGCTCGCGACGCGGCTGGTGATGGCAGGCGCAGCGCCGCTGATCATCACCACGGACGGCCGTCGCGCTGGCGCGACGGAGCAGCTGGCCGCGTTCACCCGCCTTCTGGGGTTGACGTTGATCGTGGCAAGCCATCCCGCAATGCTGGCCCGCGCCTTGACCCGGCGCCAGCCCGGCGCCGCCGTGCTGATCGATGCTCCGGGCACCGACCCGTTCGATCCCAGCCAGCGGGACGAGCTGGCCAGCCTGACCGCCACGGCGGAGGCGGACGTCGCGCTGGTGCTGCCCGCCGGACTCGACCCGGCGGAGTCGGCCGATCTCGGCGCCGCTTTCGCCGCGGCCGGCGCCACTCTGCTGATCGGCACCCGGCTGGACCTTGCCCGCCGTTTGGGCGGCTTGCTGGCGGCGGCCGAGGCCGGCCAGCTCATTGTGACCGAGGCTGGCATCGGGCCTGGTGCGGCGGACGGCTTGCTGGCGCTCACTCCCGCGCTGCTGGCCGAGCGCCTGAGCCGCACCGGGCCGCCGTCAGCGCCCGCGGAGTCCCATTCATGAGCACCTCATTGTCCTCCTTCGCGCCCTCCCTGGCCTCGCCCCGCCCCCGGCTGATTGCCGTCGCCTCGGGCAAGGGCGGTGTCGGCAAAACCTGGCTGTCCGCCACCCTTGCCCGCGCCCTGGTGCAGGCTGGCCGCAGCGTGCTGCTGTTCGACGGCGACCTCGGGCTGGCCAACGTGGACATCCAGCTCGGGCTGATGCCCGAACACGACTTGGCAGCGGTGATCGCCGGGCGCCGCAGCCTGGCGAACAGCGCCACGGCGTATCCTCCGGGCGGCTTCAGCGTGCTCGCCGGCCGCTCCGGCTCCGGGGCGCTTTCCGCCATGGAGCCGGCCGTGCTGGACCGGCTGCTGGCAGCGCTTGCGGCCGAGCCGTCCGTCGATGAGGTCGTGCTCGACCTGAGCGCCGGGCTGGACCATGCCGTGCGCCGCATGGCCGCCGCCTCCCACACCCTGCTGGTAGTGGCGACAGAGGAGCCGACCAGCCTGACGGACGCCTACGCGGTGCTCAAGCTGGCCGCCGCTGACAAACCGGGCGGGGACGTGCGGCTGGTGGTCAACCAAGCCAGCAGCGCTGCCGCCGGGCGCAAGACCTACGCGACCCTGGCGCGCGCCAGTGCCACCTTCCTTGGCCGCGAGGCGCCGCTGGCCGGCATTATCCGGCGGGACGATCACGTACGCGACGCAATCCGCCGCCAGACGCTCACCCAAGTGCGCCACCCAAACACGCCGGCAGTGCAGGACGTGGAGGCGCTTGCAGCCGGCTTGCTCAGCTAAATGGCCTGGCGTCGCTTGCGCCAGAGGTCCAGCGGGCCTTATCTGCCGCCGACGCGCCCGGGGCGTGCGCTCGGCGAGAAGAGGGCCGCATGAAGCTTGTACGGGCCGGCCGCGACTCGCGAGTGGACTTCTTTCGCGGACTGGCCCTGTGGTGGATTTTCACCGACCACATTCCAGGCGACTGGATGAACCAGGCCAGCCTGCGCAACTTCGCCATCTGCGACTCGGCCGAGGTGTTCGTGTTGCTGGCAGGCTATGGCGCTGGGCTTGCCTATGGCCGCTCCATGGACCGTAACGGCTGGGTGTATTCGGCGGCCGACGCGCTCAAGCGCGCCTGGACCCTCTACATCGCGCACATCTTCCTGTTCGTCGTGTTCGCCGCCCAGGTGTCCTACTCCGCAACCCTGCTGGACCGGGCGGACTACCTCGATGAGATTCACTTGGACGTATTGGGCGAGGAACCCTACCGCGCGATGCTGGATGCGCTGGTTTTGTATTTCCAGCCAGCCTACCTCGACATCTTGCCGATGTACGTGGTTCTGCTGCTGCTGTTCGCCGCCGTGATGCCGCTGCTGCGCTGGCCGATGGTGCTGGCCGGCCTGTCCTTCGCGCTCTATGCCACAGCTCGGCTGGCGGGACTTAACCTTCCCTCTGTCACAGGTAGCGGCTGGTATTTCAACCCATTGACGTGGCAGCTGCTCTTCGTGCTTGGCGCAATCATGGCCTATGCCCCCGCCGATGTGCCGAGCCGCACCGTCAGGGTCGCGGTGGATGTCGTGGCGGGTGCGGCGGCGCTGTTCGGCCTCCTCATGCAATGGGTAGTTTGGGTACATCCCGAGGTCACCATCCATCTGCCGGCCCGCGTGGCGCACGCGCTGCTTTCGGTGGACAAGGAAGGGCTGCATCCATTCCGGTTGATCTCAATTCTTGCTCTGGCCTGGCTTGTGTCCCGCCTGGTTCCCGCTCACGCGCGCTGGATATCTTCGCGCTGGGTATCGCCGTTCGTGCTGTGCGGCCAGCATTCCCTGCCGGTGTTCTGCGCCGGGATCTTCCTGGCCTTTCTCGGCCGCCTCCTGATGGAGGAGACCGATGGGTGGTGGACGCAGGTCGTGGTCAACGTGGCGGGCGCTCTGTTGCTGGTGGGCGTGGGGGCGCTCGCGGCGTATTACAAAGAAAAAGGCCGGCCGAGCCCGCAACGGCTACCTAAGGGTGTGACATCTTGATGACGACCTTTCTCACGACCGGGTGGCGCTCCCGCGCCATTGCCACAAGCCTCGTGTTGCTGTGCTGGACGTGCCAGGCTACGGCTGAGGACCGGTGCGCGGCACCCGCCAACATCACCAGCAACATCGCCCCCCTGCCGGCAGCGTTGGCGGCGCTGAAGCCCGGCGGCACGCTGAATGTGCTGACAGTCGGGTCCGCCACCGTGTTCAGCCCATTGGAGGCGCTGCAGCCGGGCACGATCACCGGCCAAGGCCTCGGCCTCGGCCCGGCAGCACCCTCCAAGCAAGCGCTGATGCCGACCGACGCTGCCTTTCCGATGCAGATGGCCAAGGCGTTGCAAACTGCCGTACCGGACCTGACCGTCAACGTCACGGTGAGGGGCGGCCGAGGGATGCTGGCGACCGAGATGCTGGACATCATCCGCACCGAGGTGGCCGCGCACTCCTACCAGTTAGTGATTTGGCAGACCGGTACAGTAGAGGCCGTGCGCAGCATCCCTTCCGGTACGTTCTACGAGACGCTGGCCGACGGCTCTGCGGCAATTACGCAAGCCGGGGCAGACTTGATCCTGGTGGACCCGCAGTTCAGCCGCTTCCTGCATGCCAACACCGACCTTGATCCCTACACGCAGAGCATGCAGCAGATCGCCGCCCAGCCCGACACGATCCTGTTCCACCGTTTTGAGCTGATGCGCTACTGGGTTGGCGAGGGTCAGATCGATCTTGAGCGGACCCCAAAGGCGGAGCGCGTGAGCACGGTGGAGGCGCTGCATGCGTGCTTGGGCGCGCGACTGGCCGAGATGGTGCTCGCCTCTGTGCACATGCCACCCTGAACTGGGCGCTTACACAGACGTGATGCGTAAGGTCCTTCTCAATCTACACTAAACGCTGCGATAACGAAACTGTCATCGCAGCTTCGCATTTGAGAATTATGAAGGCTGATCCAGCGCTGCGGAGGATGGACATGACAGGCACACGCCCCAACGATGACCGTATGCTGGCCCAATGGCTGCGGTTGAGCCTTGCGGCCAAGCACCAGGCCGTTCAGGAGCCTCTGCCCCAGGCGTTGGCCGACTTGCTGATGCCCGCCAGCTAAGAGTCAGCCTCGCAGGCCCTATGCTTTCAGCAGCCGGCTAAAACAGCCCCTTCACTCGTCCATCCAGCCCCAGGCCAATCACCTCGGCCGCCGGATGGCGGGGCAGTCCCGGCATGGTCATGATGTCGCCACAGACTGCCACTACGAAGCCGGCTCCGGCCGATAGCCTGACCTCCCGGACCGACAGGACATGGCTTTCCGGGGCGCCCAGCACCGCCGGGTCGGTGGTGAAGCTGTACTGGGTCTTGGCGATGCATATAGGCAAGTGGCCGAACCCGGCGCTCTCGAACGCTGCTAGACGCTTAGCGGCAGACGGCGCCACCGCGATGTCCGACGCCCGGTAGATCTCCCGCGCCACCATGCGCAGCTTGTCCGCCAGGGCCATGCCGTCCGGGTAGAGCAGCCGGAAGTGGGCTGCTCCGTCCTCGATCCGGCGTACCACGGCATGCGCCAGCGCCTCCGCTCCGGCAGCGCCGTCGGCCCAGTGCGAGCAGGCCACAACCTCCACGCCCGGCACGGCGCCGGTGACGGCTTCAAACTCGGCCGCAGTGTCGCCGGCGAAGTGGTTGATCGCGACCACCACAGGCACGCCGAACTTGGCCATGTTCTCGACGTGGCGGGCCAGGTTGACCCCGCCTCGCGCCACTGCGGCGGCGTCCTCCTGCGCCAGCTCGGCCCGAGCGACCCCGCCGTGCATCTTAAGCGCGCGGACCGTGGCGACCACGACGCAACAGGCCGGCCGCAGCCCCGCCGCCCGGCACTTGATGTCCAGGAACTTTTCGCCGCCCAGGTCGGCGCCGAACCCGGCCTCAGTGATCACGATGTCGGCCAGCTTCAGCCCAAGCCGCGTCGCCATCACGGAGTTGCAGCCATGGGCGATGTTGGCGAACGGCCCGCCATGGACCAGGGCGGGGGAGCCTTCCAGCGTCTGCACCAGGTTGGGCTGCAACGCGTCTCGCAGCAGGGCCGCCATGGCGCCGTCGGCTTTCAGGTCCCGCGCCGTCACCGGCCCGTCCCGCCCGGGCGCGGCGATCATGCGGCCGAGCCGGTCCTGCAAATCCGCCAGGTCGCGCGCCAGGCAGAACACCGCCATCACCTCGGAGGCGACCGTGATGTCGAACGCGTCCTGCCTGGGCATGCCGTTGCCAGGTCCGCCCAGTCCCACCACCACGTCCCGCAACGCCCGGTCGTTCATGTCGAGCGCCCGTCGCCAACTGACCCGGCGCGTGTCGATGCCGAGCGTGTTGCCCCAATGGATGTGGTTGTCCAGCATGGCCGACAGCAGATTGTTCGCCGCCGTGATGGCATGAAAATCCCCGGTAAAGTGCAGGTTGATCTCGGCCATCGGCGCCACCTGCGCCATGCCGCCGCCGGTGGCGCC
>CAXTJU010000051.1:0-24462 GCA_964244655.1 uncultured Acetobacteraceae bacterium | reverse complement strand
CACGTGCGCTGCCCTCGCGTGGGTGCCCGGATCAAGTCCGGGCATGACGGAGGGGAGCGGGGGCGGCGTGCATGCGGGCGTCGTCGCCCCGGCCGCTATTTCGGCTGGACGTTCGGCTGGTTGCCGCTTGTGCCGGGCGGGGGAATCACCGGCATGGCCCCTTGCTGCGGCGGCTGGATGGTGGATGCGGTTCCGGAGGCTGTCGCAGGCGGCTTGACGATGCCGTTGTGGGAGGTGCCGCCGGGGATGTCAGCCTGGCCGCGGGGCAACGGGGTGGGAGCGCCCATCTGCGACCCGCTCGCGTCCGGGTTCGGCAGAGGGCGGACGGACTGCGCAACGCCGCGGTCCGCGGCTGCAAACGACGCCAGCCCGATCACCGCGCAGCATAATGTGAAGGTTCGCCGCATGTCCGTCTCACCGTTGCAATTCGAGGTCTGCCCATGAAGGCGGGTACGTCCGAATCTGCCCCCCAATCACGGCAGCATGGAGGCGGTGCAGGGATTTCCGGACAAGCGCCCACGGGTCCAGCCACCCGGCTGAGCTGGCGGGCTGAGCTGAGCGTTCAGCGCGCGCCGGTGCCGCGCAGCACCACGGACACGGTGGCGAGCAGGATGCGCAGGTCGAGCCGCAGGCTGCGGTGCTCGAGGTAGTGCAGATCGTAGGCGAGCTTCTGCCGCGCATCCTCGACCGACGCGCCGTAGGGATGCTTGACCTGCGCCCACCCGGTGACGCCGGGCTTGACGGCCAGGCGCTCGGCGAAGTGCGGGATGATCTGCGTCAGCTGCTCGGCGAAGTGCGGCCGCTCCGGGCGGGGGCCGACCAGGGCCATGCTGCCGCCCAGCACGTTGAACAGCTGCGGCAGCTCGTCCAGCCGGGTCAGCCGCAGCACGCGCCCCACCCGGGTCACCCGCGGGTCCTGCGGCGAGGCCCATCGCGGCCCGGACAGCTCGGCGTCGGTGCGCATGCTGCGGAACTTGAGCAGCACGAAGGGCCGCCCGCCCAGGCCGACGCGCTCCTGGCGGTAGAAGGTCGGCCCGTCGCTGTCGAGCTTGACCAGCAGGGCCAGCGCCAGCAGCACGGGTGCTGCCAGCGCCAGGCCGGCCAGGCTCAGCGCCACG
Organism: uncultured Acetobacteraceae bacterium; assembly: GCA_964244655.1. Classification (GTDB taxonomy): domain Bacteria; phylum Pseudomonadota; class Alphaproteobacteria; order Acetobacterales; family Acetobacteraceae; genus LMUY01. Next base: position 23,344 of record CAXTJU010000051.1, on the reverse strand, counting down.
TCCAGCGCGCGCCGCAGCGCCTGGGCGAGCCGGCCGCCCCGCAGGGCCTGCGCCGGGGCGCGCCACTCCGGCGGCAGGGCGGCCAGGTCGATCTGGCCCGGCTCCGGTCCGCGACATGACATTCCGGGCAAGGCCAAGGCTTCAGCGCCGGCGACCGCCAGCGGCTCGGGAGAGATCAGCGACATGAGGTGGCGTCCTGGGGTGGCGTCCTGGCAGGCGATGCTTCGAAACTCATTACGGCGCGGCATCGCCACCGGATGCCGCGGCCGATCGCCTCTCGCCCCCGCTTCGATCTGCCCCTATCGTGGGCGGATGCGTTACGTTTCCACCCGCGGGCAGGCGCCCGCCCGCGACTTCGCCGGCGTGCTGCTGGCCGGGCTCGCCGAGGATGGCGGGCTGTTCGTGCCGGAGGCCTGGCCGTCCTGGTCCCACGCCGACCTGCGCGCCCTGCGCGGCCTGCCGTACGCCGAGTTAGCCGCCCGCGTGATGCAGCCCTTCCTCGGCGACGCCGTGCCGTTCGCCGTGCTGCAAGCCATCTGCCGGGACGCCTACGCCGGGTTCGCGCACCCGGCAGTGGCGCCGCTGGTCCAATTGGACACGGGGCTGTGGTCGCTCGAGTTGTTCCACGGCCCCACGCTCGCCTTCAAGGACCTGGCGATGCAGGTGCTGGGCCGCCTGTTCGACCATGTGCTGGCCGCCCGCGGCGAGCGCGTGACCATCGTGGGCGCCACCAGCGGCGACACCGGCTCCGCCGCCATCGAGGCCTGCCGCGGCCGCCCGCGCATCGATGTCGCCATCCTGCATCCCCAGGGCCGCACCAGCGAGGTGCAGCGCCGGCAGATGACCACGGTGCAGGCCGCCAACATCGCCAACATCGCGGTGGACGGCACCTTCGACGACTGCCAGGACCTGGTGAAGGCGATGTTCGCCGACGCGCCGTTCCGCCAGGCCCTGCACCTGTCGGCGGTGAACTCGATCAACTGGGCGCGCATCGCCGCGCAAATCCCGTACTACGTCGCCGCCGCCCTGGCGCTGGGCGCGCCGGAGCAGGAGGTGGCGTTCAGCGTGCCCACCGGCAATTTCGGCAACGTGCTGGCGGCCTGGGCGGCGCGGCGCATGGGGCTGCCGGTGGCCCGCCTGGTGGTGGCCAGCAACCGCAACGACATCCTCACCCGCTTCCTGGCCGGCAACGACATGAGCATGGCGCCGGTCGAGCCCAGCCTGTCCCCCTCGATGGACATCCAGGTCAGCTCCAACTTCGAGCGGCTGCTGTTCGAGATGCTGGACCGCCAGGGGGGGGCCACCGCCGCCGCGGTGGCCGGCTTCCGCGCCACCGGCCGCATGGACGTGCCGCAGGCCGCCTGGCGCCGGGCCACCGCGGTCATGCACGGCTTCCGGCTGGACGACGAGGGCACGCTCGACGAAATCCGCCGGTTGGACGCGGAGTGCGGCTACCTGGCGGACCCGCACACCGCCATCGGCATTGCCGCCGCGCGGGCCATGCCGTGCCGCCACGTGCCGACCATCGCCGTCGCCACGGCGCACCCGGCCAAGTTCCCCGACGCGATGGAACGCGCCACCGGCCGCCGCCCGCCGCTGCCAAAGCACCTGGCCGACCTATATGACCGGCCGGAACGGTTCACCACGGCCCCCAACGACCTCGACGCCGTCGAGGCGCAGGTGCGGGCCTTCGCACACAGGAACGCCGCATGAGCATACGAGTCTCGCGCCTGCCCTCCGGCCTCACGGTGGTGACGGAGCAGATGGACCGGGTGGAGACGGTCTCGCTCGGCGCCTACGTGGCCGCCGGCACCCGCAACGAGGCCGCGGCCGAGAACGGCGCCAGCCACTTCCTGGAGCACATGGCGTTCAAGGGCACCGAGCGGCGCTCCGCCTCCGGCATCGCCGAGGCGGTGGACAACGTCGGCGGCCACCTGAACGCCTACACCGCGCGCGAGCAGACCGCCTACTACGTCAAGCTGCTGAAGGAGGACCTGGCGCTGGGGGCCGACATCATCGGCGACATCCTGACCCACAGCACCTTCGTGCCGGAGGAGCTGGAGCGGGAGCGCGGCGTCATCCTGCAAGAGATCGGCATGACCAACGACACGCCGGACGACATCGTGTTCGACCACTTCCAGGAGACCGCCTACCCCGACCAGCCGATGGGCCGCCCCACGCTCGGCCGCGAGGACGGCATCCGCGGCATGGGGCGCGAGGTGCTGACCGGCTACATGCGCACCCACTACGCCGCCGCCAACATGGTGGTCGCCGCCGCCGGGGCGCTCGATCACGACACGGTGGTCGGGCTGGCGGAGCGGCACTTCGCCGACCTGCCGCACGGCACCGCGCCGGGCTATGCCCCCGGCGCCTACCGCGGCGGCGAGTTCCGCGAAGAGCGCGAGCTGGACCAGGTGCACATCGTGCTCGGCTTCCCCGCCATGGGCTACGGCGACCCGGACTTCTACGCCTCGATGATGCTGTCCACCCTGCTTGGCGGCGGCATGTCCTCCCGGCTGTTCCAGGAAATCCGCGAGAAGCGCGGCCTGGTGTATTCCATCTACTCCTTCACAGCACCTGCGATGGACGGCGGCATCTTCGGCATCTACGCCGGCACCGGGGAGGACGAGGCCAAGGAGCTGGTGCCCGTCACCCTGGAGGAGCTGCGCCGGGTGCAGATCGACGCCAACGCCGAGGAGCTGGCCCGCGCCCGCGCCCAGGTGAAGGCGGGACTGCTGATGTCGCTCGAATCCACCGGCAGCCGCTGCGAGCAGCTGGCCCGGCAGTTTCAGGTGTTCGGCCGCGTCATCCCGCTGGCCGAGACGATCGCCAAGATCGAGGCCGTCACCCTGGAGGACGTGCGCCGCGCCGCCGCCCGCCTGTTCCGCGGCCGCCCGACGCTCGCCGCCCTCGGCCCGACCGGCCACGTCCCCCACCTGGTGGACATCGCCGACCGCCTCGCCGCCTAACCCGCTCCCTTCCCCCTCTCCCGCCAGCGGGAGAGGGCCCGGGTGAGGGCAAGCCCCACGCACCCAACGCAGGCGATACACATGTCCCAGCTAGACCTCCTCGGCGCCCTCCTGGACCGCGCCCGCGCCGCCGGCGCCGACACGGCGGAGGCGGCCGTCTCCGGCTCCACCTCGCTGTCCGTCTCCCGCCGCCTGGGCGCCACCGAGCACCTGGAGCGCTCCGAGCGGCGCGGCCTGGAGCTGACGGTGTACGTCGGCAAGCGCAGCGCCACCGTCTCCACCACCGAGCTGGCCGCGTCCAACTTCCGCAGCCTGGCCGAGCGCGCCGTCGCCATGGCCAAGGTGGTGCCGGAGGACCCGTACGGCGGCCTGGCCGACGAGGCGCAGGCGGTGGATGCCGGCCCGCTGGAGCTGGCGGACGCGAGCGAGCCCACCGTCGAGATGCTGACCGCCCGCGCCGCCGCCGCCGAGGACGCCGCCCGCGCCGTACCCGGCATCACCAACTCCGAGGGGGCGGAGGCCGGCTACAGCCGCTATGAGTTCACCCTGGCGACCTCCGCCGGGTTCAGCGGCGGCTACGCCCGCACCGGCCACTCCGTCAGCGCCACCGCCCTGGCCGGCGAGGGCACCGACATGCAGCGGGACTACGACTACCACTCCGCCACCTTCCTGGCCGACCTGGAGGACCCGGCGTCCATCGGCCACCGCGCCGCCGAGCGGGCCGTGGCACGGCTCAACCCGCGCCGCCCCGCCACGGCCAAGCTCCCCGTGGTGTACGACCCGCGCGTGGCCGGCGGGCTGATCGGCCACATGGCGGGCGCCATCAGCGGCGCGTCCATCGCCCGCGGCACCTCGTTCCTGAAGGACAGCCTGGGCCAGGCGATCTTCTCCCCCGGCATCCGCATCACCGACGAGCCCCGCCGCCTGCGCGGCCCCCGCTCCAAGCCGTTCGACGCGGAGGGCGTGCCGACCGCCAACATGACGCTGGTCGAGGACGGCGTGCTGCTCACCTGGCTGCTGGACAGCCGCAGCGCCCGCCAGCTCGGCCTGCGCACCAACGGCCGCAGCAACGGCGGCTCCCCCGGCCTGACCAACGCCACCATGGCGCCCGGCCGGCACAGCCCGGCCGAGCTGATGGCCGACATCGCGGAAGGCTTCTACGTGACGGAGCTGCTCGGCATGGGCGTGAGCGGCCTGACCGGCGACTACAGCCGGGGGGCGGCCGGGTTCATGATCCGCGACGGCGCGCTGGCGGAGCCGGTGGCGGAGGTCACCATCGCCGGCAACCTGAAGCAGATGTTCCTGCATCTCACCCCGGCGAACGACCTGCGGCTCCGCCGCGCGGTGGACAGCCCGACGCTGCGGGTGGACGGGATGACGATGGCGGGGGGCTGACCGCCCCACCGCAACGGGCGGCCACGGCGTTTTGCCATGGCCCGCGGCATCAGGCGCGCTTGCGGCGGCGGGCGGCGGCCAGGCCGACCAGGCCGCAGCCCAGCAGCGCCAGCGAGGCCGGCTCCGGCACCGGCGTCAGCGACGAGGTGAAGCCGTAGGTGCCGCCGGCCGGGTTGGTGAAGTTCAGCGTCACAATCTCGCTCTGGCTGAACGCCCCGTGCACGGTCTCGTCGGCATAGCTGTTCATCACGCTCGCCACGTCCGGCAGCATGCCGCTGGCCAGCTCGATGCCGGAGCCGGCGGTCGCGCCGTCGTTCGGGTCGTAGTAGGCCTTGACCGTGGCCGTGCCGGCAGGGCCGCTGCCGCCCTCGGTGCTGGCGGAGTTGATCGAGCTGGAGGCTGCGAACTCGACCAGCTGGGTCGTGGCGTCGGTGATGTTGGTTTCGATGATCTCTATGGTGAGCGGGCGGGCCGTCGCGCTGCCGCTGTCGGCGGTCGCCGCGGCGGTCAGGCTCAAATACGAGTTGTTGGACCCGGCGGCGCCGAAGTTGGAATCGAGCTTGAAGCGGGCGTTCAGCTGGGCGTCGTTCAGCGAGACGGTGCCCGAACCGGTCGCCACGTCATCGATGCCCGCGCCGTTGGTCACGATCAGCGTCAGCATCGGCGTGGCATGCGCCAGGCCGGCGGTGGCGGGGACGGCCAGCAGGGCCGCTCCGAGCAGCAGGAACTTACGCATCGAAAACCATCTCCGATATGCCACAGCGGCATCATCTCATTAGCATGATGCGTGCCAATTAATGAGATCAAATGGTTAGCGTTGCTGTTCTTGCTGGGTGTAATTTTTTTTGACACGCAACCTATGCTTGCGGTGCGGCGACCCCGCCCACCATCGCGGCCAGCAATCCCCCTTCCGGGTCCACCACCACCAGGTCGGCTGGCAGGCCCGGCGCAATCCGGCCGTGCTGCGGCAACCCCAGGTAGTCCGCCGGAATCCGCGACAGCCGCCGCGACGCCTCCGCCATCGGCAGGCCGAGCCCGAGCAGGGTGCGCAGCGCCGCATCTATGGTGAGCACGCTGCCGGCCAGCCCGCCGCCGGGCAGGCGCACGCTGCCGGCCCGCTTGTGGATGCGCTGCCGCCCCAGCCAGTACTCGCCGTCCGGCATCCCCGCCGCCGCCACGGCGTCGGTCACGCCGTACAGGCCCGGGATCGCCCGCAGCGCCGCCCGGATCGCTCCCGGCGCCACGTGCAACCCGTCCAGGATGATCTCCGCGTGCCCGGCATGGGCCAGCGCGCACCCGGCGCAGCCCGGCGCGCGGTGGTGCAGCGGCGACATCGCGTTGAACAGGTGGGTGAAGCCGCTCGCCCCCGCCCGCAGCGCCGCCAGCGCCTGCGCCTCCGTGCAGGCGGTGTGGCCGAGCTGCACCCGCACCCCCAGCGCCACCAATTGGGCCAGCAGGCGGCCGTCCGGATCGACCTCCGGCGCCATCGTCGCCACGCGCAGCGCCACCCGGGCCGCGATGGCCTCCACCAGCGCCGGGTCGGGCGGGATGGCGTACGGCGGCTGCGCCCCCAGCATGGCCGGGTTGATGAACGGGCCTTCCAGGTGCAGGCCGAGGATGCGCGCGCCGCCGGGTCCGGGCCGGGCGGCGGCGACCCCTTCGGCCGCGCGCAACAGGTCGGCGGCGGGGGCGGTCACCGTGGTCGGCAGCAGCGCCGCCGTGCCGTGCCGGGCGTGGAAGCGGGCCATTGCGGCCACCGCCGCCGCGCCGTCCATCATGTCCGCGCCGCCGCCGCCATGCACGTGCAGGTCGATGAAGCCGGGCAGGATGCAGCGGTCCCGCGGCGCGCCCGGCCAGGGCTCGATGGCCGTCACCAGGGCGTCGTGGTGCAGCCGGGCGGCGAGCCAGCCCGCCTCCGTCAGCACCTGTCCTTCCAGCATCAGAAGCCGCGGGCGGCGCGCAGATCCCCGCCGGCCGCGTCCAGCCGGGCCTGCGCTGCGGTGCGGCTCAGCCCGTCCAGCATCAGCACGGCCAGCCGGATGTCCTGGTCGGCGGCGTCGAACGCGTTGGCCGCCACGTCTTCCGGCATGCCGGTGAGCGCCGCCACCATGCGGTGGGCGCGGGCCACCAGCTTGGCGTTGGACGGCACCATCTGCACCATCAGGCCGCGGTACACCCGGCCCAGCGCCGTCATCAGCCGGGTCGAGAACAGGTTGAGGGCGATCTTCTGCGCCGTGCCCGCCGCCATCCGGGTGGACCCGGCGAGGAACTCCGGCCCGGTGGGCAGCGAAACCGCATGCTCCGCGCCCGCCAGCAGCGGCGAGCCGGTGTTGTTCGCCAGCGCCACCGTCAGCGCCCCGGCGCGGCGCGCCGCCGCCTGCACCGCGACCGTGTAGGGCGTGACGCCGGAGGCGGCCACGCACACGACCACGTCGGCCGGCCCCAGCGCCAGTTCCACCCCGGCCAGCGCGCCGGCCGCGGCGTCGTCCTCCGCCCCCTCGGCGGAGCGCAGCAGCGCCGCCGGGCCGCCGGCGATCAGGGTGGCCAGCCGGTCGTGCGGCCAGCCGAACGTGGGATGCAGCTCCACCCCGTCCTGCGCGGCCAGCCGCGCGGACGCGCCGGCGCCGGCATAGACCAGCCGGCCCCCGCCGTGGCGCAGCCGGGCGGACGCGGCTGCCACGGCGGCGGCGAGGGCGGGCAACGCCTGCCGCACCGCCGCCACGGCGCCCGCCTGGTTGTCCAGCATGGCGGCAAGGGCCGTCTCGTCGGGCCAGGATGCGGCCTCCGCCGCGCCGGGCAGGGCGTCCTCGGTGCTCACCGCGTCAGAAGTTCGGCACGCATTGCAGGTACCGGCCAGGCCGGAAGCCGGGCCGGCACACGGGGACCGGCCGATAGTAGCGGCGATAGTTCGGGTAGCAGAGCCCATCCGGCCCGCGATGGCCGCCCGGGCCGCAGCCGCCTTCGACGGCGAGGATGTTGCGGTCCGGCCCGGCGTGCAGCGCCGGCATGGCCTGCGCACCGGCGCCGAGGACGGAGAAGGCGACGGCAGCAGCGAAGGCGAACTTCATTGAACCCACTCCTGACGGGACAGGCCGCCATTCCAGCATGGCGGCCCCGTGGATTGAAGCCCGCATCCGTGGCTGGCAGCGCCCGCCGGCGCCCATCCCTAAGCACGGCGGGGGCGGTCGCGTCGCCCAGGCTGCCATGCCACGGTAACTCCGGCGCGTGTCGCGTGTTAACAGCGTGACCCAATCCGGAAATCCCCACCATGGCCCGCCATTCCGCCATCCCCGACCTGGTGCCCGTGCTCGGCGGGGCGCTCGCCCTGCTGCTGGTGGCGCAGCTGGAGCCGCGGCGGCGGCAGAAGCCGACACCGGGCGTGGCGCAGCGCCGCGTGGTGGTGCTGGGCGCCGGCTTCGGCGGGTTGAACACGGCGTTGGCGCTGGCCACGCACCCGGACATCGACCTCACGGTGATCGACGAGCAGAACCACCACCTGTTCCAGCCCTTGCTTTACCAGGTGGCCACCGCCGCGCTGTCCCCGGCGGACATCGCCTCGCCGGTGCGCGACGTGATCCCGCCCTCCTCCAACGCCCGCGTGATGATGGGCGCCGTCACCGGCATCGACACGGCGGCGCAGCGCGTCCATTGCGCCGGGCAGGCGGTGCCGTACGACGAGCTGGTGGTCGCCACCGGGTCGCAGCCCAGCTATTTCGGCCATGACGAGTGGGCGGTGTTCGCGCCCGGGCTCAAGACGCTGCACGACGCGCTGGACATGCGCGGCCGGGTGCTGCTCGGCTTCGAGCGCGCCTGCGTGGCGGAGGACCCGGCGGAGCGCACCCGGCAGCTCACCTTCGTGCTGATCGGCGGCGGGCCGACCGGGGTGGAGATGGCCGGCTCCATCGCCGAGCTGGCCCGGCAGACGATGGAAGCCGACCACGAGCTGAGCCAGGCGCACGCCCGCATCATCCTGGTCGAGGGCGGCGACCGGGTGCTGGCGGATTTCCCGCAGGCCCTGTCGGACCATGCGGCCGACTCCTTGCGCCAGCTCGGCGTCGAGGTGCGGACGGGCGCCAAGGTGACGGCGATCGAGCAGGGCGTGGTGCACGTGGAAGGCGGCGAGCCGATCCACGCCGGCACCATCATGTGGGCGGCCGGCAACACGGCTACCCCGGTGGCCGCCTGGCTCGGCGTGGAGCCCGGCAAGGGCGGGCGCGTGCCGGTCGGGCCGGACCTGCGGGTGGCCGGGCTACCCGGCGTGCAGGTGATCGGCGATGCGGCGCTCGCGTTGAACCGCCGGGGCAAGCCGCTGCCCGGCGTGGCGCCGGTGGCCAAGCAGCAGGGGCACTACGTGGCGGACGCGATCCTGCGCCGGGTGCAGGGACGCCGCTCGCCGGGTCCGTTCAAGTACATCGACTACGGCAACATGGCGACCATCGGGCGCGCCCGGGCGGTGGCCGAGTTCGGGCCGGTCCAGGTCAGCGGCTGGCCGGCCTGGGCCCTGTGGGCGGGGGCGCACATCTTCTTCCTGATCAACTTCCGCAGCCGCCTGATGGTCAGCGCGCAATGGATGTTCGCGTTCATCACGGAGAAACGCCCCGGCCGCCTGATCTCCTGGGACCCGGCGGACGAGGAGCGCGCCAGCCGGCCACCTGTGGCGGCAGAATGACGCTACCCGCCCGTATCGAAGCCGGGCTACCCGCCCGTGGCGAAACCGGGGTAGAGCGTCATGCCGCCATCGACGAACAGGGTGGCGCCCGTCACGTAGTCGGACGCGTCGGACGCCAGCCAGACTGCCGCCTGGGCGATGTCGTCCGGCTCGCCAATGCGCTTGTACGGCACTAGCGTCATCAGGGCCTTGTAGGCCTCCGGCGTGCTCCAGGCCGCCGTGTTGATCGGGGTGCGGATGGCGCCGGGCCCGATGCTGTTGACCCGGACGAAGTACGGCGCCAGCTCCTGCGCCACGCTCTGCATCAGCATGTCGATGCCGCCCTTGGAGGCGGCGTAGTTGGCGTGGCCGGCCCAGGGGATCACCTGGTGGACCGAGCTCATGAAGATCATCTTGCCCGCCGCCTGCGACACGGACGCCACCACGCCGCGGCGCAGGAACTCCCGCGCCGCCGCCCGGGCGCACAGGAATTGCCCGGTGAGGTTGACGCCCATGACGGTGCTCCACTGCTCCATCGTCATGTCGGTGAACGCCGAGTCCCGTTGCAGCCCGGCGTTGCTGACCGAGATGTGCAGGGTGCCGAACTGGGCGATGGCGGCGGCGTACATCGCCTCGACCTCGTCCTCCTTGCTGACGTCGGCCTTGAGGGTGATCGCCTTGCGGCCCATCGCCTCAATCTGGTGGGCCACCTCGTCGGCGGTCTCCGGGTGGGTGACGTAGTTCACCGCCACGTCCGCCCCCGCCCGCGCCAGCCCGAGCGCCACAGCCATGCCGATGCCGGAGTTGGCGCCGGTGACGAGCGCGGGCTGCCCGGTCAGCACGGGCTGGTAGGGGGCGTTCGGCAGGCGGTTGGCATCGGGCAGCGCCGGTGCGGACGGGTCCTTGGGATCGGGGTCGGTGGGCATGGCGGCTTGCTCCGGCGGGGTTGGTGCTTCCGCAACGGCGGCAGGCTGGGATCGTTCCGGACCGCGGCTAATGCCGCGGCGTCAGGGTGCCGCGACCTCGAAGCGGCGCCATTCGCTGGGCACGTAATGGCGGCCGTCAACGGACACGGTGAAGACGCGCCAGGCATACTGCCCGGCCCCCGCGGGCAGCGGCAGCATCGTGGCGGTCCGCTCTGAATATTGCGCCGCCACTGGACGCAAGCCGTCGGCGACCGCCTCGACATCCACGTAGAAGCGCACCGGCCCAGGCTGCTCCGGCGCCGACCAGACGAACGGGACGTTGCCATTGTCGTTGCGCAGCGTCTCGCCGGAGGGCGTCTCGGGACTGGCCGCCCCTGACGGCGGCGCGGGCGGGCCGGGGACCGGACCCGCCCGGTGCGCCGCCGCCGCAATGCCCTCCCGGCTCGCCGCGGCATACCAGGCGGCGGCGGCGGCGAGATTGCGCGGCACGCCGTCGCCGGACTCGTAAAGCTGCCCCATGACATACTCCGCCCGGGGATAGCCGGCGGCCGCGGCGCGGCCATACCACCGTGCCGCCAGGGCCGCGTCGCGGTCGCCGCACCGGCCCTGGTCGATCATCACGGCGGCATTGAACGTGGCCGTCAGGACCCCCGCCTCGCCGGCGCGCTGGTACCAGTGGCAAGCGCTGCCCGCATCCTGGCTCACGCCCTGGCCGAGATCATAGGCCAGCCCCAGGCCGAACTGCGCCTGCGCGTCGCCGGCGACGGCCTGGCCGGTCCAGAGCGCCACCGCCTCGCCGAAGTGCCCGGCGTTGTACGCCTGCCACCCATCAGGCGGCGCTGCCGCCGGCAAGCAGGCGAGGCAGGCGGCGGCCAAGGCCGCGCGGCGCGCCGCCATGACGGCCCCGTGCCTTAGCGCCAATGAACCTCGACCCGGCGGTCGTTCGGCTCCGCGACGCCTTGGGCGGCCACGACGGGCTGGTCCGTCTCCCCCTTCGCCAGGACCTGGAACCGCTCCACCGGGATGCCGCGGGCCACCAGCTCGCGCAGCACGATCTGGGCGCGGCGGTCGGACAGGGCCAGGTTCCCGGCGGGCGAGCCCACCGAATCCGTGCCGCCGACCACGATCATCACGATGGGATGGCCGTCACGGTAGGTCCGCGATGCCTTGTCCAGCAGCGCCCGGTCCTGCGGCCGGATGGCGGAGCTGCCCTTGTCGAAATACAGCACCACGGAGTCGGGCGAGATCGCTGGAATCGGCTGGCCGGGCAGCGGCGGCGCTTCGCGCACCACGGCGGCGGTTTGCACGTGGTCGGGCGCCGGCTGGGCTTGCGCCCGCACCGTCAGGGCCGCCAGCAGGGCGGCGCAGCCATAGGTCAGGGAAATGCGCATTCTAATCTCCTTGGTTGGATCGGGCGGTTGACAGGCCGGAACGCAGCGGGCCGGCGGACGGCACCATAACCTCCACGGCGCCGGGTGCGGAAAGGGCGTTGGCAGACTCCGGCAGCGGGCGCGGCGTGGCAGGGCCGGCTCCGATCGCCTCCGCCAGCCTGGCGGCCGCGGGCGCATCCTCGGCATAGCCGTACTGCACCTCCAGGGTCGCCGGCCGCACGGCCGCCATCCGCTGCCCGACCACGTCGTAGCCCAGCAGCGCCATCGTTTCCGCGACGCGGGCCGCCCGTTCGGCGGCGCCGGGGGGAACGACAAGCGTGACGTGCAAGGAAACCCCCGTCGGCAGCGGCGCGGGCGGGGATGCGGGGACGACCGCGGGCGCCGGCTCGGGCGGGTTGGACGCGAACGCGGCCGGCTGCACGGGGTCGGTGCGCCGCGGCCATGCCAGCAACAGGACGGCGAGGCCGGCCGCCAAGCCGACGGCCGCCAACGCTGGCCAGCGCCGACGCCGCGGTTCGGCCGGGGCAACAGCTTGGCCGTCCGGCGGCGCTGCGAGCCAGGCCACGTCCACCGCTCCCTGCGGCGCTGGGCGCGGCGGGGCGGCTTGGTCCGGCCATGCTTGATCCTCCCGGACTTGATCGTCCCGGGCTTGATGCTTCCAGGCTTGTTCGACGTGGTCAGGACCCACCATGGCGGCCGACCGCTCCGACGCGATGCCGATGGCCGACCGTGCGATCCGCGCCATGGTGCCGGGCAGGCCGCGGCCAAGGGCTTGCAGCCGCTCGGCGGCGCCCGGCGTGAAGGGGGTTGCCTGGCCGCCCTCCCGCAGCAGGGCTGCCACAAAGCTGGCCGCCGCACCTGGCGGCACCGGGTGCAATCCCACCGCCGTGACCCGGCGCGACAGGCCGCCGGCCAAGATGGCAAGCGCCGGCCCGCCGGCCAGGACGCAGGCTGCCGGATGGTGCAGCGCCGCCTGCAAAGCTTCCTCGCCGATCCGGTGCGCGTCATCCACCAGCAGAACGGCGCCCGGCGGCGGCGGATGATCCGGCTGAAGGAACGCGACGGGCCGGCCGCCCTGCCCCAGCAGGGTGGACAGCGCGTGCAGCAAGCTCGTCTTGCCGACCCCGGGCAGCCCAGACAGGACGACGACGTGCCCGGACCGGATGCCGACGGAGACATCCCGCAGAGCGTCCATCCAGGCGGCATAAGGCACAACGCCTTCCGGTTGTGTCGGAATGGTCAGATGTCTCTCCCTAAGTGCCTCTTTCAGCAGCAAATCCGGCCGGGGCATGGATCATTATCTATACAATTCTCACCTTAATGCAAGCGTGCTGTAACTGCACCGTAAAGCTTTGCACGTTGAAGCGCCATCATATCGGCAAGTCTTCGTGAATTGACGCATGCGATGTCCAACTCCGGGACGGCGGCCGTGCTTGCATCCCACCCTGCCGCCTTCATCTCCCGGCAGCCGCGCCATCGCCTTCCGCAGGACCGCATCATGCTGAAACGACCCATTCCCGCCACGGGTGAGCTGCTGCCGGTCATCGGCTGCGGCACCTGGAACACCTTCAACGTGGGTCCTGCCGGGCAGGCGCCGCTGCGGGACGTGCTGCGCCAGCTGTTCGACGGCGGCGGCGCGGTGGTGGACAGCTCGCCCATGTACGGCCGGGCGGAGGGGGTCGCCGGCGCCCTGGTGCAGGAGATGGACGTGCGCGGCCGCGCCTTCATCGCCACCAAGGTCTGGACCCATGGCCGGGAGGCCGGCGTGGCGCAGCTTGCCCGCTCCCACGACCTGCTGCGGGCGCCGGTGCTGGACCTGGTGCAAATCCACAACCTGGTCGATTGGCAGCTCCACCTCGCCACCCTGCGGTCCGCCAAGGAGCAGGGCCGGGTGCGCTACGTCGGCATCACCCACTTCAAGACGAGCGCCCATGCCGACCTGCAAGCGGTGATGCGGTCCGAGCCGATCGACTTCGTGCAGGTGAACTACTCGTTGGCGGACCGGGCGGCGGAGAAGGCGCTGCTGCCGCTGGCGGCTGAGCGCGGGATCGCCGTGCTGGCCAACCGGCCGTTCGGCAAGGGCGCGCTGGTGCCCCGGCTCAGCCGCCAGCCCCTGCCGGGCCTGGCGGCGGAGCTGGGCTGCGCCAACTGGGCGGAGCTGGCGCTGAAGTTCGTGCTCGGCCATCCAGCCGTCACCTGCGCCATCCCCGGCACGCGGAGCCCGGCGCACATGGCGAGCAACGCGCGCGCCGGGTCCGGGCCGCTGCCGGACGCGGAGATGCGCCGACGCATCATCGCCGCGGCCGGCCTGTGAGCGGGGCGCAGGAGTCGCCGCTCGCGTTGCTGCGGCCGCATTGGCGGCTGGTGCTGGCGGCGTTCCTCGGCTGGTTCCTGGACGCGTTCGACCAGGTGGCGCTGCTGCTGGTGCTGCCGGACATCGGCAAGCACTTCGGCGTCAGCCTCACCGCCATGGGCCTGGTGATCACGGCGCAGAGCCTGGGCCGGGTCGGCGGCAACATCGGCTGGGGCTGGCTCGCCGACCGCTACGGCCGCAAGCTCACCTTCATGGCCGGCGTCATCTGGTTCGCCGCCTTCTCCGGCCTGTCCGGGCTGGCCTGGAGCTACACGGCGCTGCTGGTGATCCAGCTGCTGTTCGGCATCGGCTTCGGCGGGGAGTGGACCGCCTCGGCGGCGCTGCTGATGGAGAGCGTGCCGGAGAAGGCGCGCTCCGCCGCGTCGTCGCTGATGATGGCCGGCTACGAGTTCGGCTTCTTCGCCGCCGCCGGGGCGCAGGCGCTGCTGCTGCCGTCCTTCGGCTGGCGGTCGCTGTTCCTGGTCGGCGTCGCCCCGGCGCTGCTGGCCATCTTCATCCGCAGGGGCATCGCGGAGAGCCCGGTATGGCTGCGCACCCAGGCTGAGCGCACCCAGGCCGAGCGGGGCACGCCGGGCCGGCCGTCCGCCCGACCGCGCTTCCGCATGGACGGGGCTGCGTGGCAGGCCTGCGCCTTCATGCTGGCGCTGCAATTCCAGACGGCGGCCATCTACAGCTTCTATCCGGCGCTGCTGCGCAGCGAGCACGGCTACAGCCCGGATGGCGTGTTCGCCGCCGTGGCGCTGTATTCGGCCGGGTCCATCGGCGGCAAGCTGCTGTGCGGGTTCGCCGCCGGCCGGCTCGGCGACCGGCCGGTGATCCTGAGCTGCCTCGCCATCACCGTGGCCGCCGTCGTGCCGTTCGCCGCCTCGCAGGGGGCGGCCTTGCTGCTGGGCGCGGCCTTCGTGATGGGCGCTTCCAGCAGCGGCGTGTTCGCGCTGGTGCCGCACTATCTCTCCTTGCGGTTCTCCAACGCCGTGCGCTCGTTCGGCATGGGCCTGGCCTACGCGCTGGCGGCCTGCGGCCAGGGCGTCGCCACCTACGTCGTCCCAGCAGCCGGCAACGGCATGGGGCTGCCGCATGCCATCGAGCTGTTCGTGGCGCTCAGTTCCGCGGCGGTGGCCGTGATCGCCTTGCGACAGCCAGCCGATCTGCCGGGGCGCGACATGGAGAACGAGGCGCTGGCGGCGGGCTGACTTCGTTCATGGCCAGAGTGTCAACGCCATCTTACACTTGGATGTTATCAACACAGCTTCGTGAGTAATTGCAACGGCTTGCTGACCGGCATGAAGATTGCGACGGTCATCTCATGGGGCGCACCCGTTTTCATCTCCGACGCGAGGCGGTCGGCTTGCTCGTGGCACTGGCGCTGAGCGCCGCCCTGATGGGTTGGCTGGTGGCCCTGGTGGTGGGGCTCTGCTGACTGCCCAGTCGCGCGTCAGGCCGGAGCGGACAAGTAGGCGACCAGCAGCACCAGCCCGATGATCGCCACGGTGGCATGGGTGCCGACCAGCAGTATGCCGGATGCCTTGCCGCGCAGCCGCATGGCCGCCATCAGCAGCCCCAGCGCCAGCGCGCCCACGAAGAAATACGCCGCGAACACGCCGAATGACCCGGCACCCATCCGCACCCCGCGCGCCGGGCCGCGCAGCGCGCACAGCAGCAGCGCGAACCCGGCCGCCCCCACCGCGCCATGCACGGCGGCCGGCCACCAGACCCGCGCCTTCGGCCGCCACAGCTGCGACACCACGGCCAGCACGGTGCCCAGCGCCGCGCCGCCGCTCAGCACGGCGGTAGCCCAGGCCAGCAGCGCGCCGGGAGCCAAGCCGAACGTCACGCTGCCTGGGCTTGGGCGGCGATGCGGTGCAGGCTGCGCAGCACGTCCCGTGCCGTCCTGATGCGCTCGCTCACCGCCATCTCCCGCGCGATCGCCAACTTGTGGTCGGGGCGCAGGCGGATGGCACCCTTCTGGGTGCCGAGCCAGCCGACCAGGCCGCCCGGGTTGCCGAAGGCGTTGCCGCGGAACTGCAGCACCATGCCCTTCGGCCCCGCCTCCAGCCGCTCCACCCCCGCCTCGCGGCAGCCGCGCTTGAGCGCCACCACCTGCAGCAGGTTGTCCACCTCCTCCGGCAGCGCGCCGAAGCGGTCCACCAGCTCGGCCGCCATCGCCTCGCTCTCGCCGTCCGAGGCCAGGCTGCCGATGCGGCGGTACAGCCCGAGCCGCACCGGCAGGTCCCGCACGTAGGTGTCCGGGATCAGCACGGGCAGGCCGAGCGAGATGTTGGGCGTCCAGTCCCGATCCTCGGCCTTGTGGCGGCCGCGCTCGGCCCGCTGCTCGTTCACCGCGTCCTCCAGCATCTGCTGGTACAGCTCGATGCCGACCTCGCGGATGTGGCCGCTCTGCTCGTCGCCCAGCAGGTTGCCGGCGCCGCGGATGTCCAGGTCGTGCGAGGCCAGGGTGAACCCGGCGCCCAGTTGGTCCAGCGTCTGCATCACCCCCAGCCGCTTCTCCGCCGCCGCGGACAGGCGCTGCTGCTGCGGCCAGGTGAGGTAGGCGTAGCCGCGCTGCTTGCCGCGCCCGACCCGGCCGCGCAGCTGGTACAGCTGGCCCAGCCCGAACATGTCGGCGCGGTAGATGATCAGCGTGTTCACCGCCGGCATGTCCAGCCCGGACTCCACGATGTTGGTGGAGAGCAGGATGTCGTACTTGCCGTCGCCGAACTCGGTCATCACCCGTTCCAGCTCGGTGGGGGCCAACCGGCCATGCGCCTGGGTGATGCGCGCCTCCGGCACGATCTCGCGCAGCCGGGTCGCCATGCGGTCCATGTCCTCCAGCCGCGGCACCACGCAGAAGATCTGCCCGCCGCGGAACCGCTCGCGCTGGATGGCTTCCCGCGCCACCACGCCGTCGAACGGCATGATGAAGGTCCGCACCGCCAGCCGGTCCACCGGCGGCGTGGCGATCAGGCTCATCTCCCGCACCCCGGTCAGCGCCAGCTGCAGCGTGCGCGGGATGGGGGTGGCCGACAGCGTCAGCACGTGCACGTCGGCCTTCAGCGCCTTCAGCTTCTCTTTGTGGGAAACGCCGAAATGCTGCTCCTCGTCCACGATCAGCAGGCCGAGGTCGGCGAACTCGATCCCCTTGGCCAGCAGCGCGTGGGTGCCGACGACGATGCTGACGCTGCCGTCCGCCAGGCCGCGCTTGGTCTCGGCCATGTCCTTGGCCGTCACCATGCGGCTGAGTTGGCCCACCTTCACCGGCAGCCCCTCGAAGCGGCGGGTGAAGGTGCGGAAATGCTGCCGGGCGAGCAGCGTGGTGGGCACCACGACGGCCACCTGCGCCCCGCTCATGGCGGCCACGAAGGCGGCGCGCAGGGCCACCTCGGTCTTGCCGAAGCCCACGTCGCCGCAGATCAGCCGGTCCATCGGGCGGCCGGCGGCCAGGTCCTCCAGCACGTCGGCGATGGCGCGGGCCTGGTCCTCCGTCTCGGCGAACGGGAAGCGGGCGCAGAACTCGTCCCACGCGCCTTCCTGCGGCGTGAGGCTGGTGGCGTCCCGCACCCGGCGCATCGCGGCGGTGCGGATCAGCTCGCCCGCCATGTCGCGGATGCGCTGCTTCATGCGCGCCTTGCGGTTCTGCCAGGACGCGCCGCCCAGCTTGTCGAGCGCGGCACCCCCCTCGGCGCCGAAGCGGCTCAGCACCTCGATGTTCTCCACCGGCACGAACAGCTTGTCGCCGCCGTCGTACAGCAGCCGCAGGCAGTCGTGCGAGGCAAAGCCGATCTGCAGCGTCACCAGACCGTCGTAGCGGCCGATGCCGTGGTCGCCGTGCACCACCAGGTCGCCCTCGGCGATCTCGGTGGCCTCGGCGATGAACTGGTCGGCGCGCTTGCGGCGGCGCGGCGGGCGGCTGATGCGCTCGCCCAGCAGGTCCTGCTCGCCCACCAGGCCGATCTCGTCGGTGATGAAGCCGCGCTCCACCCCCAGCGTGACCAGCACGACGTGGTCGCGCGGCGCCACGCGAACCTTCTGCCAGCTGTCGGCGGTGATGGCGCGCAGGCCGTTCTCCCGCAGCAGGTTGGCCAGCCGCTCGCGCGAGCCGCGCGTCCAGGCGGCGACCACGGTGCGGCGGCGCTCGCGGCCCCAGGTGGCGGATTGGTCGCCCAGCTGGGCGAACACGTCTGCGGTGGCGTGGCCGCCGGATTGAGTGAACAGCGCGCCCGGCCGCCCGCCGGCGTCGATGCCGGGGCTGGCGGCGTCCTTGCTGTAGGGGCTGAACTGGAACAGCGGCCCGTAGGCCAGCATCTCGTCCCACTCCGGCCGGTCCAGGTAGAGCCGCTCCGGCGGCAGGGCGCGGTACGGCACCTCGCCGTCGCGCGGCGGGGTTTTGCGGGCGTCGAAGTGGTCGGCGATCATCTCCAGCCGGGCCGCCAGCACCGCCTCCCACTCGTTGTCCAGGCTGACGGCGGCATCCGGCAGGTAGTCGAGCAGGTTCTCCATCGTGGCGTGGAACAGCGGCGCCCAGTGCTCCATGCCGGGGTGGCGGCGGGCGGCGGAGATGCTGTCGTAGATCGGGTCGCGCGCCGCCTCCGGGCCGAACAGCTCGCGCCAGGCCTCGCGGAAGCGGGTGACGCTCGCCGGGTCGAGCGCCACCTCGGAGACGGGTCGCAGCTCCAGCCGGTCGATGCGGTCGTTGGAGCGCTGGGTGGCGGCGTCGAAACGGCGGATGCTTTCCACCTCCTCGCCGAACAGGTCGAGCCGCACCGGGTCCGGCTCGCCGGCGGGGAAGATGTCGATGATGCCGCCGCGCAGCGCGTACTCGCCGGGTTCCATGACGGTGTCGGCGCGGCCGTAGCCGTTGGCTTCCAGGAACTGCGTCAACGCGGCGGGTGCGATGCTGCCGCCGGTGCGGACGGACAGGCTGGCGCCGCGGAACACGACGCGCGGCGGCACGCGCTGCACCAAAGCGTTGACGGTGGTGAGCACGATGCGCGGCCTGCCGGCCGGCTCGCCCAGCCGCGCCAGGCAGGCGATGCGCTCGGACACGATGGCCGGGTTGGGGGAGACCCGGTCGTACGGCAGGCAGTCCCAGGCGGGGAAGCGCAGCACTTCCAGCTCGGGCGCGAAGAAGGCCAGCGCCTCGCCCAGCCGGGCCATGCGGGTGTCGTCGCGCGCCACGTGCAGCACGGACCCGGCGTGCTCCGCCCGGCGGCGCGCCAGCAGGAGCGCGTCGTAGCCCTCGGGCGCGCCGTAGATGGTGACGGCGCTCATTGGTGGATGGCCTGGTACATGGCGCGCAGCAGCGGGGCGTGGTCGCCGGGCGGGATGGGGACGCGGCCCATGAGCCAGTCGGCCAGGTCCACGTCCGGCAGGTCCATCATGGCCTCGATGGCGTCCAGCTCGGTGTCGGTGAAACCCAGCAGGCGCGGGGCGACGTAGCCGCCGACGAGGCGGTCGGTCTCCTGGGTGCCGCGGTGGGTGGCGCGGAACAGAATGCGGCGGCGGCGCGGGTCGGGGTCGGTCATTGCCGGGGCATATAGCGGTGGAGGGCGGTGGTGTCAGCCGGGCGGGCGGTAAATGGGCCAGGCACGGCGGCCTGCCGTCATCGGCGCGCCTCGGTTGCGTCCGCTTAGGGAAGCCCCTAGTGCAGAACGTATGAAGCAACCGGTCCTGGCGTACGCCGCCTTCGTCGTGGCTTTGGCCGGCGCGTCGTCAGCGTCGTGGGCGCAGCGGGGCGTGGCGGCCAGCACCGTCACCGTCGGCGGCCACGCGATGGCGTCAGACCGGGACCTGATGGAGAACCTGGCGCAGTCGTCCGACCACACGGTGTTCCTCGGGCTGCTGCACGACGCCGGCATGGCGGAGGCGCTGCAAGGGCATGGCCCGTTCACGGTGTTCGCGCCGACCAACGCGGCGTTCGCGGCCCTGCCGCCGGGCGTGCTGGAGGCGCTGCGCCGGCCGGAGAGCAAAGAGCGGCTGGTGGCGCTGTTGTCTATGCAGGTCGTGGCGGGCAACTACTCCTCGGCCCGGCTGCACTTCCTGCTGCGCGCCGGCAAGGGCCAGACCGAGCTGGAAACCATCGACGAGGGCAAGCTGGAGGTCACGACCAACGGCCCGTCCAACCTGGTCGTGAAGGATTCTAAGGGGGGTTTGGCCGCGATCACGCTTTACGACGCGAAGCAGGCCAACGGAGTGCTGTTCGTGACGGACCGGGTGCTGCTGCCAGGCTAGGCCGGGCAGAGCCGTGCAAAGCCGCTAGGGGACCGGGCTGAGCGGCACGAGCTTGCCGCCGAACAGCACAGCCCCTGTCGGCTGCCCCGTGGGCGACCCACCGGCCGGCTCGTCCGACACCAGCAACTGCTCCTGCGCCGAAGCCCGCTGCGCCGGCGTCAGCACCTGCCGACCCGGCGTCAGCACGCCAAGCGATACCGGCGCGGTGGCGCCCTGCGGCAGCCCCCAGAGCTGAAAGTCCCGCCCGGCCGGAGCTGCCGCCGGGTCCAGCGTGGTGATGGTGATGCTGCCATCTGCCTGCGTCTCGGCCAGGAAGCGGGCGGGCGTGCTGAGCGGCGCGAGGGCGGCGGCAAAGCGCGCCGGCTCCGCGCCAGGGGCAGGCGGGCGCGGCAGGAAGGCGAACAGCGCCAGGCATGCCGCCAGCGCCAGGGAGACGGCCGTCGCGGCAGGCCAGAATCGGCCGGCGCGGCGGACGGGCGCCCTACGCGGGACGGGGGCCGCCTCGATCCCCGTCGCCAGGGCGAGGCGCTGCCACAGGGCGGCGGGCGGCTGCACGGGATCGATGGCGCGGCTCAGCGGATGCAGCCGGCGCTGCCAGAACGCGACCTCGGCGGCGAAGGCCGGGTTCCGCGCGGCGATGGCCTCGGCTTCGCGCATGTCGGCCAGGTCAAGGCTGCCGAGCGCATATTCCGCGGCGAGCAGCATGGGGTCGTCCTCGGACCCGCTCACGGCAAGATTCCGCCGCCTGGCTCGAGGCATGTGCGCAGGGCGAGCAGCGCCCGGCGGATGGACGATTTCACGGTGCCGAGCGGCTGGGCGAGAAAAGCGGCGATCTCGCTCTGCGACATGCCTTGAATGAAGGCCAGCTCCACCAAACGCCGCCGGGCTGGCTGCACGTCCTCCAGGCAGCGGCGCAGCGCCGTGCCGTCCTGGTCCGACATCAGCCGGCTCAGCACGTCAGGCGACTCGTCCGCCTGGTCGGGCAGATCGACGCCGGTTGTCTCGCGGCCTTGCCGGCGGACGATGTCGAGCGCGCGGTAGCGCACGAGGCTGACCAGCCAACCCTCCGCGTTGCCACGCTCCGGGTCGTAGCGGTCGGCGTTGCGCCAGACCTGCAGCATGGCGTCGTGCACGGCGTCCGACGCGAGGGCGGGGTTTCGGGTGATGCGGAGCGCGACGCCATACAGCCGACTCGACTGCGCCTCGTACAGCGTGCGGAAGGCCTTGGCGTCCCCCCGGCCGCAACGGCCGAGCAGGTCCGCGGTCTGCATCCCTGCCTCGCCGGCAAGTGCAGTCAAACGCGGCGGTTCAGCGTCGCTCTTCATTGTGGGAGCGCGTTTAGCCGCTAAAAACCCCGCCAGCAAGCCGCTTGCAATGATCAGGTGAGCGGCCAAGGCATGCTTCCAACATAACGTCCGCTCACATTACGAGACAGTCGCAAAATTGGATGCAGCCCACCCTGGGTTGTGCTGCCTCGACAACGGCGCACCGCGTCGCCATCTCGGGCAGACCACGATGGAGCTAGGGTGATGGCAAACGAGACTGCAACTTTGGGCGGCGGCTGCTTCTGGTGCCTGGAGGCCGTGTTCCAGGATCTTCGCGGCGTCACGGCCGTGCAGTCCGGCTACATGGGCGGCGCGCGCGCGAACCCCACCTACGCGCAGGTCTGCACCGGCGCCACCGGCCATGCCGAGGTGGTGCAGGTGCAGTTCGACCCGGCGGAGCTGGACTACGCCGACCTGCTGCGGGTGTTCTTCACCATCCACGACCCGACGACGCTGAACCGCCAGGGCGCCGATGCCGGGACGCAGTACCGCTCGGCGATCTTCACCCATTCCGAGGAGCAGGCCGCCACGGCGGCGGCGGTCATGGCCGAGATCGCCGATGCGCGCGTGTATGATGGCAAGCTGGTGACGGAGGTGCTGCCGGCCCCGGCCTTCTACCGCGCCGAGCCGGAGCATGACCGCTACTTCGAGCGCAACCCCTACGCCGGGTATTGCCGCGCCGTGGTGGGGCCGAAGGTCGCCAAGTTCCGCAAGGCGTTCGCCGGCCGGGTGCGTTCCGCCGCCGCCTGAACGGCCGCCTGCGCGGCCATCACCGCTTGGCCCACCGCCGTCGCCACGTCCGGGGCGACGGCGTTGCCCAGCGCCTTCAGCCGGGGCCGGCGCTCCCGGTCCAGGTTTCGGTCCAGCCTGGCGGGAAGCCCATCAGCCACTCCATCCAGCCCGGGGTCAGCCGGCCATCCACCGCATCCGCCAGGGGGCAGGAGCGCCGCCGGGTGCGCTGGTTGGCCGAGCGGGATTTCCAGTCCCGCGCCACCGGCGTGGGCCAGTATGAAAACGCGCTGCCGCCGGTGGGGCGCGCCGGCATGGGCAGCACCCACCACGAGCGGCCAGCAGGCGTAGCCCGCCGCTTCCAGGCCGGCGAGCACCCGGTCCGCGCCGCGAACGCGCAGCGCAGGGACGTTCTCAGCCACCACCCAACCGGGTCGGCACTCCTCCACCAGCCGCAGCATGTGCCGCCACAGCCCGCTGCGCGCGCCGTCGAGCCCGGCGCCGCGCCCGGCCGCACTGATGTCCTGGCAGGGAAAGCCGCTGCAGACGAGGCCGGGCGCGGGCACCCCGTCCGTCCGCAGCCGACGGGCGGACAGGTCCTCGACCCGTTCGTAGCAAGGCACGTTCGGCCAATGGCGGCGCAGCACGCCGCGGGCGAACGAGTCGGCCTCGCAGAACGCGGCTGTGCGCATCCCGGCGCGCTCGAAGCCGAGCGCCAGGCCGCCGATGCCGCTGAACAGGTCAAGGACGTGCACGCGATGGCAGTCTTAGGAGAAAATGCATAGGACAGGCCTAGCGCACGGCCATTGGCAGTTGCAATAGGAGTTGCCTAACTGTAGAGCGGAGCCATGGCAAAATCCACTCCCGCGACCCGGCTCCGCCGCATGTTGAAGGACACCGGGCTGAGCGCCGCCGACCTGGCCCGCAAGCTGGACGTGTCGCAGCCCACCGTGCATGCCTGGGTGACGGGGCTGCACGGGATGCGGTGGGCCAACGCGCGCCGGGTCGCCAAGGCGGTGGGGGTGACGCCGTCCTGGCTGATGTTCGGCGCGGACCCGGTGCTGGAAAGCACGGCGCAGGGGGCCGAGGAGCTGGCCCTGCTGCGGCTGTGGCGGGAGCTGGGCGAGGAGGAGCAGACCGCGGCGATGCGCCGGCTGGCCGCCATCCGCCGCAAGCAAGGCTGACCCGAAGCCGTTGCCCGCCGTCACGCTGCATCTGGTGCGCCACGCCGAGCACGGGCTGCTCGGCCACGTGCTGGCCGGCCGCATGCCCGACGTGCCGCTCTCGCCCGCCGGCCGGCGCCAGGCTGCCGCGCTCGCCGCCCGCTTCGCCGGCAGCGGCGCGCGGGCGGTGCTGGCC